>NZ_JBJDNI010000005.1:0-218604 GCF_044900545.1 Scandinavium sp. NPDC088450 | reverse complement strand
TGGCACAAGTGGCGTACGGCGTCCTGAAATCAGGACGCCCGTTCGATGCCACGTTGCACACAGAAAATGCTTGCGTGGCATAACAGTATCTACAAACTTCACCGCTTCACTTACTTAGCCTTAGCTTCCAGCGTCGCAAACCACGGCGCGATAAAGTCTTCAGTCTGACCCCAACCCGGAATAA
This sequence comes from Scandinavium sp. NPDC088450, assembly GCF_044900545.1. Taxonomy (NCBI): domain Bacteria; kingdom Pseudomonadati; phylum Pseudomonadota; class Gammaproteobacteria; order Enterobacterales; family Enterobacteriaceae; genus Scandinavium; species Scandinavium sp. NPDC088450. Next base: position 218,420 of record NZ_JBJDNI010000005.1, on the reverse strand, counting down.
TTTTGCCAAGCGTTGCCACGTTAACCGCCCCAGGCTGTGCAACTAACAGCGCTTGTGGAATGGCTGCGGCTTTGAAGTCGTAGGTTGCAGGCGTTGGTTCTCCGGCAATCTTGTTGGCAATCAAACGCACATTCGTCGCGCCAATCAACTTAGAGTCTACCGCCACGCTCACTTTCCACGGGCTACCCGCTTCGCGCATCAGCTGCAGATCCTGATTGGAAACATCGATGCTGTAGAGCTTGATTTCGGTACGTCCGTTCTCTTTCAGCGCTTTGTAAGCGCCCTGGCTGAAGGCATCCCAGGTGCCCCAGATAGCGTCGATTTTCCCTTTCGGGTATTTCGCCAGCACCGCGCCCACTTTGTTCGCCGTATCGCCCTGCACATCAGAAGAGACCGCGCCGATAGATTCCAGCTCTTTGATACCCGGGTTTTGTTTCAGCAGCGCTTTGTAGGCCGTCTCGCGGCGTTCCATTGGCGGGAAGCCTGCGACCCACAGCTTGATGATGTTGGCTTTGCCGTTGAAGTCTTTGACTAACTGGCCGAAAGAAAGATCGGTCAGCGAGGCATCATCCTGCTGGGAGACCGTTACGCCCGGAATATCGCCATTCACGGCGGTATCGAAGGCGGCCACTTTAATGCCCGCGTCTACGGCCTTTTTCACCAGCGCGGTGGAATACGGATCACGACCCTGAGAAAGAATAATCCCGTCGTATTTCTGGCTAATGGCCTGGTTAACGAAGTCCTGGAACTTAGCATCATCGCCATTACTTAAAAAAGCACTGACCTTAAAGCCGAGCTTTTTCCCTTCCTGAATCGCGCCTGCAACGAACTGCGTGGTGTTGTCATCCGAGCCCAGATTACGAATAACAGCGATACGGATTGGGCCACTGTGATTGGCAATCGCCGCCGGAACAGGTGTGGGCGTTTCGGCAAAAGCTGCCACGGAATTGAGCAGCCCCACGGCGATGAGTGACAGCGTGATTTTTTTCATTGTGTTTACCCTGATTGTTGTTATGTACATACGGTGTTATGCGCGGCGCTGGGAATAGGTCAGCGCCAGCGCGCCAGCCAGCACCAGACCTTTGATAATGTCCATCGCGTAATATGGCACTGACAGCATCACCAGCCCGTTCGACAGCACGCCCAGAATCACAGCCCCCACCAGCGTGCCAAGCGCATTAGGTTTACCGGAACCGGCAAGGGAGAAGCCAATCCAGGCGGCGGCGACGGCATCCATCAGATAGCTGCTGCCGGCATTGACCTGCGAAGATCCAATTCGTGAAGCCAGCAAAATGCCGCCAAGCCCTGCCAGTAACGAGGCGATAACGTAAGCCGCAACTTTGTAGCGAGTGGTACGAATTCCGGAGAGCCTTGCCGCTTCAGGGTTGCCGCCAATAGCATACATCCGGCGGCCATGTGTGGTCAGTGACAGCGCGAGTTGGGCGACCAGCGTCACCACCAGCATAATAATCACGATGGTCGGCACCTGCCCCAGCAGGCCAAAAGCCGCCGGGATCGTGCCTTCAGCCATATCACCGCTCGGCAGAACCATGTTTTCAGTAATGGAGCCGCCGAAGCTGTAAGTCGCCGCCACGCCCTGAATCACAAACAGGCTGGCAAGTGTGGCTAACATGTCGGGAATACGCAGGATAACAATCAAAAAGGCGTTAAATAGCCCCACCAGCGTACACAGCAGTAAAGTGATCACAATGGCCTCGGTTGTGCCAAATCCGTGCCAGACAAACAGCGAGATAACCAGGGCATTGGCGAGCGAAGCCGTAGAACCGACAGACAAATCAAACCCGCCTACCGTCAGCGAAATCGATACGCCGACGGCAATCACCGTCACGATAGCGATTGAACGCAGAATGTTGATGATGTTGAACGGATCGAGGAAGTTGTCCGACGCGAGGCCAAAAATCGCCACCAGCGCCACCACGGTCAGCAACATGCCCCATTTATAAAGAAAATCGAAAAACTGCTGACGGCCCGATGCCGTCGTTTTCACTGCCAGGGCCTTGCTCACGACGCCGTTCCTCCGGTGGAGTAATAAAGTAAGGTTTCTTCGCGGGCCTCAGCGCCCGAGACTTCTGCCACAATTTTTCCGTCCCAGAGCACGCAGATGCGGTCGCATAAGCCAACCAACTCCGCGAATTCACCGGACGCATAAATCACGCCTTTGCCTTCACGGGCAAGGCCATCGATCAGGTTGAACAGATCGGTTTTGGCTTTGACATCCACGCCTTTGGTCGGCTCGTCAAAAATCAGCACATTGGCATTGCCGCGCAGCCATTTTCCAATGGCAACTTTTTGCTGATTGCCTCCGGAAAGACGGCGAAGTGTCTGAGCCGGCCCCGTGGCACGAATGCCTACGCGGGCAATCACTTCTTCGGCCCAGCGCCAGGCCTGACGATGACCAAACAGACTCCAGCGTGAAAAGCTGTTATCTGCACCAATCGCCAGATTCATACTGATCGGTTCATCGATGAAAATGCCTTCTTTGCGGCGCTCTTCAGGCACCAATGCCAAACCACGAACGACAGAATCTGCCGGATCGCATGGCTGCCACGGCTGCCCGTTAAGCTCAGCGCGAGTCACCCGGCTTTTCGTCGCACCAAAGAGCGCTTTGCAAAGCTCTGTTTTTCCGGCCCCTGCCAGCCCTGCGATGCCCAGGATTTCCCCTTTACGCAAGCGCAGCGAGATATCCTGCAACAGCTTCTCATCATGCAGACCTTCGACGTTCAGCACGACGTCATCGCTGTAGCCGTCACGTTTAGGCGGGAAGATATCGGTGAGCTCGTGGCCGAGCATTTTCTCAACAATTTGCTCTCCGCTCAGGGCAGCCATCGGGCCGCTTTCAATCAGTCGCCCGTCACGCAACACCGTCAACGTGTCGCAGATGGCTTTCAGCTCATGAATGCGGTGAGAGATAAACACGATGCCGATGCCCTGCTGTTGCAGGCGTCTGACCACGTTAAACAACCGCTCGCTTTCATGGCTGTCTAGCGGGGCCGTCGGTTCATCCAGAATCAGAAAACGACAATGGTGTGAGAGCGCGCGTGCCAGCAAAATTTGCTGTTTTTCGGCCAGAGAACAACTGTCTATCGAGCGGCGAACATCCAGCGCCACATCCAGTTGCGCCAGTGCTTCTTTGGCCTGCTGCCGAATCTGTCGCCAGCTAAAGCGGTAATTCGGCCCCGCAAGATGGTCGAGCATGATGTTTTCCGCAATCGACAACCCCGGCACCAGCGCCACATCGACTTCCTGCTGTACCAGATGAATGCCAAGCTGCTTCGCATCACGTGGAGAACGGATGTTGACGGGCTGACTGTTAATCGCAATCTCGCCCTCGTAATGGTCGTAAGTGCCGCAAAGCACCGCCATCAGCGTCGATTTTCCTGCGCCATTCGCGCCTGTCAGGGCATGCACAGACCCTCCGGTGAGCGTAAATTCCACCTGAGTCAGTGCCTTAAAGCCGGAAAAGGCCAGGCTGATACCGCGCATGTCAAGACGATTGACTGCCATCCGCTGCGAACCCTTTGTTAATTGTCTGTTTCACTGACTCTTCCACAGCCGTTCTGCACTGACAACGGCGTAAAAAGCATAAGATAAAGCCAAAAGATATTAGCCGTCCGGATGTCCGGATGGTTTCTCAGGCCAGCGATAATACACAGAAAAATAACAAATGAGCAACAGCGATATTCAGGAGGCTCGTCGCTGCTGGCGATTGTAAAGGTCGCTGCGCTAACCCGCTGATCCTCAACGTGGCCGTAAATAACCTCTTTCAGGTCCATTGACGGGGAACATTCCCCCTCTATACCTAATGATGACTCTCACACCATAACTTCGGAGCAACTATGCATATCGATTTGACGGGTAAACGCGCGCTGGTAACCGGTGCCAGCCGCGGGCTTGGGCGAGCTATAGCATTGTCACTGGCGAAAGCCGGGGCCGATGTGGTGATCACCTATGAAAAATCGGCCGATAAGGCGCAAGCCGTGGCTGATGAAATTCGCGCCCTGGGACGCAAGGGGCATGCGATTCAGGCTGACAGCAGCAATGCGCAGGCCATTGTGGACGCGGTGAATGAAACGGCTCATACGCTGGGTGGGCTGGATATTTTGGTGAATAACGCCGGAATTGCACGCGGCGGCCCGCTGGAAACAATGTCACTCGAAGACATTGATGCCGTGATCGGCGTGAATATTCGCGGCGTAGTGATTGCTACTCAGGCAGCACTTCCCCACCTTGGACAAGGAGGACGCATTATTAACATCGGCAGCTGCCTCGCCAACCGGGTAGCGTTCGAGGGGATCGCCGTTTACTCAATGAGCAAATCCGCGCTGAACTCCTTTACTCGTGGCCTGGCACGAGATTTGGGCCCGCGCGGCATTACCGTCAATCTTGTGCACCCTGGCCCTACCGACAGCGACATGAATCCGGCTGACAGCGAACAGGGCAGAGAACAAGTCAAACAGATTGCCGTCGGCCATTACGGCAAACCGGAAGACATTGCCGCCGCCGTGACCTTCCTCGCGAGCCCTGCCGCCGGGCAAATTACTGGCACAGGTCTCGATGTTGATGGCGGCGTAAACGCCTGAGTCCGGTTTCGTACATCTGCTTTTGCGACCCCGCTTCCCGTTTTACTGCACGCCTTTGTCGACTGGCAAAGGCGCTTGCAGCCTGCCTCGTAAGCTGATGCATTGCCTCTTTTCTCCCTCGCCTTTCTGCTTCTACACTGCCTGACATTCTCTAATACACGAACAACTAATAATCTAATTATTTACTAATAAATAAGGAAGGACTATGTTGCAGGAAGACAAGTTGACGATCATTTGGTCACGAGCGGCGAAGAAAAATTTTCTGTCGCTGGATAAGCGTTATCAACAAAACATCGAGATGAAATTAGGCTATTTGGGGGATATAAGCGCCCCACCGCTCGATATTCGAAAACTTAAAGTACCAGAAGATCACTATCGGCTTAGGGTTGGTGACTACAGGATTATTTTCACTCGTTCGGGTGACAATGATGAAATCTGCTCTGTCGTGGCAGTCCTGCGAAGAACCTCAAAAACCTATGCCTTTCATGAGGAACCAGCACGCTATGAATATACAATTTATCAAAGATGAACAAGGCAACACCCAATACGTCGTGGTGCCCTACCATGTGTGGTTCAACATGATGCTCGACCGTGTCCCCGTAGAGGAGGAAGGTGAAGAAGATAATTGGGAAGAGATCCCCACTGAACATGATGAGTATGACAATGTGGGTATCCCCCACGAAATCGCCTGCCTCATGACCTCCGAGGATGTCAGTCTACAGGCAGCCTGGCGCATCGCGTGTGGTCTGTCGCAGAAGGAAGTGGCAGATAAACTTGGCATTACTCAGTCAGCGGTCTCGCAACTGGAATCACCTGATTCCCGCCCGCAAAAGCGCACCAGAGAGAAACTGGCCGCCATCTATGGTTGCACTCAGGAACAAATCAGTCTCTTTCTGCCGAAAGAAGGCTAACAGCACTTCGCGCCGCCTTTGCCACCGTAGCGCGCGTCCTGACGCTCACGGAAAAACTCTTCATAAGTCATCGGCGTTTTGTCCGGATGGTTCAGGCGTGTGTGCTCCACGTAATTGTCGTAATCAGGTACGCCAATCATCATTTTCGCCGCCTGGCCGAGGTATTTTCCGGCTTTTGAGAGTGTGTCGAACATGTTATCTCCTGTAGATCCCCTCTCCCCTGCCCTCTCCCAAAGGGAGAGGGAGAAAACCGCACCAGAATTGTCCCCTCTCCCCGCGGGAGAGGGTTAGGGAGAGGGGCTGGCACCCAGATTAATGTGCGCTCTTCGCCTGGGCCACAATCTGTTCCAGATTTTCCGGCATCGGCTCGTAAGGCGTTTCTTTGGCGGTCGGTTTGTCTTCTTTCAGTGCCGCCAGCGCGGTCTTCACAGAATAGAACGCCAGCACCACCACAACCACCATAAAGAAGATGGTCAGCCCGGCATCCAGACGGTTATTGAACACCAGCTGCGAAAGCTGCGATTCGGTGTACTGCGCCGGGATCTTACCGCTGTCGATCATAGCCTGGAACTTATTGGCAATCGCCAGGAAGCCCACTTTGGCATCGCTGCTGAAGGCTTTCTGCCAGCCTGCGGTCAGGGTACAAATTAACAGCCACGCCGTGGGTACCAGCGCAACCCACGCGTAGCGCTGACGTTTCATCTTGAACAGCACTACTGCGCAGAGCATCAGCGCCATACCGGCCAGCATCTGGTTGGCGATACCGAACAGCGGCCACAGGGTGTTAATGCCGCCCAGCGGATCGACCACGCCCTGATGCAGGAAGTAACCCCACGCCAGCACGCACAGCGCTGTTGCCAGCAGGTTGGCTGGCAACGAGTCAGTACGTTTCAGATTCGGGCTGATCACGCCCAGTAAATCTTGCAGCATAAAGCGCGCCGCACGTGTGCCTGCATCCACCGCCGTCAGAATAAACAGCGCTTCAAACAGAATGGCGAAGTGATACCAGAAAGACACATCCATCAGGCCGCCAAGCGAACCGTGCAGAATGTACGCCATCCCTACGGCAAGCGTAGGTGCGCCGCCTGCTCGGGAAATGATCGACTGCTCCCCGACTTCGTTGGCGATTTGTGTCAGTGTGTCCGGCGTGATGGCGAAGCCCCAACTACTAACCACTTGCGCCGCTGAAGCGACCACATCGGTGGTACCCGCTGGCGCGAGAACGGCCATCGGGCTGTTCATGGCAAAATAGACACCCGGGTCGATAATACACGCGGCGACCAGCGCCATGATGGCCACGAAGGATTCCATCAACATCCCGCCGTAGCCAATCAGGCAGGCCTGACCTTCATTGGCGAGCATTTTCGGCGTGGTGCCAGAAGCAATCAGAGCGTGGAACCCAGAGACCGCGCCACAGGCTATGGTAATAAACAGGAACGGGAACAGGTTCCCTGTCCACACCGGGCCAGTACCATCGATAAACTTGGTTAGCGCTGGCATAGTCAGCGTAGGACGCATGATCAGAATGCCAATCGCCAGCCCCACGATGGTGCCTATTTTCAGGAAGGTAGAAAGATAATCGCGCGGAGCCAGCAGCAGCCAGACAGGCAATACTGCGGCGACAAAACCGTAACCCACCAGCATCCAGGTCAGCTGCACACCGGTGAAATCAAACCACGGTGCCCACGTCGGGCTTTCTGCTACCCAGCCGCCAGAAATAATGGCAAACACCAGCAGCACCAGGCCGATGACCGACACTTCGCCAATACGTCCCGGACGCAGATAGCGAATGTAGATGCCCATGAAAATCGCCAGCGGAATGGTAAAGGCGACGGTATAGGTGCCCCAAGGGCTGTGAGTCAGCGCTTTCACCACGATCATCGCCAGCACCGCAAGGATGATAACCATGATCATAAAGGTCGCTATCAGCGCGATAACCCCGGCGGTGGCGCCCATTTCCTCTTTCACCAGCTCACCAAGGGAGCGTCCGTCACGGCGCGTGGAGACAAACAGCACCATAAAGTCCTGCACGGCACCGGCGAGCACAACGCCTGCCAGGATCCAAATCATCCCGGGCAGATAGCCCATTTGCGCCGCCAGCACCGGCCCAACCAACGGCCCAGCCCCGGCAATCGCCGCAAAATGGTGACCGAACAGCACTTTCTTATCGGTCGGCACATAGTCCAGCCCGTCATTATGACGTACCGCTGGCGTCATGCGGGTAGGGTCAACAGCCAGCACATTTTTGGCGATATAGCGGCCGTAAAAACGATAGGCAATAAGGTAGATACAAACCGCCGCCACCACTATCCACAGGGCGTTGATTTGTTCACCACGATTCAGTGCGATGTAGCCAAGGGCAAAGGCTCCCACAATCGAGAGAACTGCCCATATAAGGTATTTCCCTGGGTTGTTCATGGTCTTAGTCCGTCAGTGTAGGGGGAAGATGTTACATTTTGTATCTATAACACCGCCCTTGGATTTAACAACCTGACAACCAAGGAAAACCGACATCTCACCAGGTATTTACAATACATTGTTAAGCCGATCACTTTTCGTTCAAAGCCCGCCTCAGAACCCATTCGTTTTCTGCGTCACACTTTTGATTCTTAATTAATTTCCTCACGTTACAAAATGATTTGCATCATTATTTTTCCTGCCGCAGTACGCAGAATGAATTGGCGAAACAGCCACCTACAAGGAAATGGAAATGAGTACACAACTGCAGGAAAACAGAGTGGGCCCCGGCGCGTACTTCGCGTTGGCCTTTGCCGCTGTCTTTTTTTCAGGCTTGCTCGGCGGCAAGGAATGGTACGGCGTTTTTGATTTCACCACCCTCAACGGTGCTTTCGGCAAAGTCGTGAGCAGCGTCAACCAACAAGGCGAGACAATCACCACCACGACCTCCGCTTTTCGCGGCCATGGCGGCCACGGGGCAATGGACGGCTTTCTGTTTGCACTGGGGCTGATCCCCGCCGTGATGTTCGCCCTTGGCATGATTAACGTGCTTGAGCATTACGGCGCTTTACGTGCCGCTCGTCGCCTTCTGACCCCGCTGTTACGCCCGCTGATGGGCATTCCGGGAACGACCGGGCTGGCGCTGATAGGCAGCCTGCAAAGTACGGATGTCGGTGCCTCGCTAACGCGAAATCTGGCAGATGAAGGCCAGATCAGCGAAAAAGAGAAAGATATCTTCGCCATGTTTCAGTTCTCGGCCGGCGCGATGATCACTAACTTTTTCTCCTCAGGTGCCATTCTGTTCACCCTCATGGCGGTGGATGGCACAACCGCGGTGCCAACTTCCATCGGGGCCTGCATCGCCGTGATGTTCATGATGAAAATTGTCGGTGCCAACCTGATGAGGTTGATCCTCAGCATCAGCGAGAAAAAAGCGACTGCCTCTACAACCGCACAGGGAGAAGCCTCATGAGTGCCCCAACCTCGAATCCCGTAATTACCGACGTCTTTGTCGAAGGTGCCCGCAAGGGCTGGAATATCGCCACCACCAGCACCCTGCCAAATGTGGTCATGGCGTTCATTATCATCAAAGCGCTGGAAATCACCGGAGCACTGAAAGGCCTGGGCATTGTATTCGCGCCACTGATGGGCTTGTTCGGCCTGCCGGGTGAAGCGGCAGCGGTGCTTATCGGCGGCTGGATGTCGATGGGCGGCGCTATTGGGGTCGCTATCGGCCTGTTCGATAAAGGCATTCTGACGGGGGAACATTTAGCGATTCTTGCGCCAGCCATCTACCTGATGGGCTCTCAGGTGCAGTATCTGGGCCGCATTCTTGGCGTTATCGGCACCCGTGCCAAACGTATTCCGCTGATGATTGCAATCTCCGTCATCAACGCCTTCTTAGCCATGCTGCTGATGCGCGTCATTATCTAAACAAGGACTGACCATGGAACTGGAAAAATACATCGAAGAATTACGCACGTTGGTGGATGTTGACTGCGGAACGCAGACCCACGAAGGCGTGGCGAAAGTGGCCGCCATAATGCAAACCCTCTGGCAGCAAGAAGGCTGGCACACAGAGCAAGTCGATTTAGGTTCAGCCGTTGGGCCGGGCGTATTTGTCTGCAACAAACCGAAGGCAACAGAATTTGACGTCTTGTTAGTCGGCCATCTGGATACTGTTTTCCCAGCGGGCACTGTGGCTGAGCGCCCAATGAGCCGCGATGAAGAACGCTTGTATGGGCCGGGTGTTTCCGACATGAAAAGCGGATTGCTGAATATCCTGTGGGCCATGCGTACGCTTCCGGCAGAACATCTTGCACGCCTGTCTATCGCCGTGGCGATGAATCCTGATGAAGAAACGGGCAGCGTGCATTCGCATGAGTGGATCGGCAAGCTCGCTAAACGCGCCCGCTGTGTTCTGGTCTGTGAGGCCGCTCGCGCAGATGGCTCACTGGTCAAAGCACGTAAGGGGATGGCGGGCTATAAGCTCACTTTCGCAGGTGTCGCCGCGCATGCAGGGAATGAGCCGGAGAAAGGCCGTTCCGCCATCACCGCTTTTGCGAACAGCGTATTGGCAATCAATGCACTGTCTAACACCGACCGTGGCACCACGCTGAACGTCGGCGTGGTTCAGGGTGGAAGTGCAGCGAACGTAGTGCCAGCCGCACTCAGCGCAGAACTGGACGTTCGATTCTGGGAAAACGACGAGTACGATCGCGTGCATCAAGCGTTAACGACGTTGTGCGAAAAAGGGTTCCTGGAGGGAGTTTCCACCAGCCTGACACGGGCGAACCATAAACCCGCGATGGCCGCGAGCGAAGAAACTCAGTTGCTGATGCGCCTGGTAGAACTGGCTGGCCAGGAAGAAGGCGTTAAAGTCACCTGGCAAGCAGTGGGTGGCGGCAGTGATGCTAACCACACAGCAGCGCTAGGCATTCCAACGCTGGACGGTTTGGGCCCGGTAGGAGCAGGCTTCCACAGCCCGGCAGAATGGCTGGATATTGCTTCGATTGAGCCACGAATTCGCCTGCTTCGTCGGGTGGTGTCGATGCTTTAATTTCCCCTCACCCTAGCCCTCTCCCCAAAGGGGAGAGGGAACCAGACTGTGCGGTTTTCTCCCTCGCCCCTTTGGGGAGAGGGTCGGGGTGAGGGGCCGCCCGAGCTACCCCATCACCCTCGTACTCAAACGACACGTACAGCACCGTCGTCCTTGCTCATCAAACACCACAATCTCCCAGCTCTGGGTTTGTTTACCCAAATGCAGCGGCTGGCAGACCGCACGCACTTTGCCTTGAGAAACGGCCCGATGATGAGTCGCATTGAGTTCCGTGCCCACAACACATTGCCCTTCGCGCGTCATCAGGTAACCCGCCATTGACCCCAGCGTTTCGGCTAGCGCCGCAGACGCACCACCGTGCAGCAGGCCAAACGGCTGATGCGTTCGGCCATCCACTGGCATGTCTGCTTCAAGGGTGTTGTCCCCTAAGCGGGTGTAGACAATCCCTAAATGCGCGACCATCGTATTGGCGCTGGTGGCGTTGAGCTGCTCAAGCGTTAAATGTCGAACCCAAATCATCACGCCCCCAGTGTCGACCCGCCGTCCACCACGATATCTTGCAGCGTGATGTGGCTGGCGTTATCCGAAGCGAGGAACAGGATGGTGTTGGCAATCTCCTGCGGACGGGCGATTTTGCCCAGCGGAATGCCCAATTTGAACTGCTCGCCAAAGCCACGAATGCGCTGCTGTTCTGCATCTTCGTTCACCCACAGCGTTCGCTGCATATCTGTGTCCGTCGACCCCGGCGAGACAATATTGCAGCGCACCCCACTGGAAGCCAGCTCAAGCCCGACGGTTTGCGCCAGGCTTTTCAGCGCCGCTTTTGATGCGCCATAAGCGCTCATTCCCATTCGCGGCGTGTGCGCAGCATCGGACGCTACCGTGACGATCGCTCCCCCCTGCTGACGGCGAAACTGAGACATCGTGGCGCGAAACAGATGAAACGCACCGCCCACATTCACCGAGAACGTCTGCTGCCAGTCTTCAAGGCTGAGCTGATCCGTTGCGCCCATTCGCAATATCCCCGCCGCGTTGACCAGAACATCCAGGCGCTGCACGTCGTTTAACACGCGAGCACACACCTGTTGAACCTGTTCGGCATTTGCCACATCGAGCACTTCAGTCGCAAACGGATAAACGTCTTCGCCAAAGGCAATATCGAAACCGGTCACGTTCGCCCCGGCTTCAGCAAAGGCCAGCGCGGTCGCATAGCCGATCCCTTTCCCGGCTCCGGTGACCCAAACTGTTTTGCCCTGAAAATCCCAGCCCGCCATTATTTCACCTCACGGGAAAGCAGCGCCCACCAGGCATCCAGGGTTGGATTTTTCGCCAGCATCACGAAATCGATATCGCCATGCACCTTACGCCAGCGTGCCGCCAGCGCCATCATGCGTACCGAATCCAGACCGTAATCAATCAGGTTTTCATCATCCATCGGCTCGTCGGACTCATCCAGCAGTGGCAAAACCATCGCCCGCAGCGCAGCTTTCGAAACCGGTAACGGCAGCAGTTCTTCGCTCATAACCACCCGGCCTGAACGTCCGGCTACATACTTCAGGGACATCAGATGTTCTTCGCGGCTGAAATCCGCCAGCGCATCTGCGACAAAGAACGGTTTGATGTCACGCATGAACGCATCTGTCGCGGTGGTCATGCAGCCAATGTGCGCATACACTCCGGTGATGATCAGCTGATTGCGTCCGGTTTCCTTCAGCAGGTGTTCCAGCGGCGAGCGATGAAACGCGCTGTAACGCCATTTCACCAGCACGGTATCGGCTTCATCCGGGGCAAGCGCGGCAATCACGCGCTGCTGTTCTGGCGAACGAGTCAGCCCCGGACCCCACATGTCATTGAGCAACGCGCGATCTTCATCGTTCTGCTCTTTTGGCTGCGCGGTGTAGTAAACCGGGATGTTGTGCTTTTTGGCGAAATCGCGCAGGGCTTTAATGTTCGCCACCACGGTTTCCATCATTTCGCTGTTTTCACCCCAGAAGTTGAGGAAGTATTCCTGCATGTCGTGGATCAACAGCGCTGCGCGCTCAGGCTCAAACGCCCAGTCCACTTTATTGACCGGCATATCGGCGGCGGTTGGCAGTGCATAGGCCTGCAGTTTTGGAATTGCCATACTCTTCTCCTTCAGGCCAGGGCGCGTTCAGCCAGCCACTGACGTAATTGTTTTTTATCGACTTTCCCTACCGGCGTCAGCGGCAGTGCGGCAACGCACTCCACGCGATCCGGCAGCTTAAATTCCGCAACGCCCTGCTCGCGCAGGAAGCGACGCACCGCCACGGCTTTCAGCGGTTCGCGAACCACCAGATACGCGCAGCTTTTCTCGCCCAGCAGGTTGTCTTCCATGCTCACCAGCGCGGCATGAATAACAGCCGGATGGCGCAGCATCAGGTTTTCAATCTCTTCTGCGGCAATCTTCTCTCCACCACGGTTAATCTGATCTTTCTCGCGCCCCTGAACGGTGATGTAACCGTCTGCATCGATGGAAATCAGATCGCCGGAACAGTAAAACCCGTTGGCATCAAAGGCACTGGCGTTGTGCTCAGGGCTTTTGTAGTAGCCTCTGAAGGTGTAAGGGCCACGCGTCATCAGCCGCCCCACTTCGCCCTGCGGCAAAGGATTTCCGTTGGCATCAGCCACCCACACTTCGTCGTCAGGCGACATCGGGCAGCCCTGGGTGTGGATGATGCGTTCCGGCGAATCGTCCAGACGGGTGTAATTCACCAGCCCTTCCGCCATGCCGAAAACTTGCTGCAACTGGCAGCCCACTTCTGCAGGAATGCGCGCGGCGAGCGTCGCGGACAGGCGAGCGCCCCCCACTTGCAACAGTTTCAGGGAAGCAAGTTGCGCATTGCTGCCGGTGGCCTGAATTTCCTGGAGCCACAGGCTCACGGCAGGCGGAACCAGCGCCGCCACGTTAATCTGGTGTTGTTCAATCAGCGGGAAGCAGAGCGTCGCACTGGGATCGGCCGCCAGCACGACGCAACCTTCAGCGAGGAAAACACCCAGCGCGCCAGGCGAGCTCATGGCGTAGTTATGGGCCGCAGGCAAGGCGCACAAATAACGCGTGTGGGCATCGAACTCACAAATTTCATTGCTACGGCGAATGCTGTAGTAATAATCGTTGTGGGTGCGAGGAATGAGTTTTGGCGTGCCCGTGCTGCCGCCGGACAACTGGAAAAAGGCAACCTCATCGGCCCTGGTCGGCGTGGGCAAAAAATTATCGGCCGGTTGGGCGATAGCGGCCGCCAGGTCGTGCTCGCCATGATCGTTACGCAGAAGCACCGCCCGCACCGAGCGATGCTCACTCACAAACGAGTTCAGAAACTCATCATTGGCAAACAGCGCGTGTTCACGATCGGCAATCAGAAGGGCAGGCTCAATCTGCGCGGCGTAAGCATGCAGCTCGCTGCGCTGATGGCTGAACAGCGCGTTGACCGGTGCCACACCAATACGCAGCAGTGCAAATAACGTGATGTAAAACTCCGTTACGTTGCCCAAATGCACCAGCGCAGTTTCGCCCGGTTTCAGACCCAGACGCTGCAATGACGACGTCAGATTATCAATCTGAGTGTTGAGCTCCCTGTAAGTGACACGGCGCTCTCCCTCAATCACCGCCAGCGCATCGCTATGAGCATGACGGGTCAACATGTCGGTCAGCGGCAAATCCTGCCAGTAGCCTTTTGCACGGTAGCGAGCCGCCAGGTCGTCTGGCCAGCGAGTAAACGCAACGCTCATGATCACTCCTTAATTCAGGCCAAACACATTCAGCATGGTGGTTAACTTCACGCCCGTTTCACGCCACTCACCGAGCGGCGAAGAGGCAGGCACGATGCCCGCGCCCGCAAACAGACGAAGATGATTTTGACGGACTTTGGCGCAGCGGATCGTCACCACCCATTCGCCGTTTCCTTCCGCATCGCACCAGCCAACAATGCCGCCGAACAGCTCGCGTTCGAAAGGTTCAAGCTCGGCAATCAGCGCTTTAGCCACATCATGGGGGAAGCCGCTTAAGGCAGGAGTTGGATGCAGCAGACAAGCCAACGACAGCGCGTTTTCCTGCGCTTTCGCTTCGCCTTCGATGGGCGTGGCGAGGTGCCAGAGTGTTGGGGTGGTAATCAGTTGCGGGGATGACGGCAGTGAGAGTTTTTCGCTGCGTGGAGCCAGCACTTTTTTCATCGCCTGAGTGACGAGATCGTGCTCATGGCGATCTTTTTCAGACGCCAGCAGACGGTTACCCGCTTCGCGATCCAGCACATTATCCGGCTGGCGGCGCGCAGAACCTGCCAGCGGCAGAGAGCTGAAATGCTTGCCCTCTTTGCGTAACAGCAATTCCGGGCTTGCGCCGAGTAACACACCGCCGTCTGCCAGGGGCACATGGAAATTGAAGCTCGCCGGGTTCTGAGCGATCAGACGTTCCAGCAAGGCTCCGGTATCCACGGCAGTATCGGTGGTCATTTCAATCAGACGCGACAGGACAATCTTGTCCACTTTCGGCGTCGCGGTGAGCTCTGCAGCTTTCGCCACCATCGACATAAACACATCCTGCTCGGGGATCTCCTTGCGGGCTGTTACCTGCATGGGTTTCAGCGTCGCGGCGAAAGGTGCGGAGTGTTGTTTGTCCGTGCGGGAAAACGCTTCGCTGCTTTTGGGGATAAACAGCGCGGAAGGTTGTGTCGTGTCGAAGGGAATGGCCCCGACCAGCAACGGTTTGTCGATGCCTGCCGCTTTGGCGTCAGCAAAGGCTTGAGCGATGCTGGTCTGGAATTCGCCAGCCAACTTTTCGCCCCCTTCCACGGGCTGAGAAATTCGGCGAAAACAGCCGCGTGTCGTAAAACTGCGGTACGGCGACATAAAAAAGAAGCTGTCGGGAGACAGTGTTGGTGCGACTTCCTGAACGGCCTCAGCCAGTGACGTTTCCATATCATCCTCCAAAACGATAAAGATATTAATAATGATTATCATTTATATTTTGGTTCGGTAAGGTAAAAGTAAACGCTCGTACTGTCAACTTCCGCAGCATCATCCTGCTTGCATCTGCGCGCCCCTCAAGTGAAAATGAGAAGCATTAATGTCAACAAAACAGGATACTGACCTCGTGAAATCCCCCGCTTTTTTCCGTAATGCCCTGTTGTTTCTCAGTCTTTCGCTTTTAGGATTAACCTCAACGCTGGCCGCCGACTGGCCTCGTCAGGTCACTGACAGCCGCGGGACACATACGCTCGACAGCAAGCCGCTGCGGATTGTTTCCACCAGTGTCACCCTTACCGGTTCACTTCTCGCCATTGATGCGCCCGTGGTAGCAAGTGGCGCGACAACCCCAAATAATCGCGTCGCGGATGACCAGGGTTTTCTGCGCCAATGGGGGGATGTCGCCAAACAGCGCAAACTCGCACGCCTGTACATTGGAGAACCCAGCGCTGAAGCGGTTGCCGCTCAAATGCCGGATCTGATCCTCATCAGCGCCACTGGCGGTGATTCCGCGTTAGCGCTCTACGATCAGCTCTCCGCCATCGCGCCAACGCTTATCATCAATTACGACGACAAGAGCTGGCAGCAACTCCTGGCGCAGCTCGGCACGATCACCGGGCAGGAGAAACAGGCCACAGCACGCATCAGCGCATTCGACAGCAAGCTCAACGCGCTGAAGCAAAAAATGAAACTGCCGCCGCAGCCTGTCAGCGCACTGGTGTATACCGCCGCGGCACATACCGCCAATCTGTGGACGCCGGAATCCGCACAGGGCAAGCTTCTGGAACAACTCGGCTTCAGCCTGGCACCGCTGCCTGAAGGGCTGCACACCAGCCAAAGCCAGGGCAAACGTCATGACATCCTTCAGCTTGGCGGGGAAAACCTGGCGACCGGTCTGAACGGGCAATCGCTGTTCCTGTTTGCAGGCGACCAAAAAGATGCCGACGCGATTTATGCCAATCCGCTTCTCTCGCACCTGACAGCCGTGCAGAACAAGCATGTTTATGCGCTCGGCACCGAAACATTCCGTCTTGATTACTACAGCGCGATGCTGGTATTGCAGCGTCTTGAGGCTTTGTTTGGCTGATGTTTTGCCGGGTGGCGGCTTTCGCCTGACCCGGCCTACTTTATGGGGTCAGTCCAGAAGCGCCGCCGGGCAATCAGGCGGCTTCTTCCACTGGCTCATCTTCCCGCCGAAATCCACGCAGTTCCCGCAACAGCAGAATCAGTAACAGCCCCACCACAGCCAGCGCCCAGCCACTCGCGCTTGCTGCGGCGGCTGGCGTTAACATCGCGCCCATTCCGCCCAGCAGTGCTGCGCCGATGGCATCGCCCGTCACGTTTTGCGCCGTCCACAATCCGTTTATTCTGCCGAGCATCGCTTCAGGCGTTTGCGTCTGAATAAGGGTGTATTGCAGCAGCGAACTGACGGCGCTCAGCCAGCCGAACAGCGCCAGACAAATTACGCCCAGCAGCCACACGGGCATCAGGCTGAATAAGCCAATCGCGATAAATGCCGCCACCGTGGTGGTTAACATCAACATCCCAGGCCGTACGTGCTGCGCGAGTCGTCCACTGGTGAGCGCCCCGAGTGCAGCGCCCAACGGGATTGCCGCGTAAAGCAGGCCGATTTGCGCCGCTGACATTTGCCACTGCATCGCCAGCGCCGGATAAAGCACGCGCACCGCGCTCGCCATCGTCAGCAAACCGCCGAGCAGCGCTATGCCGCCAATTAGCGGGCTGTTAAAGAGAAACTTCAGACCCGCCATTAACGATTTAAGGGGATGCTCACGAGGCTGCGGCGGTGGCGGTAACTGAGGTAAACGCAGCAGTGTCAGAGTGGTGATAAACGTTCCAATCGCCGCCAACAGATAGTTCCAGGAGAAGCCTCCGCTGGCGAGCAGCAACCCGCCGACCATCGGAGAAATCACTGAGCCCAAACGGACAGTCAGCATGGTAATAGCCCCGGCCTGCATCAGGTTCTCCCGCCCGACCAGGACTGGCGTGGCGGCCAGCAGTGCTGTCACGCCGATGGAAGCAAACAGCCCGTCCCAAATGCCGAGCAAATAAATCGCCAGCAGCGAAGGGTCTGGCAACGACGCATTCAGCCACAGGCCTAAGAAGCCAATGCCGCAAGTTCCGCGCGCCAGCAGGATCAACTTTTTGCGCTCGTAGCGATCGGCCAATACCCCGCCCAGCATCAGGCCGATAAACATCGCACCGCCAGTTAAGGTAACGGACAGCCCGACCTGCAAGGTTGAATGGGTCATCATCTGGATTTGCACCGGCACCGCAACGCCGAGCAAGCCGAGAGAAAGAATGGAGATAAAACGGGCAATAAAGACGGCGCGAAACGCCGGGTGAGTCTTCAGCAGGCTGATGTTCAGCAGCCAGGATTGTCTTTGCATCACAGGGCCTTCAACGAACTTTCGGTACCATTTCCGTGGCCGCACATGCTAACATAAACGAATAAGATCGATAACGATAATTACTATCATTATCAACCAAAGGACCTGGCGATGTCGTTCTCCCCCGCCGCTCTGCGCACCGTCGCAGTGCCCGGATTGCTGATACTGTTATCTACTGCTGTTGCCCTCAGCCTGCTGGTTGGTGCCAAATCTCTGCCGTTGAACGTGGTGGTGGATGCCCTTTCCGGCAGCTGTCAAAGCGCCGATTGCACCATCGTGCTCGATGCCCGTCTGCCACGAACGCTGGCCGGGTTGCTGGCTGGCGCCGCGCTTGGCCTGGCGGGCGCCTTGATGCAAACGCTGACCCGAAATCCGCTCGCCGACCCGGGTATTCTGGGCGTCAATTCCGGAGCCAGTTTCGCCATTGTGCTGGGTGCCGCGTTGCTGGGCATGACTTCCCCGCAGGAACAATTACTGCTCGCCTATTGTGGCGCGTTTGTCGCTTCACTGTTGGTGGCTTTCACTGGCAGCCAGGGCGGCGGGCAGCTCAGCCCGGTTCGCCTGACACTGGCGGGCGTGGCGCTTGCCGCCGTGCTGGAAGGGTTATCGACCGGGATTTCACTGCTCAACCCGGATGTCTACGATCAGCTTCGATTCTGGCAGGCGGGTTCCCTCGATATTCGTTCACTGCAAACCCTGAAGGTCGCCGTATTCCCCATGTTGCTGGCCACAGCACTCGCGTTAGGATTGAGCCGTTCGTTAAACAGCCTGAGCCTGGGGGCAGACACAGCGACCGCGTTGGGCAATAAAGTGGCACGCACGCAGCTGCTCGGCCTGCTCGCCATTACACTTTTGAGCGGCAGCGCGACAGCATTGGTCGGCCCAATAGCCTTTATCGGCCTGATGATGCCGCATATGGCGCGCTGGCTGGTAGGAGCCGATCATCGCTGGTCATTGCCCGTCACACTGCTCGCCACACCTGCCCTGCTTCTTTTTGCGGATATTCTCGGTCGCCTGCTGGTGCCGGGTGAATTACGCGTTTCTGTCGTAAGCGCCTTTATCGGCGCACCAGTGCTGATATGGCTGGTACGCCGCCAGCCTCGCGGAGGTGTAGCATGATTGCCCCTTCCCGCAGGCTAATCCTGAGTTGCCTTTTACTGGTGCTTGCCAGCCTGATGACCGCGCTTTTCAGCCTTCGCAGCGGTGTTGTCACCCTTGAGTTCTCACAAATCTTCTCGGCGTTATTCGGTGATGCGCCACGTAATGTCACCTTAGTCGTCACCGAGTGGCGTTTGCCCCGCGTGCTGATGGCGCTCCTGGTTGGCGCAGCGCTGGGCGTCAGCGGAGCCATTTTTCAGTCGCTGATGCGTAACCCACTTGGCAGCCCGGATGTGATGGGTTTCAACACCGGGGCGTGGAGCGGCGTGCTGGTGGCGATGGTGTTGTATGGTCAACATCTGACCGCCATTGCGCTCGCTGCGATGGCCGGTGGGATCGTGACTTCGCTGATCGTCTGGCTGCTGGCGTGGCGCGATGGCATAGACACGTTTCGCCTGATCATTATTGGTATCGGCGTGCGGGCCATGCTGATGGCGTTCAACACCTGGCTGCTGCTGCGTGCCTCGCTGGAAACCGCCGTGTCGGCCGGGCTCTGGTACGCAGGTTCGCTCAATGGCATAACGTGGGCGAAAACCTGGCCATCTGCGCCTCTGTTACTCATTATGTTGGCTTGCGCGGCGCTGTTAGTACGCCGCCTGCGCCTGCTGGAAATGGGCGATGACAGCGCTTGCGCCCTTGGCGTGCAAGTCGAACGTTCTCGCCTGTTGATGATGCTGGTCGCGGTGGTACTCACCGCCGGAGCAACGGCGCTGGCAGGCCCGATTTCCTTTATTGCCCTTGTCGCGCCACATATTGCTCGCAGGCTCAGCGGCACCGCTCGCTGGGGGCTGACTCAGTCCGCCCTGTGTGGCGCATTCGTGCTGGCACTGGCCGATTACTGCGCTCAACAACTGTTTATGCCTTACCAGCTTCCGGTGGGCGTGGTGACCGTCAGCCTTGGCGGCCTCTATCTCATCGTGCTGCTTATTCAGGAGTCTCGTAAAAAATGACCGCCCTCTCCTCCCGACTGCACGGCGAGCACCTAACGCTCAGTTATGGCAAAAAAGTCATCGCCGACGATTTAACGGTGGCGATCCCGGACGGGCATTTCACCGCGATAATCGGCCCCAACGGCTGCGGGAAGTCGACTCTGCTGCGCACACTCAGCCGCCTGATGGCTCCGCAACAAGGCCATGTCTGGCTGGATGGCGAACAGATCCAGCGCTTTGCCAGCAAAGACGTGGCGCGACGTATCGGCCTGTTAGCGCAAAATGCCACCACGCCCGGCGATATCACCGTTCAGGAATTAGTGGCCCGAGGACGCTATCCGCATCAACCCCTGTTTAGCCGTTGGCGAAAAGAAGATGAAGATGCCGTTAACCGGGCCATGCAAGCCACTGGCGTCGTAGAACTGGCGAATCAGAGCGTGGACACACTTTCCGGCGGGCAGCGCCAGCGTGCGTGGATAGCCATGGTGCTGGCTCAGGAAACGGCGATTATGCTGCTCGATGAGCCCACCACCTGGCTTGATATCAGCCATCAGATTGACCTGCTGGAACTGCTCAGTGAGTTAAATCGTGAAAAGGGCTACACCCTTGCAGCGGTCTTGCACGATCTGAATCAGGCCTGCCGCTACGCCACACACCTGATTGCACTGCGTGAAGGCAAAATTGTGGCGCAAGGCGCACCGCGCGACATCGTGACCGCAGAGTTGATCGAACGACTCTATGGCATGCGCTGCATGATAATAGACGACCCGGTAGCTGGCACGCCGTTGGTGGTGCCGTTGGGGAGATCCGGCGGCTAAGCTGCGGATTCTGCGAACAGTAATAAGCCTAATACATCCTGTTGCAGCATAATAAACTATCTATTATCGAAAAATAGATCCACTCAACGTATGACCAGCACATTATCTGGTGATTAAGGCTACTATTTTTTCGCTTCACTGACTTATTACACTGCAGCCGTTATCAATGCAGTTTCGTTTGCAGCGTAAAGAAATTTTCAAGTGAAAGAGAATTTCAATGAAATAGTTTAATAAAATTACTCTATCACCCTAAAAACAATTAGCAGAAAAAGCACAAAGGTTTTAAAAAACAGTTTATAAATAAGATTAAAACAATATTTCAACAATCACCAATCACAGAATAAAACAATCCTGTAAAAACCCCTCACACATGAAATTTACTCATGTGACGCAGAACTTTTGAAAGCAAATTAAATACATAAGAAACAATAAGATAAATCTCACAAAAAAATAACTCCCTCCAAATTTTGAATAATTAAAATGAGGAGGTAATATGCACCGCGTTTATTATCCGTTGAAGGTTATTGCGTGTATCCGCTTGCAAAAAAGCAGTTTTTTCTGCCTGTCAGATACGTTAAATACCGTCAATAATAATGATAAACCGTGCTTATGCACGTCTTAGCTAACACCATAAAAAGCAATAAAGAATGTGCGAATACAAGCACAGGATAAATTTCGTCTGAAGAACGTCGTACAGACAAAAAAGTAACGCGACGGATACCGGCAAGTACCCGTCGCGTAGGGGATGGAGTGTTAGGTTCGCGAAAACCTGAGCTCCGACGTTAAGTGATTTCGACATCAAATTAACAGGCTTATTAGATATGAAAATGAAACTTATTGCATTAGCAATTATGGCGGGTGCTGTCTCTGGAATGGCGCATGCAGAATTGACCGCTGCCGATCAACAACTTCTGAATAATTACCTTGCGGCTAATTCAGGAATTCCAGCGGATAAAGTGACAACAATACGGCAGGCAGGCTCACTGCAACAAGTTCGTGATTATATTAGCCACAACACCTACTGGGATGGACAGTCTCTGGTTGATTTCCCCCCGTTGGATGCCCCTGTAACACCGGTGAATCAAATCCCTTTGACCACCTTAACGCCAGCGACTCAGCCAGCAAATCAGGAAGTACTTGAGCAGAAATTTGGCCAGGTAAAAGCAAATATTGCTCGCACTGCCGAGCAGGTTACCGCACTGAATACTGCTGAAGGTCAGTCTCGCCTCGAAGCGAATCAGGCTCGCACCGCTGAGCAGACCACTGCCCTGCACAAAGCTATCCTTGAGCAGAAATTTGGTCAGGTAAAAGCCAATCTTGCTCGTACTGCCGAGCAGGTTACCGCCCTGAATACTGCTGAAGGTCAGTCTCGCCTCGAAGCGAATCAGGCTCGTACCGCTGAGCAGACCACTGCCCTGCACGCCGCTATTCTGGATCAGAAATTTGGTCAGGTAAAAGCCAATATTGCTCGTACTGCCGAGCAGGTTACCGCCCTGAATGCTGCTGAAGGTCAGTCTCGCCTTGAAGCGAATCAGGCTCGCACCGCTGAGCAGACCACTGCCCTGCACGCCGCTATCCTGGAACAGAAATTCGGCCAGGTAAAAGCAAATATTGCTCGCACTGCGGAGCAGGTTACCGCCCTGAATACTGCTGAAGGTCAGTCTCGCCTTGAAGCAAATCAGGCTCGCACCGCTGAGCAAGTGAATGCCCGTAATTCAGCCGAAAAACATCAACAGATCGATCAGATACAGCATGAGCTTGATATCCGCACAGATCGCCAGAATGAAATCGATCAGGATATTGGCAAAGCGTTCCAGAAGACCCAGCAGCTTGACGACCAGCAATCCACTGCCATCAACACCCTGACCGTTGGCGTGCAGCAAAACAAAAACACGGGTGCCTATGCCCAATCTCGCGCTGATGCGGCTTATGCCAATACTCAAGCCAATCAGCAGGCGCTGAAAGCCACCAACCACCGTGTTGCTGAAAACAGCCAGGAATTAGCGAACCATGAGCAGCGCATTCAAACTCTGGAAGCCAATAACAACGCTAGTTTTGGCAAGCTGAAAAACGAAGTGGATGACAACCGCCAGCGTGCTTCTGCGGCAATTTCTGGCGTGGCGGCGATGGCAAACATTCCTCAGGTGATTCAGGGTCAGACTTTCAGCGTAGGGGCTGGCGTGGGCACGACCGATAGCGAGAGCGCATTAGCGGTTGGTTTCTCAGCTCGCGCAACTGAACACGTTGTGGTGAAAGCTTCGGTGTCTGATGACACTCAGCAGAACTTCGTGGTTGGTGGTGGCGTGAGCTACGGCTGGTAAGCGGAAATTTCGTTCTTTAAAACATGCCTCGCGCCTGCGGGGCATGCCTTGCCTGAATGGAGATGAACAGAGTAATTGGCCAGTTCCTCAGAGTTCATATGGCACCTCTAAGAATATACATTTATGTTTGCATGAACGCTTCCCTCTGCTTTATTGGCAAGCGCCCAGCTTTCATTTATATCAGCTAATAATCGCGGCAATGGTAATGCCAACTGCTAATAATCCAAGGGCAACCAGCAGTGATAATCCAAAGGCTTTCCAGTTAGATTCCATTTGTCCTTGCGCTTCAATGTGCTGAGAAATAGCGGGTCCCTGAAGCTGTTTCGCTGCGTACGAAATCCCTAATAAAAGGGGGACAGACAGTGTCGTAGGAGAGACCGATTCAGGCATCAAGGTTCCCACCGTCATCCCAGCAATCGTGACCAGAACCGTTATCCAGTAGGTCTTTGTCGCCTCTTTCTGCATACCCATTCTTTGATAGTTCATCCCCATTAATATCCCACCGGCCAGGATAGTGCCGAAGAGACTGGCCACAATGACCCCGCCCCAGCTGTAAAGTTTATACGGCGGAATATGTTCATCAATGCCACCAATACTATTTTGAATATCCATACATTCCCTTTATGTATATTAACAAAAACCATTATCCCTCTCGGGTTTGGCATCATATACAATAAACTCGATAAAATAATCGCGTATTTACTTTTAAAGAGAAAATAAAGGACGGAAGGAAAGACAGGCCAAAGAATCTGGCCTGCCTGAAGATGAAGGGTTAAGCCAATATTTCCTTTAATACCGGACCAATCCGCTCAAAAGCCTTTGGCGAGATAATATCTACGTGCGCGCAATCCTGGTTAAACACATCCAGTTCGGCCACCCACGGTGCCCACGCTTTATACGGATCCATGCCCGGCGTTAGTGTTTTCTGCGCCACGAACAGCGTCGCTTTGCCGTCGAACGGTACGCTGTGCGCTGTCGTCAATAACCGTACTGCATCCGCATAGTTCCCTTCGATGGCGGTGAACAGTTCGCCTGAAGTTTGCCCTTGCTGTGCGGCCAGGAACGCTTCCCGCTCACGGTTAATTTCTGCGAGCACTTCCGGGTCCAGGCCGTTTGCTTCCTTCTCTGACCAGTTCTGTGTTTCCGGTGGCCAGGTATCCAACAGGCCGAGGAAGGCGACGGTTTCACCACGCTGACGTAAACGTGCTGCAATACCCTGCGCTAACGTGCCGCCAAGGGAATAACCGAACAGGTAATACGGCCCTTGCGGCTGCTGTTCCAGTAGCGTCGCAAGATGGTGTTCACACAGCGCATCCAGATTTTCTACGCTCGCCATCGGCCCTTCCGGACGTGGCGACTGAATGCCGGTGATTGACCAGCGTGGCGTCAGCCATCTCGCCAGCACGCTGAACTGCCAGGCGAAACCGGACGCCGGATGGAAGCACCACAGCGTCGACCCGGTGCCTTCACGAAGCGGTAAAATTGCTTCATAGCCCAGACGCTGGCTTTGCTCATCGTTCGCGGATTCAAGCAGTTGGCTGAGTTTACCCACGGTCGAAGCGACCATCACCTGACCCGGTGTCACCTGCCGTTCAAAGCGTCGACTCAGTTGGGCTGCCAGCCGCATGGCGAGCAGTGAGTGTCCGCCGAGGGCAAAGAAATCAGCTTCCACATCATTGACCTCGCAGGCCAGCAATTCGCTGAAGGCTTGAGCTACCGCTTGCTCTGTTTGCGTTTCCACTGCCCTGCCTGGCGCTTTTTGTGACAACTCCGGCAGTGGCAGCGCTTTGCGATCCAGTTTGCCATTGGCGCTTAACGGTAAGGATGACAGCTGTATAAGCGCCACTGGCACCATGTGCGGAGGCAGCATTCCACGCAGCTGTTCAAGCAACTTATCGCTATCCAGCGGAATCCCTGAAGCGGAGACAAAATAACCTACAAGCTGACGCGCATCGCCGCCCACGCTGGCAGCCTGATTAAGTACGCAGGCGTGAGCGACGGCTTGCTCTACGTCATCGAGGCTCTGTATAGCGCGTTCGATTTCGCCCAGCTCGATACGCTGTCCGCGAATTTTAAGCTGATCGTCACTGCGGCCCAGATATTCCACTGCGCCGTTATCCAGCCAGCGTGCAACATCACCGGTGCGATACATGCGCTCCCCGGGAGCAAACGGATCGGCGATAAAGCGGCTGGCGGTCAGATCGGGACGGCCCATGTAGCCCTGCGCTAACTGGATGCCGGTCAGATAGAGATCACCCGCCACGCCAAACGGTACCGGGCGCATCATGCCGTCCAGAATTCGCAGCCCGGTATTCCAGACAGGGAAACCAATCGGCACACTATTGCCGGTTACCGCGGCAAGTTCTGGCCCGTATGCCGGATACCAGCTCACATCCACGGCGGCTTCCGTGGGGCCATAAAGGTTATGCAGTGGCGCCCCGGTCAGTTGTTCCCATTCGCGACACAAAGCGGTTGGCAGCGCTTCGCCGCTACAAAATACGCGTCGCAGTGATTTGCAGCTATGAACATTGTCTTCATCCAGCGAAGCCACAAAAGCCGCCAGCATAGAAGGTACAAAGTGAGTCGTGGTGACACGATGTTCTGCGAAGAATTGCTGCAACGCCTGCGGATCACGGTGCGCGTCCGGCTCCGCCATCACCAGTTTTGCTCCGGCAATAAAAGGCCACCAGAATTCCCATACCGAAACGTCAAAACTGCACGGTGTTTTCTGCGCCACCACATCTTCGGCGCTGAGCGGGTAGCTTTCCTGCATCCACAGTAAGCGGTTCACGATGGCCGTTTGCCCGACCATCACGCCCTTTGGCCGCCCGGTGGAGCCGGAAGTAAAGATAATGTAGGCAGTCTGTTCCGGTCGGGAAAGCGTAGGCAGAACGTCATCTGTCACTGGCAACGGTGCGGTATAGCAAAGTGTGTCGATGTCAGCGAAGCGATGCAATTGATCGTCGGCGGTGATGAGCAGCGAGGGCTTTGCATCCTCAAGCATCATTTGCAGACGATCGTCAGGATAACCCGTGTCGAGCGGCAGCCAGGCTGCACCTACTTCAACAATGCCATGCAGCGCCAGCGTCAGGAAAACAGAGCGAGGCAAGGCCACCGCAACACTGTCGCCTGGCTTGACGCCACGTTCACGCAACAGCGCAGCCAGCGCCTGCACCTGTTGGCGCATTTCACGATAGCTGAATTGCCAGTGCGCATCCGCCAGCGCCGGAGCATCTGGGGTTTTCTCTGTTTGTGCAGCCACCAGCGAACTGAGGGTTTCCGTTGGCAGCATCATGCCAGTGTCGTTGATACCCGCCAGACGTTGATATTCTGCCTCTGATACCAGCTCCACCTCGCCACAGCGCAATTCAGGATTAGCAGCAAACTGCTCCAGCATCGACAGCAAACGCGAGGCATGGGTATGCAGTTCGGCTTCGTTGTAACGCTGCTGGTTTGCCAGAATTTCGACGGACAAGCCACCGGACTCATCCGGGAACAAGGCCAGTTCGAGATCGTTCACCGGGCCGGTGGCAAGTGTGTGCGTCGTGGCATTTACGCCATCAATATCAAGCTGATAGTCGAAGACTTTGACGTTAAACACCGGGCCAAACAGCGGTTCATCCCCAGCCGCTTTGCCACTGTCTCTGACGATTTGTTCGGCGTCATAGCGTTGATGACGACGCATTTTTTTCAGTTGAGAGCCGAGTCGTTCAGCCAGTTCAGGTAGCGTTTCGTGTGGTCGAATTTCAACGCCTAGTGGCAACACATTCAGCACCGGGCCGGTTGCCGTCAGTGCCGCAGATCCCATGCGGCGCATGAAGATGTACCCTGCCGCATAGTCACTGCGCCCGCATAAACGCCCGAGCCACAGTGCCGCCAGTGCCAGCGCCAAATCGGTACGAGGGCTTGAGTATGTTGTAACTAATCGTGTGAATGCTTGCTTGTTTGCTGTCAGCTTCAACCGCCAGATGGCAGTGGAATGGGCGCGCCCAGGCAACGGCGCAGAAGAAAGCGATGCCGGTGATGGCAGGTTTTTTCGCTGTTCAGCCCAGAAAGCGCCATCGCGAAGCCATGCTTCGCTCTCGCGATATCGCTGATACTCTTCCACCACTTCAGCGAAAGGCGTGAAGGGAGAGTCGGGAAGCGTTTCGCCGCTCAGCAGCGCTTTATAAATCTGGACAATCTGGCGGGTGATGGCCGGAAAACTGAAGCCATCGACCAACAAGTGATGGTAACGCTGATACCAGTACCAGCGGTTTTCTGCGACCTGATAAAGCTGATGGCAGACCAGCGGGTTTCCGCTATCCACACGCGTGTTTTGGGCTAAATCAGCCTGCATTTGCGCTTTTGCTGTGGCACAGGCATCGGCCTCACCGCGCAGGTCGAACAGGGCTGGCGTGGCGAACGGTTGATCATCCAGCCACTGCCAGGCTTCGCCATTTTCTTGCGCAAAGCGCGTCCGCACGGTCTCTGTTTGATTCAGGCCGGTTGCAATCGCCTGCTGGAACAGCGCGCCGTTGATGTCGCCTTCCAGCTCAACATAATGGGCCACGCTCCAGGCATTGGGCAGCGTGGAGAGCTGCTCCGCCATCCAGATCCCCGGTTGTGCCGCCACCAGCGGTAAACGTTCACTCATGGCGGGCTCCGGAATAATAAGAAGGATTCAGGGTTGTCCAGCGTTCGGCCAGCCAGGCATTGCACGCCTGTGCCGATTGCGGCTGACAAACGACCAGCCAGCCTTCGGGCAATGCGCAGTGCTGCGGCCACAGGCTGTAGTGATGATGAGCATTTTGCAGAATATAGAACTGCCCTTGCGCATCATCGAAAGGGTTACTGATTTGCATACCAAACTCCTGTCGTAAAGCGCGCTTATGCCGTGACGAGTGGCTGCCAGAGCGCAATCAGCCCGGCCGTGAGTCCACCTCGCCAGCACAGCGCATCGTGTCCGCCGTCAACCTGACGCCAGAAAAGCGGCTGCTGTGTTTGCTGTAGTTGGTGTAAGAGGGCCTGATTGGCCTGAAAGATAATCGGTTCACGTCGCCCGGCCTCAAGCCAGATCCGCAAACCTTGCGGTGAAACTTCACCACGAGAAAGTTTTTCGAGGATAACGCCGCCGTGACCTTCGCCGCGTGTCGGCCACCAGTAAGAGCCCGACTGGCTTAGTACACAGCCAAACCGCTGCGGCCAGTTCAGCCCGGCAAACATTGCCGCTAAGCCACCGAAGCTTTGCCCGGCGACCACAGTACGTTGCGCACGCTCACAGAAAGGCGCGATACGCTGAATTTGCGGGAGAAGTTCCTGCTGAAGCGCCAGCCAGAAATCCGTGTTGCAGGGCAGTTCTGCGCCGCGATGCGCCGTGTCGATGGCATCCACCAGCACATATACCGCCGCCGGAAGCTGCCCTTCGCGGGTCAACCGGGCCAGCGGCGACCAGACAGGCATGCTTTCAGCCCAGAACTGGCCATCAAGCAGCAGCGCCATTGGCCGTTCTGCGGCTTCACCCGTGGTGTAAATCCACACTTTGCGCGAATTTCCCAGTCGCGGGCTTCGCCAGTGAATGCAGACCGGCGGCGCGTACGGCACGTCGGGTAAATCCCAGCCGGGCTGAACAGGCGCATCAG
The DNA here is from genome assembly GCF_044900545.1 of Scandinavium sp. NPDC088450. Taxonomy (NCBI): domain Bacteria; kingdom Pseudomonadati; phylum Pseudomonadota; class Gammaproteobacteria; order Enterobacterales; family Enterobacteriaceae; genus Scandinavium; species Scandinavium sp. NPDC088450. The sequence goes on along the minus strand of NZ_JBJDNI010000005.1, from coordinate 189,656 downwards.
GCAGTGAAAGCGCTGAAACCGCATGGCCTCGCCCGCCCCGCCAGCTTTGCACATTCAGCGGATCGGCTATCGCCTGAGGCAGCAGCTTTCGCCAGCCTTCGCGCAGCAATGGGCGGTCGGGCTTGTCGGTGAGAAACAAAGAGGCATCAAAATCGTTTTCAGTTGTCACCGGAATGAAGCAGTAACTCCCACGCCAGCTGGCGGGCAGCGTGGTTTGCCACTGCCAGACGTCAGTGCCTGGCAGACGGGACAGCGTCTGCGGCACGGCGTTTTGGTGGTGATCGGTGACGCCGGTGATGTAAATCCACACCCGCTGGTACGGCGATGTTTCTTCCTTTCCAGCAGGATCACGCCAGTAAAACGTGACATGGCATTGGTCACCTTCCCTGTGCCACTGCGGCCCGTGGAGGGTTTTCCACCACTCATCACTCCCTGTTACTGCCGTTTGCATCACGTTAACCCCGTGTTTGCTGTGGAATTCTTTGTTACACGTTAAAAATTATTGATAATATTATTGATAACTATTTGCATTTGCAATAGCGTATTGACGCGCGTTTTTGACACACACAACTGCCAAGCAGGACGATAATGAATAACAAGCTCAAATCATTGGCCTTACTGGTCAATCTGGGGATTTATGGGGCGGCGTTTCCTTTGCACGCCGAGGGAACCGCTGAGGAGAAAACCACAGCGAATGACGAAACGATGGTTGTGACCGCAGCTCAGCAGAACTTGCAGGCACCGGGCGTTTCCACCATCACAGCAGAGGAAATTCGCAAAAGGCCTCCCGCTCGCGACGTCTCTGAAATCATCCGCACCATGCCAGGGGTAAACCTCACCGGCAACTCCACCAGCGGCCAACGCGGCAACAACCGCCAGATTGATATTCGCGGTATGGGCCCGGAAAACACCCTGATTTTGATTGACGGTAAGCCTGTCACCAGCCGTAACTCTGTGCGTCTGGGCTGGCGTGGCGAACGTGATACCCGCGGTGATACCAGTTGGGTTCCGCCAGAAATGATTGAGCGCATTGAAGTGATTCGTGGTCCTGCTGCGGCCCGTTACGGCAACGGCGCAGCAGGCGGCGTGGTGAACATCATCACCAAAAAATCCAGCAATGAGTGGCACGGTTCCTGGGACACCTACATGAACCTGCCGGAACACAAAGACGAAGGCTCCACCAAACGCACCAACTTTAGCCTGACCGGCCCGATGGGCGGCGATTTCAGCTTCCGTCTGTACGGCAACCTCGATAAAACGCAGGCCGATGCCTGGGATATCAACCAGGGCCATCAGTCTGAGCGTACCGGTATTTACCAGAATACCCTGCCTGCCGGGCGTGAAGGCGTTGAAAACAAAGACATCAACGGCCTGTTGCGCTGGGACTTCGCCCCGATGCAGTCTCTGGAACTGGAGGCAGGCTACAGCCGCCAGAACAACCTTTATGCGGGCGATACTCAGAACACCAACACCAACAATTTCGTCAAAGAAAACTATGGCAAAGAGACCAACCGCCTCTACCGCCAGAACTTCTCTTTGACCTGGAACGGCGGCTGGGATAACGGCCTGACCACCAGCAACTGGGTGCAATACGAGCACACCCGTAACTCGCGTAAAGGCGAAGGCCTGGCGGGCGGCACCGAGGGGATTTTCAATACCAATAAATTCGTCGATATCGACCTCGACGATATCCTGCTGCACAGCGAAGTGAACATCCCGATTGATTTCGTCTTCAACCAGAACCTGACGCTCGGCACCGAGTGGAATCAGCAGAAGATGAAGGACAACGGCTCGAACACCCAGACCTTTATGGGCGGCACAATCCCTGGCTTTAGCAGCACCGGCCGCAGCCCTTACTCTCAGGCGGAAATCTTCTCGCTGTTTGCTGAAGACAATATCGAAGTCACCGACACCACCATGCTGACGCCAGCGCTGCGTTACGATCATCACAGCATTGTGGGCGACAACTGGAGCCCATCGCTGAACCTGTCACAAGGTTTGTGGGATGATTTCACCCTGAAAATGGGCATCGCCCGCGCCTATAAAGCGCCAAGCCTGTATCAGACCAACCCGAACTACATTCTCTACAGTAAAGGCCAGGGCTGCTATGCCAGCGCCAGCGGCTGCTACCTGCAAGGTAATGATGACCTGAAGGCCGAAACCAGCATCAACAAAGAGATTGGGCTGGAGTTCAAACGCGACGGCTGGCTGGCAGGAGCAACCTGGTTCCGTAACGATTACCGCAACAAGATTGAAGCAGGCTACGCGTCGGTGTACACCAATGCCGCCGGGACCGATGTCTATAAGTGGGAAAACGTGCCGAAAGCGGTGGTTGAAGGCCTGGAAGGGACGCTGAATGTTCCCGTCACCGACACCGTGAACTGGACCAACAACATCACCTATATGCTGCAGAGTAAGAACAAGGAAACCGGGGATCGTCTGTCGATCATCCCGGAATATACCCTGAACTCAACGCTGAGCTGGCAGGTGGTGCAGGACTTCTCTGTGCAGTCGACCTTTACCTGGTATGGCAAACAGCAACCGAAGAAGTACAACTACAAAGGCCAACCGGCGACCGGCAGCGAACTTAACGAAGTTAGCCCGTACAGCATTGTTGGCCTGAGCGGCACCTGGGATGCAACGAAGTACGTCAGCCTGACGGCCGGTATCGACAACCTGTTCGATAAACGCCACTGGCGCGCGGGTAACGCCCAGACCACTGGCGGTGCCACCGGGTATATGTACGGTGCGGGGGCTGAGACTTATAACGAGTCAGGTCGGACTTACTATCTGAGTGTGAATACGCACTTCTGATCAGGAGGCTAACCCCCTCTCCCCAACCCTCTCCCTCAAGGGAGAGGGGGCAAAAGAAATTCCCTCTCCTTTTGGGAGAGGGTCAGGGAGAGGGGTAACTCGCGATGAATGTTCAGCACAGTATCTTTCCATTAGCCAATCTCACCCTACACCGAATCGACTTCCAGCCCGAAACCTTCATCGACGCGGATCTCTTGTGGCTGCCGCATCACGTCAAACTTTCGCACTCTGGAAGAAAGCGTAAAGCCGAACACCTTGCCGGGCGAGTCGCGGCCTTTTATGCCTTGCGGGAACAAGGGATCAGGCACATTGCCGATATTGGCGAGCAGCGTCAGCCGCTCTGGCCTGAAGGCTGGTTTGGCAGTATCAGCCATTGCGGAAATTCGGCGTTGGCGGTGGTGAGCCAAAGCGCTGTCGGTCTTGATTTCGAAGAGATTTTTACGCCAGCGCTGTGTGCAGAGATTGCCTCTGGCGTTATCTGTCCTGATGAAGAACACATTCTGCGAACCAGCGATCTGCCCTTCCCTTTAGCGCTAACGCTCGCCTTCAGCGCGAAAGAAAGCCTGTTCAAAGCGCTCTCTTCTGCAACCTCCGGAATGCCTGGTTTTGCCAGCGCGCAAATCATCGGATTAAGCGAGCGGCTAATCGTACTGAAAACGACAGCAGCGTTCTCTCCGGAACTTGATGGGCAGCATCATTCGCTCGTCTGGCAGCGGTGGGATCAGCTGGTCGTGACGCTACTGGCGAAAACTCTCCAGTTTGCGTAGCTGCTGGCCTTGTTGATCAAAATTATTGGGCGCGAGCCACGCCTGTAGCGCTTTCTCAATGTCCGGCCATTCACCGTCGATTATCGACAGGCAGTCGCTGTCGCGGTTGCGGCCTTTACGGACCATTCGCTGGCGAAAACGCCCTTCGAAGGTGAAACCAATACGTTCTGCGGCTTTTCGGGAGGCGGTGTTGAGGGAATCACACTTCCACTCCACACGGCGATAACCGCAGGCAAAAGCTTCTGTGAGTAACAGCCAAACCACTTCCGTACTCAACGTGCTGCGTTTCATCCGTACTGACCAGCTGACGTGGCCGATTTCGACAGTGCCGTGCGACTGGTCGATAGCCATCAGGCACACCACGCCGACGGCACGCTCCGAATGCAGATCAATGACCGCAAACGGCACTAAACCTGAATCGTCGACTTTTGCCTGTAACCAGGCATGGGTGGCGTCTATTGTTGCAGGGCGCTCGCTGCCAAGCCATGTCCAGTCGCGATCGTCGCCCACCTGTGCAAAAGCATCAAAAAGATCGGCGGCATGCTGGCTCGCGTTCAGCGGTTGCAACTGACAGCTTCGTCCTGTCAGTACTTTTCTGACCAATGTTTCTGCGCCCTTCCAGTCAGGAACTCGATCGCCTACCCATTGCCCGTATTCATTCAACTCTGCCACGTCATCCCCCTTTTTACATTCCTCCACGTTATAGCATGCCGTCGGAAACGGGGTTAAGGGCACCAGCCCACCACACAGCCAATATCACCACCACAAGAAACATTAGCCGAATCAAAAACCAGTTTTCATCGAATAATTCGGAATCATATTCTGAAATCGAGATCAAAATCGGCTTTAATGACGAAAAATGACGTGTCACCCGCTCGCGGAATCTCTATTATCTCCCCTTGATACATTCAGCAATGAAATGAAACATCCAGTCGGTTGAGAGGGGATCTATGAATACACTGACAAGGACCAACAAGGATGGGCAGGAAAGTCGCCTGATGAGCGGCTTCCTCAATGCCATTGAAAAAGCGGGTAACCGTCTGCCTGAGCCCGCCCTTATTTTCTTCTATTTTTTACTCGCGGTGATGGGCCTGTCTGCCGTGCTGTCGATGGTTGAGTTCGACATCGTGAACCCGGTCAATCAGCAAACGGTGCAGGTCAATAACCTGCTGTCTGCCGAAGCGTTAACCCATACACTCGCCAACATGGTCACCACGTTCACCGGTTTTGCGCCACTCGGTATTGTGCTGGTTGCGATGCTCGGGGTTGGCGTGGCCGAAAGCTCTGGTTTTATCAACGTGGCGCTGAAAAAGATGCTGCGCGTGACGCCGAAAAAACTGCTGACGCCGATGCTGATTTTTGTCGCAATGTTCAGCCATGTTGCCGCTGATGCAGGCTATGTTCTGGTGATCCCGCTGGGTGCCATCATCTTTATGTCTGCGGGACGCCATCCACTGGTCGGTATTGCCGCTGCATTTTCCGGCGTGTCCGGCGGTTTTGCCGCCAACATGGTGCCCACCGGCAACGATGCACTGCTGCAGGGCTTCACTCAGGCGGCGGCACAACTGCTCGACAGTACTTACACCGTCAATACGCTCTGCAACCTGTTCTTCGGCATCGCTTCTTCCATCGTGATTACGCTGGTCGGGTGGTGGGTGACTGAACGTATCGTTGAGCCGCGCGTCAGCAAGATGACCATCGACGGTGATTTTAAGCACGACGAAGATATGTCTCACGTCAGCGACCAGGAAAACCGCGCGTTTACCCGCGCCGGGCTGGTGATGCTCCTCGGTCTGGTAGCCCTTGCGGCTGCGGCCTGGCCTGAAGGGTGATGCTGCGTAGCACCGATGGCTCACTGACCGCTTACAGCGCGCCGATCATGAAATCCATCGTGCCGCTGATTTTCCTGATTTTCATTATTCCTGGCATTGTCTTTGGCTTCGCCTCCGGCACGTTTAAAACCGGGAAAGATGTCATCGGCGCGATGAACGACTCCATGAGCAAGATGGGCTCCTACATGGTGATGGCGTTCTTCTGCGCGATGTTTATCAAGGCCTTCAGCGATTCTAACATCGGCACGCTGGTTGCGCTGGCGGGGGCAGACGGCCTGAAAGCGATGGCGCTGCCGGGTGAAGCCACCATTATTGGGATGATTGTCCTGACGGCGGTGGTCAATCTGCTGATCGGTTCCGCTTCGGCGAAATGGGCGCTGCTGTCGCCGATTATGGTGCCGATGCTGATGGCGGTAGGGATTTCACCGGAGCTGACTCAGGCTGCCTTCCGTATCGGTGACTCCAGCACCAACATCATCACCCCGCTGATGGTCTTCTTCCCGCTGGTCGTGGTGTATTGCCAGCGTTATGTGAAAGGCGCTGGAGTCGGCACGTTAGTGTCGATGATGATGCCTTATTCCATCGCCTTCTTTGTCACCTGGAGCCTGTTCCTGTTGGCATGGTGGGGACTGGGCATGCCGCTGGGCGTTGCTGCACCGTATACCTGGTCCGCAGGTTAATTCGCCTTCCCTTCCCCGGTTCAGCTTTGTGGCCGGGGAAGTGGCGCAGATGTCTGAGCGAGGCAATACTGTTCAGACATCCCTCCACGCGCCGAGATGCTCATGCCGCTCCCCGATTTCCATGTTTCCACCCCGTTTACCTTAGGCATTGAACTGGAATTACAGGTGGTGAATCCGCCGGGATTTGACCTGAGCCAGGACTCTTCCGCGCTGATTGCGCAGATAAAAGAGGCGGTCACCGTAGGCGAAATCAAGCACGACATCACCGAAAGCATGCTGGAGATTGCGACGGGCGTTTGTGAGGATATCCACCAGGCCAGCGCGCAGTTTTCTGCCATTCGCCAGACGGTACTGGAGGCGGCTTCTCGCCAGCATGTGCAAATCTGTGGCGGTGGCACCCACCCGTTTCAGAAATGGCAACGCCAGGAAGTGTACGATAACGAGCGTTATCTGCGAACGCTGGAACAGTTTGGTTATTTGATCCAACAGGCAACGGTCTTCGGCCAGCATGTTCACGTGGGGTGTTCGAACGGCGATGACGCGATTTATCTGCTGCACGGACTTTCGCGCTTTGTCCCTCACTTTATCGCGTTGAGTGCAGCCTCGCCTTATCTTCAGGGCGCTGACAGCAAGTTTGCCTCTTCGCGCCTCAACGTTTTCTCTGCGTTTCCCGATATGGGGCCCATGCCCTGGGTGACAAACTGGCAGGAGTTTGAAGGGCTGTTTCGTCGGCTGAGCTACACCAGCATGATTGACAGCATTAAAGATTTGCACTGGGACATTCGCCCCAGCCCGCACTTTGGCACGGTGGAAGTGCGTGTGATGGACACGCCGCTGACCCTGGGTCACGCAGTTAATATTGCCGGGCTGATTCAGGCCACCGCCCGCTGGCTGCTCGAAACCCGACCCTTTAAACATCAGGAACGCGATTACCTGCTGTATAAATTTAACCGTTTTCAGGCCTGCCGATACGGGCTGGAAGGCGTGCTGACCGACGTTCATAGCGGCGAACAACGCACGCTTGCCGAAGAGATTCAACGCCTGCTGGACACCGTTGCCCCGTGGGCCGAAACGCACCAGGCAGGCAGCGCCATCGATGCTCTTTCTCTGTTGGTAAAACAAGGTCATAGCGAGGCCGATAAGATGAGAGCGTTTATCGCAGAGGGAGGATCGTTGATTTCACTGGTGGAAAAACACTGCGAGATTTGGGCCGCCTGAGGCAGGAACTTGAGGTATCATCAGGCATCATTTTTTGGCTTACGATAACTATTATGCTCGACTCCCTGATCACCGCCGGTGGCATTTTACTGATGGCGTTTCTCTCTTGCCTGCTGCTGCCCGCCCCTTCCCTGGGGCTGACAGTGGCGCAAAATCTGGTGACCGTTTTCCACCTGATGGATTTGAACCAGCTCTATACGCTGCTGTTTTGCGTTTGGTTCCTGGTGCTCGGCGCGATTGAATTTTTCGTCATTCGTTATGTCTGGCGACGCTGGCTGTCACCTTCTCGCTAATCCGGTGAAATCCCTCATTCCTTCCACCAGCGCTTCGCACCAGCCAGCATAATCATGGCCGCTGGAGGAAGAATGAAAGCTCACGCGATACCCTTTTTCACGCAGCACCTGTTCAAACTCCAGCGTGTGTTTGTAGTTGCCACCGCCTGGACCACTGGCCTCAAAAGTGCCCGCCTGTAACCAGAAACGCACCGGATATCGCGGCGTTCGCTGATATTCACGGGTCAGCCAACTGGCGGCTTCCCCTTTCGGTGCCCACCAATACGAGCCGGAAAGACTGAGCACATTCCCGAACAAGCGTGGATAGCGTAACGCCACCCACGAGGCGGCAAGCCCGCCGTAACTCGATCCGGCCACGACGGTTTTCTGCCGCTGCATATTCAGCCCCTGACGATGAAGCCAGGGCAGCAGCTCGTGCGCCATGAAATCGGCGAAATGTGGATTCGGCGGCAGTTCGGCGCTGCGGCGTGCGTGATCCAAAGAATCGATAAACACCACGTTAACGGGCGGCAACACATGACGGGCAATCAGGCCGTCGAGAATGTTGGCGAAATGGTAATCGTCCTGATATTGCTTGCCGTCAAAAAGCAGCAACGTCCAGCGTGCGGGCTGCGGCAGCCTTGGGCGATAGAGCGTAATTTCCCGGGTGTTACCGAGAAAATCACTGTGCAGTTGATGGCGGGTTAGCGAGCCAGACTTAATCGGTGCCTTCATGGCCGACAGGCTGCAGTAGCGCGAAGGATTGAGCGCCAACAGAGAAGAACGACTCCAGCGATCTTGCTGGGGCTGTAGCGTATTGGGATTCAACGGATCGGCCTGAGCACTGACCAACATCGCACGCTGCTTTTCACGCATGTTTCCCTCAATCAGTGGAACATCAGGCGCGAGTTTATATTGCATCAGGGTGTCGGCGGGAACCACATAGCTGTGATACCAGACGTCGGAATCCCCTAGTCGAAAAAGCGGGTCGTGATCGCCCGCGGGAGAACCAAGAATAAAGACATTGTTGCGAGCGCCGCGCCAAAGGAAGGTGACGCGTTTATGTTTAGCATCAACGGGCTCCACCAACGGTGTGCCTTCCTGCTGACGAGCTTGCCAGAAATCGGCAGTGGTTCCGCCCTGCTTCAGGGTTTTCGCCAGTTGCTGCAACAAAGGGCTTGTCGGCAAAGGACGTTCGAAACACGCTTCTTCACTGGCATCCAACTTTCCTTTTTGTTCTCCCTGAGCCGAAGGAGATTCGCAGGTTACTGCCGCTGCGGGCATTGCACTTAGCCCAATAAGTAAGCCACTCCACGCCATCTTCATTGTGCTTGTTTCCCTTTGTCAACATTGCGCACCACGCTAATGCAAATGGGAATTGTTTTCAATAACATTTATGCTGTGGGTTTGTCGTGAAGACATAAAAAAAGCCCGTTAAACGGGCTAGTAGATGGGGACTAGTGCGTACTGCTCTGGTGCTCTTTACGCCAGGCACCAGGCGGTTGCTTAAACGTTCGGGTAAAGACCCGGGTGAACGTCTGTTGCGAATCAAAGCCGTACTTCAGGCAAATGTCATACACTTTCTGATCGGTTTCTCGCAGTTCTTCTGCTGCCAGTCGCAGCTTACGCTCGCGAATGTAGCGTCCAAGACTCTCCCCTTTTTGCTGTACAAACAGGCGTTGCAGGTGCCATTTTGAATACCCCGCATGACGTGCGATATCGTCAATACGCAGTGGCTGGTGCAGATTGTCGTCAATCCACTCGACAATGGTGTCAATAACCTGAGCGGAAATCGTCATACCTTCCTCCCCTCCTCTGAATGGCCTGGTGATTATTCCCACCAGGCACGAAATTGCTGGTCGCGATTAGCAACCCAAACAGGTTCACCCTGAACCGGTGTTAACAGACGATAGTCTTTCCCTTCACTGGCTTTGGTCAGTTGTTTGTACGGGTCATCCCAGGTGTGTTTCGCGAGAACGAAACGCCCGGCATGGCCTGGCAACACGGCGCGGGCGTTGAGATCAACCGCTGCCTGCGCCGTTTCTTCTGGCAGCATATGAATGTACTTCCAGTCCTGGTCGTACTGGCCGTTTTCCATGATGGCTAAATCGACCTGACCAAATTGCTCGCCGATGGCCTTGAAATGCGGGCCATAGCCGCTGTCACCGCTGTAGTAAATATTTTGCTCTGGGGTGACGAACATGAAGCTCGCCCACAAGGTCTGGTTACGCTTCAGGCCACGGCCTGAAAAGTGGCGAGCAGGCAGCACATGGACGGCCAGCGAGTCGCTTATCTCAACTTTCTGGTTCCAGTCCGCTTCGGAAATTCTCTCGCTGTCCATTCCCCAGTAGCGCAGATGTGACCCTACGCCCAATGGCGTCACCACACGCTTAACCTTGGGCATCAGCCCTTTGATGGTGGCGTAATCCAGATGGTCGTAGTGATCGTGCGAGATAATCAGCAGATCGATCTCCGGCATTGTCGCCGCACTCCAGGGATAGTCCCCTGCAAAGGCTTTATTCAAAAAGGAAAACGGTGCGGCGTAACTGCTGAAGACCGGGTCAATCAATATGCGTTTCCCGGAAAGCTGCAAATACCAGGAAGAATGCCCGAGCCAAATCATCACATCTTGTTGCACCGGCAGGCTCGCAAGATCGGTTTTCACCATCGGTAACGGCTGCTGCGGACGAGCGTTTTCACGCTTGACGGTCAGAAATTCCCAGATTGCGGCAGGCATGCTCTTTTGCCCGGACCAGCTTGGAGTGGGCTGCTGGTTGTGAAACTGACCGTCGCGATAGTTTGTGGAGCGTTCAACTGTGCTGAGCTGTGCGCCCTGTGGCGCTTTGCCAAACCCGGCATTGAGGACAAACGGTAAACTTGCTGCGCTGGCAATTAACATAATGACGACCACACTTAACAGAAGACGCTTCATATCCTGACCGTAGACAGACTCCATCCTGGAGACGCTGTGGGAAGAAACTTGATTATGAGTGAGTAAGCACTCATTATAGAAAGGAGATGAAAGTCGTCAAGACGATTTTCAATTTTTGACATTCGCCGTTGAAGTGCTGCAAGCGGCATGTTTCAATCACCGTCTTTTACAGACTGAGAGGTAAAGTGTAGTGGCTCGTCCGAAGAGTGAAGACAAAAAACAAGCGTTGCTGGAGGCCGCCACGGTCGCCATCGCCCAGCAGGGCATCGCGGCATCGACTGCCCTGATTGCCCGTAATGCAGGGGTTGCCGAGGGAACGCTGTTTCGTTATTTCGCCACTAAAGACGACTTGCTCAATGCGCTTTATCTGCACCTGAAAAGCTCACTGTGTGAAACCATGCTTGCCGGGATTGGCAATGCCGTGACGCCGAAGGATTTCACGCGCTGCATCTGGAACAGCTATATCAGTTGGGGCGTGCAAAACCCAATTGGTCATAAAGCCATTCGCCGTATGGCCGTCAGTGAGAAAATCACCGCCGACACCAAACAGCAGGTTTCCGACATGTTCCCGGAGCTGAATAAGCTCTGTGAGCGTTCCGTGCGCGAGGTGTTTCAGTCTGAATCCTACCGTGCCTTTGGCGATGCACTTTTCTTGTCCCTTGCCGAAACCACCATTGAGTTTGCGAGCCACGAACCGAAACGAGCGGGTGATTTGACCGCACTGGGTTTTGAAGCGATGTGGCTGGCACTGGCTGAGGAAGGTGTTGCATGAATGGGGAAGCGGTTGTCAAACATGCGCACCGGTTCGCCCTTGAATTGCCCTTCACCGAGCAAGCCTGGCCGTTTGGCCCTGAATGCGACGTTTATCTGGTTGGCGGAAAAATGTTTATGCTTGCCATGACGTTACGCGGAAAGCCGATTATCAATCTCAAAGCCAAACCGGATAACGTCCTGTTGCATCAGGAAATTTATAAGAGCATTGGGCCGGGTTATCACATGAATAAAAAACACTGGATAACCGTCTATGGCGGCGAGGATATCAGCCCTGAGCTGGTCGAGGCGCTCATCGACGACTCCTGGCATTGCGTGGTGGATAAGCTGCCTAAACGGCAGCAAAAAATGATGCGCCCGGTGTGATTTTCTGTTTTTAACAACAAGTGTTATCGGATATTTAATACTTATCTTTTCGCAGCTTGCGCTGTACTCTGCTCCCACTGAACGCACCCGCTACGCGGTGTTACCCCTTTGAGGAGCCATCATGGACATCATTTCCGTCGCCTTAAAACGCCACTCAACTAAAGCTTTTGATGCCAGCGCAAAGCTGACCGCTGAGCAGGCTGAAAATCTGAAAACTCTGCTGCAGTTCAGCCCATCCAGCACCAACTCCCAGCCGTGGCATTTTATCGTTGCCAGCACGGAAGAAGGCAAAGCGCGCGTGGCGAAATCCGCTGCGGGCGGTTTCGTTTTCAACGAACGCAAAATGCTTGATGCTTCTCATGTGGTGGTGTTCTGTGCGAAAACCGCGATGGACGATGCCTGGCTGGAAAAAGTGGTCGATCAGGAAGATGCAGATGGCCGTTTCGCCACTCCAGAAGCCAAAGCGGGCAACCACAAAGGCCGTACCTTCTTCGCCGATTTGCATCGCAAAGAGCTGAAAGATGACAGCCACTGGATGCAGAAACAGGTCTATCTGAACGTCGGTAACTTCCTGTTGGGCGTAGCCGCGATGGGTCTGGATGCAGTGCCTATCGAAGGGTTTGATGCCGCGATTATGGATGAAGAATTTGGCCTGAATGAAAAAGGCTTCACCAGCGTGGTGGTGGTGCCAGTTGGCCGTCACAGCGTGGAAGACTTCAACGCCAGCCTGCCAAAATCCCGTCTGCCGCAGAGCACCACGGTGACCGAGATCTAATCTCACTGCCCGGCGATGGTCTGTCGTCGGGCGTCTTTCAGTACAGTTTAATGATCGGATTTTCAACGCCACACGCCAGCGCATAGCGTGTCAGCGTGTCGAGGCTTGCACGAGTCACATTGGCCTCCATTCTGGACACCGTCGGCGGCGTCACGCCCATCCGTTCAGCAACCTGAGACCGCGTTAAACCTGCAATCTTGCGCCACTGCGCCAGCATATCTCGCAGGCGTTCTTGCCGCTCCAGGGCATCATAAGCTTCCTTCACGCCAGGCTGAGCAAGCATTTTTGCTCTGACTTCATCCCAGGGAATGATTTTCTTACTCATCGTGCATCTCCTTTAATCTGTTCATCGCGAGGTGAAGCTCGGCCTGCGGCGTCTTCTGTGTTTTCTTCACAAAGACTCTTAATAACCAGATAACTTTGCCCCGTCGGTACACATAGATCCCGCGAGTATGAAAGAAACCCACGGTGCGGATTTCAAATAACCCGTTTCCTAATGGCTTTGAGTCTGGCTCACGTAACACCGTAGGATTTGCCCGCAGTTTATCCAGTTGGCGAATAAACCGGGCCTGAACTCGCTTCGGCAAAGCAAGAAGCTCATCCTGCGCTGAGTCATGTACTTCCAGATGAAACATATTGCTCTTCTCCCTGAGAACTTAGCATATAAGGCAAATTGCCTTAAAGGCTAAATTTGCACTTTTCGCCTGAACGTTAACGTATCAGGCAGAAAAGCGCAGGAACTCGCGGGGAAAAGAGGGAACTGGCTTCAGAAGAGTTTTCCTTTTTTGCAGCGTGATACATTCCTGGAGGCCAGATTTTCCCGGCATATCGCCCCAGAACGACCAGCGAAGCCGCTAAAAATCAGGAAGAAAACCACTTTATGCCGGCCATCTCAGAAATACCCCAATAAACGGGTATAGAGCCTGGCCGCCAAAGGTTGGTAACAACATAACGGCCCCTGACTTATCACTGTGAATCGAGCCATTGCAGCGCGTTTTCACCGGCTTCATCCACTGGCAAATAGACTAAAAGGCGCGAACCATTCCGGGGGGCAGAATACCAGTACATCTGCTGAAGATTGAAAACGCCGAGCACGGGATGGTGAAACGTTTTGAGCTGGTTTTCGACGCCGCGCACTTCGTAGCGCTGATGCCAGAGCGATTCAAATTCAGATGAGGCGGCAAAAAACCGCGCCAGTTTATCTTCCCAGGCCGGGTCTCCCCGATGCTCGGCCATCGCCGCACGGAAATAGGAGACAAAGGTAGGCAACACTTCCGGATTGGCAAGACGGCTTTGCCAGGCTTCATGCGTCAGATAGAGATAAATGCAGTTCCGGTCTTCCTCCGGCAAGGTGGCAAAATCCACGCCCATTAAGCGGCAAAAACTGTCGTTCCAGGCCACGATATCGAAATTGGGCTTCTGAATGCTGGCGGGCTGAGGCATGAGCGTGTCCAGCATCCGCCGCGTTCCAGCGCTGATCCCTTCGCATTGGGGAATTTGCAAGGATTCCTGCGGTGGTAATCCTGCCAATACAAAAAGATGGCGGGTTTCTAACGGCGAGCACTGAAGCGCATTGGCCACCGCCTGCATCACCGCCGCAGACGGGTTCACTTCCCTGCCCTGTTCCAGCCACGTGTACCAGGTGACGCCCACATCGGCCAGCATCGCGACTTCTTCCCGACGCAATCCAGGCGTTCGCCGCCGTCCACTGCGTGGCATTCCTAGCCGCTGTGGGTCAAGGCTTTCACGCCGCGAGCGCAGAAACGCGCCCAACTGTTTGCGGCTATCGTCATGCAGTGATGGGGTCAATTCAACAGGCGCGATCAGTGACATCGGTCCTCCAGCATAGTAGTGCCAGTACCAGTATAACCAGGAACTGGTACCCGTTTATTCATTCAGCGATGCTACGTCCGATCCCTGAATGACGCAATGGAGTCTCCCATGAATTCGTCTGCTGTTTCACCTGGCCGTGCCGGTTTGCTGTTGCTTCTGACCGGACAAATGCTGCCATTGATAGACACATCCATTACCAACGTGGCGCTGGATTCCATCACCCAGTCGCTGCACACCACACCCACGCAACTGGAGTTGATTGTCGCCTTGTACGGCGTAGCCTTCGCTGTGTGTCTGGCGATGGGCAGTAAACTCGGCGATAACCATGGTCGCCGCCGGGTGTTTATGTGGGGTGTCGCCCTGTTTGGCTTAGCCTCATTGCTGTGCGGGATGGCGGGCTCGGTTCACGCCCTGCTTGCCGCGCGAACCTTACAAGGTGCGGGGGCCGCTCTCATCGTGCCGCAAATTCTGGCGACGCTGCACGTGACGCTTAAAGGGCGCGAACATGCCCGGGCGATCAGTCTTTACGGCGGCATTGGCGGCATCGCGTTTATTGTCGGGCAAATGGGCGGCGGCTGGCTGGTTTCCGCCGATTTTGCCGGATTAGGCTGGCGAAATGCCTTTTTCATCAACGTACCCATTTGTCTTTTGGTACTGGCACTGAGTCGTCGCTATGTCCCGGAAACCCGCAGTGAAAGCCCTTCTGGCATCGACTGGCCGGGCACCGTTTATCTGGCCTTGATCCTTTGCTGCCTGCTGTTTCCGATGGCACTCGGCAGAGAACTCCACTGGCCGCTGCTCCTGCAACTGATGTTAGTGGCGCTGATCCCACTCATCTGGCTAATGCGTCAAAACGCGGTGGCAAAGCAGCTGCGAGGACAAATGCCGCTTTTGCCACCGCGTCTGCTGAAGCTCCCGAGTATCCGTTTTGGGCTGGTGATCGCGCTGCTGTTCTTCAGCGCCTGGTCCAGCTTTATGTTTTGCATGGCGCTGACCATGCAGAGCGGGCTGGGTATGGCGCCCTGGCAGTCGGGCAACAGTTTTATCGCGCTGGGCATCGCCTATTTTGTTTCAGCCCTCTTCGCGCCAAAGCTGATTGCGCGTTACAGCATGGGCAAAATCCTGCTGATTGGCCTGTCGGTGCAAATCGCGGGCTTGCTGCTGTTGATGCTGACCTTCTGGCATTTTAGGCTGCACACCAGTGCGATAACGCTGGCTCCGGCCACGGCGCTTGTGGGCTACGGGCAGGCGCTTATCGTCAATAGCTTTTACCGAATTGGCATGCGTGACATCGAATCACGGGATGCGGGAGCAGGCAGCGCCATTTTGAGTACGCTTCAGCAATCCACGCTGGGGCTTGGCCCTGCGGTACTCGGCAGCGTGTTTCTGGCGCTGGCCTCAGGCGGCGGTTACATCACGGCTATCGTCGGCTTTCTCGGGCTGGAAGTGCTGCTGATGCTGTTGCTTGCCGCCATCGCCCTGAGCTTCCGTCAGCACTTATCACGGTGCCCTGTGCCGTCACTCTGAGACCACGCGGTTTGCATCTTATTCTCTCAGCGGTCATCATGGCCGCTGAAATAGAGGAGAAGTTATGCAGGAAATAATAAAAGCCTTCGAGAAATGGGGCATCGACGTTAATCACACCACATCGCTAATTATCATCTTCGGAATTATTTTTCTCACCGCGCTTATTCTGCACGTGATCTTGCACCGGGTGGTGCTGCGCGCCTTTGAAAAACGGGCGCAGGCCAGCCAACATTTATGGTTGCAAATCATCACCCAAAACAAGCTCTTTCACCGTGTCGCCCTGACGGTTCAAGGGATTGTGGTTCACGTACAAGCGGTGCTTTGGCTGCAAAAAGGCAGCGACGCGTCCACCATTCTTATCAACTGTGCTCAGCTTTGGGTGATGTTGTATTCGCTGCTGACCTTTTTCTCGCTGCTGGATGTCGTACTTAATCTGTCGCGCAAATACACCTTTTCTTCCCAGCTTCCGCTGAAAGGCATTTTCCAGGGGATTAAACTGGTCAGCGCTATCCTGGTCGGGATACTGATTATCTCGCTGCTACTGGGTCAGTCGCCCGCCATATTAATCAGCGGCCTTGGCGCGATGGCTGCGGTATTAATGCTGGTGTTTAAAGATCCGATTCTTGGGCTGGTTGCGGGAATACAGCTGTCGGCGAACGACATGCTGCGTCTGGGCGATTGGCTGGAAATGCCGAAATACGGCGCAGATGGCGCCGTCACCGATATCGGCCTGACCACCGTCAAAGTGCGCAACTGGGATAACACCATCACCACCATTCCCACCTGGGCACTGGTGTCGGATTCCTTCAAAAACTGGAGCGGCATGTCGGCTTCCGGCGGCCGTCGCATCAAGCGCAGCCTAAGCCTCGACACCACCAGCATCCATTTTCTTGATGAGCAGGAACAAGAACGTCTGATTCAGGCCAAACTCCTGAAGCCGTACATGGACAGCCGCCATCAGGAAATCAGTCAGTGGAACCAGCAACAGGGTGGCGATGAGTCCATTCTGAACCGCCGCAAAATGACCAACGTCGGCACGTTCCGCGTGTACCTGAATGAGTACCTGCGCAATCACCCGCGCATTCGTAAAGACATGACCTTGATGGTTCGCCAGCTAGCGCCGGATGCGAACGGACTGCCGCTGGAAATCTACGCCTTCACCAACACCGTGGTTTGGGCGGAATATGAAGGGATTCAGGCGGATATTTTTGACCACATTTTTGCGGTCGTCGACGAGTTCGGATTACGCATTCACCAGAGCCCGACCGGAAATGATATTCGCGCTCTTTCGGGAGCCCGCGCATAGCAAAAAAATCCCGCCAGCTGGCTAACGCCGTTCACTTAAGCCAATGAATTAGGGGAAACACCGGGATTTGGTTCCCGGAGGGACGCCAAACCCGGTGGTCGCCCCGGGTATCTCGGTCTTAAACTAACGGTGTTACGCCATCTGGCGGGATTCATTTATCAGGCGCGTTTTCTCAGCGCCTTAAAAGCAACGAACAAGAAAATCACCCACACTGGCAGAAGGATGGCCGACAGGCGCATCCCGTCCATCGTCAGCATCAGCACAAAAATCATCAGCAGAAAGGCGATGCACAGATAGTTGCTGGCAGGTGCCCAAAGAGCACGGAATTTCGGCTCACGCCCCTTGCGACGCTGCGCGGCACGGAATTTCAAATGCGCCAGGCAAATCATCACCCAGTTCAGCAGTAACGTGGCCACAACCAGCGCCATCAGCAGGGTAAACGCTTCGTGTGGCAGCAGGTAGTTCACCAGCACCACCAGCGAAGTGATCACAGCGGAGAGCATCAGGGAATTGACTGGCACGCCGCGACGATTGACGCGCGTCAGGAATTTCGGCGCATTCCCCTGCACAGACAGGCCAAACAGCATGCGGCTGTTAGAATAAACCCCGCTGTTGTAGACCGACAAGGACGCCACAAGAATCACGAAATTAAGCGCAGAGGCAACCAGGTTGCTGTCGAGATTGTGGAAAATCATCACAAAGGGACTGCTGTCCGATTTAATGTCCAGCCACGGATAGAGCGCCAACAGCACCACCAGCGAACCGATATAGAACAGCAAAATGCGGTACACCACCTGATTCACGGCTTTGGGAATGGTCGTCTCCGGGTCACGCGCTTCCGCTGCGGTAATGCCAATCAGCTCCAGCCCGCCGAATGAGAACATGATAACGGCCAGCGACAGCACCAGCCCATGCCAGCCTGTGGCGAGGAATCCTCCGTGCTGCCAAAGGTTATCGAAGCTGGCGCGCTCACCGCCGTGACCGGTAAACAACATCCACAGCCCGAAGCCAATCATCCCGACAATCGCCAGCACTTTGATCAGCGCAAACCAGAATTCCGTTTCGCCATACAGGCGCACGTTCACCAGGTTCACGGCATTAATAATGATAAAGAAGCCTGCCGCCCAGACCCAGGTCGGTACGTCGGGCAGCCAGTACTGCATATAAATCCCTGCGGCGGTCAGCTCAGCCATGCCGACCAGCACAAACATCACCCAGTAGTTCCAGCCAGACAGGAACCCGGCGAACGGCCCCCAGTATTTATAAGCGAAGTGGGCGAAAGAGCCGGAGACAGGCTCTTCAACCACCATTTCACCAAGCTGACGCATGATAAGAAAAGCGATGATTCCGGCGAGGGCGTAGCCCAGCACCACGGCAGGTCCGGCCATCTGAATGGCAGGGCCTATCCCAAGAAACAGCCCGGTACCGATGGCCCCGCCGAGAGCGATTAACTGGATATGGCGATTTTGCAAACCGCGGTGTAGCGTCGGCTGACTGTCCGACTCAGCATCCGTTGGCAAGTTTTCGGATGCAGATGACGCGTTTCTCACGTCGTTCCCCTGTAGCGTTTTTTCGAAGGGGCACCTTTTAACACTTCATCGGGGGTGTCGCAACAAAACTCCCGGGTTTCCTGATCTGGCTCGGGTGGCAGGGGGTGCCATGGAACAAAAACACGTGTTTGTGATCAAGCTCCGATGTTGATTAGCGCGTTGCTGATTTTCATCAATGGTTCCTCAATGAGACTCACACATTCGCTGCATGTCTGGACAATTCGGGTTAATTTATTCATCACATCAATACAAGGATTGAGTGATGAGTCAAAGTACGATCACCTGCCCGTGGTGTGGGCAGGTTCAGACAGTCAGCGATATTCCCGCCATCAAAAATTCAACGGTTCCCGCGCCTGTGGTGTGCACAGGATGCCAAAAAGGGTTGTCAAAAGAGTGTGTCATTGAGCAGATTCAGGCCCAGGCGAAAGCGTTGATTGAATCCGCTCTGGCAAACCTGAAGAAGTGATAGCAGCCCGACGAGCGCCGGGCTGTTGCGTCATCAGAAGTCGTAGCTCATCGAGACCTTCACGGTGCGAGGTTCGCCCTGGAAAATGTAGGTGCCGTAGCTTTCTACCCCAGACCAGTATTTCTCGTTGGTGACGTTATCCACGCCCACACGCCAGACCATTTCGTTCTGGTTGGCATTGACACGAGTACGATAGCGCACGCCGAGATCAAGCGTGGTGTAACTGTCCAGCTTTTTGGTGTTCGCCGCATCGGCGTACTGCGAACCGGTGTGGCTCACTTTTACCGTCGCAGTCAGGCCATCCACGGGCTTGATATCGTATTCCGCGCCTAACACCGCATAGAAACGAGACACGCCGATCGCATCGTTGCCATCATTGGTGCCGCCCGCCGTTTTGGTCAGTTCCGGATCAAGCCAGGTGGTGCTGCCGTTCAGACGCAAGCCGAGCACCGGTTCACCAAACACATTCAGTTCGATTCCGCGGTTACGCTGCTCGCCATCCAGCACATAATAGTTATCGCTGTTCAGCAGCGCGGAAGGTTTCTTAATTTCGAACAGCGCCAGTGAGCCACCCACGCGTTGGTAATCAATCTTCACCCCCACTTCATTCTGTTTGGAATGCAGAATGCCCATGCTCTGGCCGTAGTTTGCTGCGCCGGTTGGCGCGTTGTCGCCAGGTTGCAGTGCTTCGGTGTGGTTCGCGTACAGCGAAAGCTCTTTCCACGGCTTGTAAACAATGCCGTAAGTCGGCGTCCAGCGGCTTTCGGTATAGCGTGCAGACGTATCTTCCAGCCCCGTCGCGTTGCTGTAGTTGCGCACCACCACTTTCTGGTGGCGAGCCGCCGCCGTGAACAGCACCTGATCGTCGAAGAAGCCAAGCGTGTCGCTCAACAACCAGCCCTGAGTCCGGCTACGCGCAGTGGTCAGCGGGTCGAAATAGTTGCCGCCAAACCAGGCGTTGTCCGGTTTCGCCACGCCCTGATTGTCATAGATATTGGTGGTCGGGTTGTTGGAAGACATGCGCCAGGCCGTTTTGTCTTCCTTAATTTGCGCCGCGTACCCCACGTTTACTTTATGGCTGATGGGGCCGGTATCGAAATTACCGCGCAGGCCGCCCATTCCGCTCCAGGCGTCAATGATACGGTTGGTATCCAGACGGCCGACGGTGGCATCGCCGTTTTCATTGATCAACTTAGGCGCAGAGTACGTGCCGATTTCGTGGGAATGCTGCCCGCCAAACGCCGCATAGGTCGTCCAGTTATCGGTCAGATCGTATTCGGCTTTCGCCATCCCGAACTCACTTTCGATATCGCTGTAGCCCCAGGTCTGGCTGTAGTTTTTGCTGCTGTCCGGCACAGCAGGAATGAAATTCACGCCGCTGATGTTGACGCCCATTTCCCCGCCGTGGAACGTTTTCTTCTGATAGCCCAAATCCAGTGAAGTGCGCAGGCGATCGCCACGATAATCCAGGCCGAGCGAGGCCAGCGTGGTGCGACGTTTGTCAGAATCGACAGCCGTTTCCCCTTCGCGATCAACAAAGTTGAAGCGTGCGCCAAACTGGTTGTTGTCACCAAAGCGACGGCCCAAATCCAGCGTGCCGCCAACCTGTGAATCCGAAGTGTAGTCCACGCCTACGCTCGCCGTCGGCGTGTCTTCCGCACGCTTAGGTTCGAGGTTGATCATCCCGCCGACACCGGTGCTCGCCGCGCCGTTTAGCAGGCCGTTTGCGCCTTTGAAAATTTCGACGCGCTCAAGCATTTGGGTGTCCATCACCTGGCGTGGCACCACGCCCGCCAGACCGCCCATCGTCATGTCGTCGCCATCGAGTTCAAAGCCACGGATTTTATAGGTTTCCGCGAAGTTGCCGTAACCCTGCACCGGCTGCACGCTGGCATCGTTACTGACCACCTCGGCGATGGTTTTTGCCTGCTGATCCTTTACCAGTTTTGAGGTGTAGCCGACGATGTTAAACGGCACGTCCATTGCATTTTGTTCGCCGAGCATCCCCAGACGCCCACCGTGGGCAACCTGCCCATCGAGAAACGCCGGCACCAAATCGTTGCCACCGGGTTTGAAATCAGTCCCTTCGGTCGCCTGAACCACCATGGTTTCTTCGCTGGCTGTTTTTTGCTGAGTATCTGCCGCCAGGGCAGAGTGAGAAACCGCACCGATGGCAAGTGCCAGCAGCGTTTTACGAAACGCAGTTGTGTTGGAAGTATGCATAATTTGCTTTTAACGAGGCTAAGTGAAACAAATGGCCCGTCACCGGGCCGGTCTTTTTTTAGTGGTTCAGCGCAATGCGCACGACGCTGTCGGGCCCATCGGTTGAATGGTCTTTGTTGAAGGCTTGTTTGACGGTGACGTACAGCGTTTGTCCGTCAGCGGAAAGCAGAAGGCTGTTGGGGTTTGGCTTCAGGTCCCAGCTCTTTTTCACCGCGTAGCTTGTGGCATCGAGACTCAGCACTTTGCCTGTTTCACGCTGGGAAACGTAAATCTCGTGACGTTTCGGGTTGAAGACCACGCCCAGTGAGTCACCAATGTGCAAGTCTTTCATCACTTTGCCGCTGTGAATATCCAGCACCAGCGTAGTTTTGGCCTGCGAATTGTCGGTCACAAACAGACGCCCCGTTTCGCTGTCTTCGGCGATGTTCAGCAGCAGCGCAGGCTTATCACCCAGCGGTTTCCAGCGCTGTTCGATACGGTTATTACGCGGGTTGATCACCAGAATTTCGCCGCCGCCATTCGCTGCATACAGACGCCCGGTGTTATCGGAGTAATGCAGGCCGGTCATCCACTTCCCGGTGTTTTTGATGCGAGTCTTCAGTTTCAGCGTTTTGGCATCCACCACCCAAATCACCGCAGGGTCAGCGACAGCGCCGACATACAACGTGTCGTTGTGCAGCAGGATTTGACGCGCACCGTACGGCAGGCCTTTTTCGTTACGCTCCGGGAACAGCAGCCGAGCTTTCACTTTGCCATCGGCAGTATTGATGGCGCTGATGCCGCCGTCGAGAGAATTAGTGACGTACACCGTTTTGCCGTCGCCTGACATCGCCATGGCGAAGTTTTTCAGATCGGTATGGCTGGCACCCGTGGTTTTCAGGGTGGCCGGGTCGAGTTTGTACACCACCCCGCCCTGCACATCTTTAAATCCTTCGGCGCTGGCGACATACAGCGCATCGCCCGTCGGGCTTAAGGCCATTTCATACAGGCCCTCGGCCAGAGTGCGGGTCACGATATCGGTGGCGGCTGGCACAACGGGTTGTGGCGCTTGTTTTGCCGTCGGCGTGCTCTGCGCAGCACAGCCAACCAGCGCGAACGCGACGGCGAACGCGGTGAGTGTACGTTTCATCAAAAGTTCCCTGCCAAAATCAAATAAAAAAGAGAATGAGAACTATACTCATTATCTTTATTTCTTCAAGAGAAAAGCGCAGAGGGAGTGCAGCAAGAGTGCAGCAGGATGGGAAGTAGAGATAAAAAAAGGAGAGTGCCTTGCGACACTCTCCACTTTTTTCAGACTGGCCTGAACTCAGAACTGATAGCTGTAGTTCACGTTAGCAAACCACAGATAAGGGTGGTCGAAGCTACCGGAAAGCACGGCAGGTGAAGAAACGCGGGAAGACTGCATATGCAGGTATTCCACCGCAAAGCCAATGTTACTGGCCGGAGTAATCTGGTAGTTCGCCCCGGTCCCGAAGCGCCATTCGTCGCCGGTCGGCAGGCTCAGGCTGGTATCGCTCTGACTACGATAAGGCGTGCTGTCGAACGCCACACCCGCATTAAGACGCCACTGCTCGGTTGGACGATACTGCACGCCCAGTGCGGTGTGCCAGGTATCTTTCATGCGGCTGGCATTGTCCACCTTCTGGCCATTTACCGTGATGTTTGGTGCACCAAACTGGCTCCAGTCCTGCCAGCCGAGGTCGCCCATCACCGACCACTGCTTGTCGATGTCATGCACCAGGCTGAACATCAACTGCTGTGGTGCTTTTATCGAAGCGGTCAGCGGGAGGTTATAGTCACCCTGTGGCAGATGCGCGGTTTCATCAATCGCGAAGTCATAATCGGTTTTGCTGTTCCAGGTAATACCCGCACGCGTCTGATCGGTTAACTGCATCAGCAAACCCAGGCGGTAGCTCATCGCCCAGTCATGATCTTTCTGTTTGTCGTCTTCGCCGTTCACATCACGGGTCAGGCTGAAGATGCCATAGTTGGCGTTGACGGATGCGCCGAGAGAAAGGCGATCGTTGAGCTTATAGGCCAGAGAAGGACTCAGGGTCATCGCCAGAAGATTACTCTTCTTAATCACGTTTGACCCAGCCCAATTGCCATAATCAATACCCAGGCCAAAGTTACCGTATAAGCCAATTCCCGCATACAGGTCATCGGTTATCTTTTGGCTGTAAAAACCGCTGGCACTCGGCGTCAGGTCCATGACATTACCCGGGCTTTTGAGGTTACTGTTGTCGAGCTGGTAATCGATGTTGCCGCCAATGGTCTGCAGACCACCGGTGAACATGTGATCCGGTAAACGGGTCATCCCTGCCGGGTTGCTGGCAATCGTTGACGCATCTTGCGCGAGCGCAGCCTGTCCGGCATTGGCCAGACCGGCTGATTCGGTACCGACTTCATAGAAATAGAGCGCACTGGCATTCGCCACAGAGGAGAAAATAAGACCAGAACACACGAGGGCGATTTTTTTCATTTGCTACCTGCCGAAATTGAGCGAATTCATCATTGTTATGTGTAAATGAAGCATAGTTACATGCGCCAAATTTGCCATGTGGCCGGGCGCGAATACCCCTTTATTTTAAGGGGGCGAAAGAATAACAAAGAGGCGCTTATTTATTCAGCTTCCGTGTTGTTTATTATTAAACCTGCCCGCTTATTTTTGCAGACGATTGAGCTGTGTCTGGTCGGCTGCTTCTGCTTTATTTGCCAGCCCCTGAAACTCCTCTGGCGAATAATAATCAGCGGGTGCTGGCAAGCGTTCCATGTCGCGCCCTTTGTGAATTTGCAGTTCACCCAGCGTAGAAAGTCGATACCGTACAACCGTTTCCGGCATCATTAAATGGAACGGTTCGGCTTTTTCAAACGGCACCGGAGTGGGGACACGGCTCTCGCTCAGCGAATAATTGCGCTTCAGCACGAGGAATTTATCCGGCACTCTGCGTTTACTGTTCCACCAGTCACCGTCAATTTCGCGGAATTTCTTTTCAGTCTCTTCTCGCGTGGCAACATCCAGTCCGACCAATGCTTTGTGTAATTCGGCATCCATGGCTTTGTTGTAATCCTCAACCGAGCCTGCATGGCCTTGCAGAATGACGTTAATCGCAAGCCTGGCCCCGAGCAAATTCGAATAGAGATCTTCGGGTGAAAACGCCGATATTTCCTCTGAGAAGCCTGGCACCGACTGGAAGCCATACCATTGCGCAATTTCATGCCATTGCGCCAGTTCAAACCCCAGCTTTCCGGCAAGCCAGGCGGCAAGCGTATAGCGCTGCGTCATACCCGCTGGCGGCGTGAAGGCATTCAGTTGAATGCGGCGTAGCCCTAATTCTTCGCTGTAGAACAGTCGCCATTGCTGCCCCAGTTTGGGGTAGATTTCAGAGAATAAATAGAAGGTATTGTCGGCGGTGTCTCGCACGTGGGCGATATCAATAAAACCACCGCGATGGGTGTAAATCAGACCGCTTTTTTCATCGCTGAGCCCGACCAGATTTTTCACTGCCCCCAGCGCACTGTCGTTGTAATGATGATGCCCTAAGCCATCCAGCGTCAGCACGTTGCCAATCTGATACACCGGAATTGGCACCCCCACCGCACGAACATTGAGATCGTAACCGAAGGCACAGCAAGGGCGCAGCGATTCAGGCGCAGAAAGCTTTTGCACCACCGGCGAAACGCGATGAGCGTGTTCTATCGGCAGCAAGGTTTCTGCCGCCATCGCTGTACTGCTCAATATCATCAGACCCAGCCACCACCCTCGCATCAAAACGCCTCCGCAACCTGAAAATAAAAACCGGCGCTCTCGCGACCAAAGCCTAAATCGAGCCGGATATTCATCGACGGCTTCACTTCGAAACGATACCCGACACCGACCGTTGGCAACAGCGGGTGATCACCTAAATCTGCGGGTGAACTGCCCAGCGCCCCTACTCCTGCCCACAACACATAACCGTGCCGCCAGTTTAGTTTTTGACGGTACTCCACCTGGCCGCTGACCACGTCGTTATCGCGGTAACGCCCCTGGTAATAACCCCGAAGACGGCTGTCATCGCCTGCCTGAGAGAGCCTGTCCCACGGCACATCACCATGAGTAAAGCGCCCCCATAAATCGAACGCCAGCACCCGTTTATCATCTATCGGATGATAATAATTGTATTGCAGTTGAGTGGCGGTGAAATGGGTATCCGAGCCAAGCGTTGGGTCAAAATAGCTGTATTCAATGCTGATAAATTGCCCGTGCTGTGGCCGGGTAATCACATCCCGGGAATCGTAATTCAGGCTGATGGTCGCGCCGGAACTAATAGGCGTAGTCGAGTCAGCATACTGCGAAAATTTATCACCCGGTTGAGGATTATCCACACGGGCATCCATGGCTGAGAAATCCCAGCCCGCGCCGAGATATAAATTCGGAGCCAGTTGCCGCATCAACTGCGGATGCACCTGAATCGAATTGTTGTCGTATTTTTGCGAGCTGCCCTGTGCCGCGTCGTAGCCCGCGCCCCAGAATTTGGTTGGCACTTTCGCTATCGCCCCATCGACAAACAGTCGCCAGCGGTCATCGGTGAAAAACGTATAGTTGTGCAGCCCTAATCCTAACGCACCACTGGTACTGACAAAGCCGGTAAAAGAGAGAGAAGAGTTTTGGGTCACTTTATCTTTCGGGTCAACACGGTAAATCCCGGCCACCGCCGTGCCTAACCCAAGGCGAAGCTCCGGAGTGTAAAACGGCCCCGGCAACACACTCCAGTCAATGCCTTTACTGGGATCGTACTGATTATCCGCGCCCAGTTTTCCCAGAAAGTCATCAATGGTTTTTTCATCCAGCGCCGCGAGCGTTGCGGGCGTCCAGCTCACGCTGATGATGCCCAACGCCGCCATCATCCATTTTTTCATCAGAATCGGTATTCACCCGCGATAAAGAAGCTGTTGCGGTCGTTAAAGCCAAATTCGGTCAACACGTTAAAGTTTTGGGTAATTTCATACTGCGCGCCCACCAGCATATTCCACGGCGAAGTGAGGTGCTGTTTGACGTCAAAGCGCCCGTTCTCCACCACCCCATCCAGTGCGGAAGGCAGGTTGAGGTCCGACAGGTTGCCTTTAAATTCCTGCTCAACGTCCTGGTACATCGCGCCAATCCAGATGCCCAGATGCGAAGGCCCGGAAATACCCTGAAACTCAAAGCGATACCCCACGCGCGGCGACACTGTGAGCGCTGATATTTTCCCGTCAAGGATGTCAAAACTGGTCTGCGTGTAGTTGGTATCCACCAGCCCAAACCAGTTCTGATAGCCGCCCGCCAGCGTCACACCCGTACCGTAAGTTGTGCCTTCAAAGTTGAGGGTGAAATTTAAATCCTGCAATGCGCCGCTTTCATATCCGGCGTGAACCGCCTGAGCAATCAGGCGATTGGGATCAAGGCGACCGTACTGCGACGGATCGGCATTGACCGAGATCTGCGACACCGACGATCCCTTGGTATGCCCGACGATCCCATAGACGTTCAGGAACGGGAACACCCACATGTCGAGACGCAGGTTTTCGGTTTTGCTTTTTTCGCGGGTATCGCCCACGCCAATCATGAACATGTCATCCGGAATTGGCCTGCCGCCAATTTGCAGTCCGCTCAGCGCGATGCTCTCGACGCTCACGTCCTGGCGCATATTCATGTAGCTCAAATTGACGCCAAAAGGCAGCGGGATGGAATACCCACGCGCACGCGCCTCATCACCCCAAATGGGGAACATACTGTCGCTTGAGGTTGCGTCGTCTGCCGCACTGCTCGTGGTCGTCGCACCGCAGGCTGCTCCGGAGAGCAGCACCAGCGAGACCAGAATTCGGTTCCATTTCATCATCGTTTCTCGTCAGGTCGTCGCCCCGGTTACAGCCCGGAACCGACATTAAAATAGACCGCCTGCTCATGGTCACTAAAAGCGACGTCTACTCCCGTATGCAGCCCGTACTCCCGGGCAATCAAATAGCGAAACCCTGTGCCCCAGGCAACCTGGGTTTCATCAAACAAATGGCTGGCCTCGTCGCTGGCACTGCCTGCGCCGACAAAGCCAAGCAGCACCCAGCGCGGCGTCACATTCCACGCCAGCTGGGTTTGGACCGTGCCGACATAATCACCCTGATAGCGATAACGCGAGATGCCGCGTAAATCGATAAACGGCCGCGCCATCGGCGGGAGATGCGCATCGCTGTGCGTGAGTGACTGATAGTTGCCAGCAAGCGACAGCGTTACGGTTGAACTGAGCGGCACAAAGTACTTCCCGTCGAGCTCAAGCTGGTTATAACGATAGTCGCCGCCCAAAAAACTGCTGTAAAAACGGTACTCTCCGCTCAGGGAAAGCCCGTCGCTCGGCCAAAACAGATTGTTGGTGGTGTCATACTCCGCCACCAGCCCTACCGCCGACGAGGTGCTGTTGTCGCCCAACACGCGTTTCCAGACTTTATTGATAACGGGGTTGTTGTCTGCCGACACGTCCAGGTTGACCCAAACCTGGCTCACGCCAACAAACACCGGGGAATCCCCCACGCGAAACTGCAACTTCTGCATTCCGCCGTAGCCTTTGGAGGTGGTGTTGATCGCCTTATCGTGGCCAAATCCGGCGACATCACCCGAATAAATATCGATGTTGACGTTGGCGTAGCCTGCGCCGCCCAGCCAGCGAATGTGATCGTTATTCCAGGTGTGGCGATGCCCGCCGCCGACAAACCAGGTGCCATTTTGCGTGCCACCGCCGCCAAAGGCGCTGAAGGCAGGCGGAATGTACCGCCCGCCTTGCTGGGTCCCTTTGCCATGCAAAAACAACCCAAACAAGCCGCCCCCATAACCGACCGCCGGTTCGGTGATAATCATCGGTACGGGCAGGAAACCGTACGGGTTATCCCGCAGATACGCGCTCATATCGAGCATCCCGTCTTCCGGATCGAACAGGCTCGCCGCCGGGCTGGTGCTGGCATACAACAGCAGCATCAGCAGCCATCCCAGTCGGGGTCGTCTCATACATCGGTCCTTTGAGGCGGTGTAGCCGGAGCCGCATACCAGTTCTCTTTGGCGACCATCACGGCGCCTTCCGGTTGCAGCACAAAGTTTGGCGACATTATCTGGACGTTGAATTCGTTGAACACATCCTGAATGTTGCTGTGCAGCGAATTACGAGCCACCGCCAATGAGGTGCCGGGCAGCAACTTCACCTGCAGTTCATAGGAGATATACCAGTCCATCAGGCTCAGTTGCCGCACAATCGGAGGCTGGCTGTGGTCAATGCCGTCAGCCCGACGAGCCGCCAGTTCCAGCATGGCGTGAACCTGCCGCCAGGGCGTGTCATAGCCGATAGTGACGCCGGTGGTGAGATTGACGCCGCCGCCAGGATTCTGTGCACTGAGGTTGGTGATTTTGCCGCTGACCACCACCGCATTCGGCACGGTCACGACATAATTTTCACGGGTGATGATTTTGGTGGCCAGCATGCCGATTTCACTCACCTGCCCTTCGTTATCCGCAATGCGAATGACATCGCCTTTACGCAACGCGCGGGAGTAAATCAGCACCAGGCCGCTCATGGCATGGTTCATCAATCCGGCCGAGCCCAGCGTTAGCATCAAACCGAAAAAGACACTGATGCCTTTGAAGGCCAGCGAGTTGGCTCCGGGTAAAAAGGGGTAAGCGGCAGACAAAGCGAATAACCAGACCATGACGGAAATCAGCCTGCGCGTGGCGCCGACCGTTTCGGGATGAAGACCAGGGACCTGAACTTTACCCGCCTCAACCTGGTTAAGTAAAACCTTGAGTAATTTAATTATAAACGAAGTAATCAGGAAGATTATCAAGACGATAACTAAACCAGGCAACGCCGAGACTATCGACAGCGCAATCTTTTGCAGCACCAGCACGGTCCAGTCGCCCAGCGATTCGCCCCACACTCGGGTCCACGGGAAAAGGCTGAACATCCAGCCGAGCCACAGGTAAGCCGCCACCAGGCTCAACAGGATCATCAACAGGCCAAACAGCTTTGACTCAATCGCGCCAAGGAATCGCCGCCAGCTGTGCGGGATGATGCCGCGTTTTTCCAGCAACATTCGGCGGTTATAGCGCCGCACCCAGCGCCAGGCACGGTAAGCGCCGTAACAAAACAGCGCCAGAACGCCTGCGCCCAGCAATGATTTAACCACTGCCAGCGCCAGATAGCCGGAGTTGTACTGGTCACGCAGCGCGGTACGTTGCAGCTCCATTCGCGCCAGCACTCGCTGTGCGGCCTGATCGAGCGTTAAATCGTCGCCTTCATCCAGGTCAGCCTGGCTGAGCAGCATGATAGGTTTGCCGTTCATCAGGAACAGCCGCGCGGGTTGGTTGTAACGGGTGAGAGGTTCGATGGTCAGTGGTTTACTGACATCTTCACGGGTGAAGGCTCGCAGCGTGTTACGAATGCGCAGCACGCGTTCTTCCGGCGTACTGAGGCCAAAAGTGGCCTGAAGCATGACGATGGGTTGATGGAAAATGTAGACCGTTCGCGCCCGTTCCTGATCGGTCGGCTGCTGCCGGGGCTCGGCGGCAAACAGCGGAAACGCGAGCAACAATGAGATCCACGCCACCAAAACATGCCGCATCCTGTTCATAATCAACACCCGCAGAAGTGAATATTCTCGTTATTATTCATAAGCTCAAAAGCAAAAGGCTGGCTTACTCTTTGTTGAGCATAGACCAGCCTTAGGCTATTTCAAGACGCCTTAGAAACGGATTTTCATCCCCACTGAGGCAGAGAGGTCAGCATCGAGGCTGGAGTCGCCCCCGTTATCCCAGGTTTTGCCCACTTCCGTATAGGCCTGAACGTCATGGGTGACGGTCCAGGTGGCACCAATCGCGGCTTCCGTCGCAGAAAACTTCTGGCTGGATTTCAGCGTGGTTTTCCCGTTGCTGTTGTCGCCGCTGCGGTAGGTCACCGCGTCTTCACCGTCGCTCAGTTCCTGCCAGTAGTTCACCCGAACATACGGTTTGACCTTGCCCATGTTAGTGTCGTAATCGGCCGTCAGGCGTGCGCCCAGACGCCCAATCACGGCGCTGTCGGCATCGACCGTTACTTTGGTATTCACACCGTCATTGAGCGTGGTGTCATCGAAGTTGCTCCACTGCCAGACCAGCTGCGCCTGTGGCTCAAAGGCCCAGTTGCTGTCGCCAATCTGCCACGGTTTGCCCACTTCAACCGACGCGGTAATAGTGTTGCCATCCGGGTGATAGGTGTCGTTGCTGCCTTCACTTTTCAAATCGACCGAGTGATAGCCGTATTGCAGGACGTTATCGACATACAGGCCGTCGGTGTCCGTCCAGGTCGCATACCCACCAATGTAGGATGAGAAGGTGGAGTTATAAGCGGAACCGCCGCCCATCCCGGTGTTGCCGCTGACTGAGCTATCGAGATCCATAAAGGTGGTGTAAACACCTGAACGCCATTTGTCGTTCTGCCACAGATCCAGCCCCATTTGCATGCCGTCGTACTGCGAATGGCTTTTGCTGCTGGTCGCGTCATTCAGATGCTGATCCACTGTTTTGGTCAGATAGCGCGCCCAGAAGCGCCCTTCCTGATCTTCCGGCACATCGGCGCGCCACGGCTGTTCATCCCCCACGCGCTGGTGCAACGTGCCGAGTACAAACAAATCGGCCTGGCGCACGATCGACGGCAGCGTATCAAAGCCCGGAACCACTGGGCTGTAGCCCGCACGCAGGAACCAGTCTTCGCCTGCTCCGCTCGCATTCCCGGCGTAGAGCTGATACTGCCAGGCTCCGGCAATCAGCTTTTGCCCACCGATAGTAAAGGCATCTTTGGTGGTTTGCGCGGTCGTGGTCGCACCATTAAGGGCTTCGACGACCATGATGCCATCGCCGGTTGTCGGTTCCCCCAACTGGCTCACGTCGATATCCAGCAGCGTGCGTCCGGTCGCCGTTCCGCCGTTGATCACCAGCTTGTCGGCTACACCAGGACTGTGTTGCTGAGCGGCAATTTTCAGCGTGCCGTCCATCCCGACGTAGTCCCCGTTCACCGTCAGCGTTGAACCCACGTTTCCGCCGCGCAGATTCACCGTGCCCTGGTTCACCAGGCCTGCCACGGTTTGATTACGCCCGCCGGTATCGAGCGTCGCGTTCTGGCTGACGATGTGCACCGAGTTAGCGCTGAAGCGGGAAATGCCGCCAGCCAGCAATGTGCCGTTTTCCACCAGCGTCATACCGCGCCAGGTATTGATGCCGTTCAGCACCGTGGTGCCGCTGCCGCGCTGGATGAAATCACCGGTGCCGGAAATATTGCCGTCGAGATCCAGGGTGTTATTACGGTTCACCACCAGGTCGCCCAGGTTGACGATATTGCCCGTCACGCTGCCGCTGCCCCCGCCTGTTCCCAGTTGCAGGGTGCCGTTGCGAATGGTGGTGGTGCCGTCAAAAGTGCTGTCTTTGGTCAGGGTGAGTGTGCCGTCGCCTGCTTTGGTCAAATCGCCGCTTCCGCCGACGGCCGCCAGTAATGTCACGTTATTGCCGTTGGTATCGATGGTGCCGCCGTCGCCGCTCAGGGTCCAGGCGCGGGAAGTATCAAAGGCTGAAGCGTAACGGAAGGTCCCGCCATTCAGCGTGATGCCGGTGCCGGATGCGCCCAGATTGCTGTCTTTCGCCACCTGCAACACGCCATCACTGACGGTGGTGCCGCCCTGATACTGGTTATCTGCCGTCAGGATCAGCGTGCCGAGATCGGCTTTGTCCAGCCCGCCGCTGCCGTTGATGACTGAGTTAATGGTCGCGGTATAGCCTTTCCCGGCCAGAGAACCATCACCGACACGAATCAATGTGTCCGCGGTGTTGGTGGTGATCACCCCGTCGTTAATCACATAACCATCGGTCGTGAACTGCGCCCCGCTGATAGTCACCGCGCCGAGACTGTTATCGACGGTGACATTACCTGCTTCCCCGCCGAAGACAGCAAATGCGCCATCGCTGAACGGGGTATTGAATTTGCCTGCCGGAGCGGTCAAATCCGTGGTCCAGTTATCGTTGCCGTTGCTGTTTTGCCAGACGCCGTCGCCGCCGTCGATTTTGCCGTTATTCTTCAACGCCCCGCCGGTACCGCCAGTGCCATCCCAGAAGCGCATGGTGTAACCCGTGCGATTAACCAGGTTGACCTGACCGTCAATCGAGGTCTGCACATACAGGTCGTCTGCCGCTTCCGGCGCGGTGCCAATCTCCAGAATGTTATTGGTCAAAGCACCGGAATAGTTGATGACGCGATACACACCGACATCAAAATTCCCGCCCGGGGTTTGGGTGATATTGAGCTTACCGTCGAGGGTTAAATCGCCGTTCACGTTCAGCAAATCATTCAGTGCCCCGCCCGGCGTACCTGACTTACCGAACTGGAAATCAAGCTGCGCGTTGCTGGCCAAATTGAGGCTTTGCATGGTCAGTGCCCCGACGCTTTCGAGCGTGCTACCCGGCGTCAGATGCCCGTTATCCGCCACGCTGACATTGCCGCCGAGCGTGCCGTTCCCGCCAAGAGTGGCATTGCTTGCCACGCTGGTTGCGCCTGTCGCTGCACTCTGATTACCGTTTATCAACAACACGCCTTTCAGCACAGAAGCCGCGCCAGTGAAGGTGTTATCTGCGGTCAGGGTCAGAATACCGGTGCCCACTTTTTCAAGCCCGCCACCAATACCGGAAATCAGGCCGCTGATGGTGTCATTGCGATTGAGATTGCCTTCGCTGAGCGTGTTATCGCCAAGATTGACGGTGCCTGCACCCGAGAGCGAGCCAATGGACGTTTTCCCGGAAGCATCCGCGAGCGTGACGTTCCCGCTGCTCTGGTTGCTGATGGTGGCGTTTGCCGCCTGGGCATTGCCGGAAAACGCGACAGTTCCTGAGTTGGTGGTGGTGCTGGTGCCGCCGTCAGCGCTGCCCGAATAAAGAGCACGAGAAGTGGCATCGACGGTGATTGCCGCACTTCCGGCATTACTGCTGTTCCCAAAGCTGGCCGTGCCGCCCGTCAGGCCAATTTTGCTCTGCCCGGCGCTGGCACTGTTGGTGAAGGCCAGCGTCGAGTTATTGACATCAAAGACGTGAGACTGGGCGTTAGCGCTGTTGTTAAAGTTCAGCCGCGCCTGGTCGGTCATTGTCACCGTACTGTTTGCCGTTCCTCCGAGCGCCCCGGTGGTATTTGCGTTAACCGTCAGCGTGCCAGTGCCGTTTTTCCCGGTAATCGTGGTGTCGCCTTTATAAGTATTCGCCACATTAAGATCCAGCACGCCGCCTGCCGTGCCGGTCGACGTATCGACCACCGCCAGGTCGCCATCACCGCCAATCACACCTGCAGGCGTAAAGGTATGGCCGTAAGGGTCCAGCGTACCGCCACCGTCAACGTTGAGGAAAATAAGACGGTCAGTGGTGAAATCAGCCCCAGACTGGAGCGCAGCACCGTTACTCATGGTGATGGATGTGCCAGCGTCGCCCAGACTGCTGTCCTTGCTGACCTGCAACGTACCGCCCCAAATTTCGGTGCCGCCGGCATAGGCGTTATCCCCGTTGAGGATCAGCCGCCCCGGATCGGTTTTTAACAAACGTAGGCTGGCAAGATTGATGCTGTTTTTCACCAGATCGGCATTGATCGTCGCCGTCACATCTGCGCCAGCCGCCCCGTCCCCCACACGAATCAGGAAGTAGCGATCCGCCGCAGTCTGACCTTGTGCCGCATAGGTGTTATCTGGCTTAGCATTGCCTCCAATCAGCGTGGTGACCATCGCCAGCGTAGAGTCAGGATTCAACGGATCGGTGTTAAGCACATAGCCGTCAGTCGTGAACTGCATCCCGGATGTACGCACCTGACCAAAGGCGTTGGTCACTTGCACGTCACCTGGCTGCCCCTGGAAAATCGCAAAAGCGCCATCCGACCAGGGAGCATTCCCGTCGCCATCGGATTGCGTCCAGTTGTTGGAGGAACGCCCCAAGCCGGAGAACCAGTAGCCATCCCCGCCATCGACCACATTGTTGCCTTCTGTGCCGGTCGCTCCGTGGTTAGTACCGGAGATTTCACCATCCCAGAACTGCAACTGACCTGACGGCAGGGTGAAATTCAGTACCAGGTTAACTTCTTTATCGATATTGGTCTGAACCGTATAGCGACCGGGGAAGGCCGTCGGCAACGATCCGATCTCCAGAGTGTTGTTGGTTAATGTGCCGGTGTAGTTGTAAACGCGATAAACACCCGGCAGGAAACTGCCGCCATCAGGTACTGTCGCGTTGATGGTGCCGTCCAGCGTCAGATTACCGTTAACCTGCACCAAATCGTTGAGCGCTCCGCCTGGCTGGTAGGCCTGCCCCAGCTGGAACTGGCTGTTGGTGTCGCTCGCCAGCGTCAGGTTGCCGTTAACCGTGAGCGTGCCCGTGCCGTTGCCCTGATTGTCATCGCCCGGTTTGATTGTCGTGCCAGTCTGGAACACCACATCGCCACCAATCGTACCGTTACCGCCCAGCGTGCTACCGCTGTAGACGGTTGTCAGCCCGGTGCCCGTCTGCACGCCGTTGATGAGCAAGGTGCCTTTCTCAACATTCGTGGTGCCTGCGTAAGTGTTATTGCCGCCAAGACGAGTCACACCTGCCCCAATCTGGCGGAAATTCCCGCTGCCGGAAATCACGCCGTTGAGCGCAACCGCATCAGAACGGTTCACCGTCAGCGTGCCGTCGTCGGTAATGTTGGTGGCCGTCGACAGGCTGCCCGTGGTGCCGCCATTACCTAATGACAGTTCTGATCCACTGCCGATAAACGTATTGCCCGTGTAGGTGTTATTGCCAAGCAGGATCGTGTCGCCGTTGTTAATGCGCTCCATCCCACCGCTGCCGGAAATCACGCCGCTATAGGTTTGATCGAGTGCGCCATCAAAGGACACCAGGCTGTCCGCGCCGAGCGTGCTGATATTGTAATTATGAATGGTGGCCTGCCCGCTTTGCGTCACGCTGTCGCCCGTTCTTAACGTCGCGCCGTTATTGACGTTAATCAGCGGCGTGCCGGAAAGGGTCAGATCGTTCACCACCCGCACATCGGTCGTTGCGCCATCCAGCGTCAGCGTGCTCCAGCCGGTACCGATGTTGGTTGCCACGCCGGTGTTATCTGCCGCAAGCGTGCCAATTTTCGCCGGATTAGCCCCTGCATTGGTGCCATTCAGAGTGAGCGTACTGCCCGTTCCGCCCTGACTCAAAATATGGGTTGTCTGACTCAAATCGACGTTCCCGACCGTCGCCCGGTCCTGACCGTCATTGCCACTGAAGGTGACGCCGCCCGCGAACACCCCACTGTTCCAGGTGAACTGGTCGCTGCCGCTTCCCAGGGTAATTTCCCCGCGAGTATTGCCGCCGTTCAGCGTCACGCTGTCATTGCCGCTGCCCGTCAGAATGGCCTGCGCCGTAGAACTCGCCGCCTGCAATGTGCCGCTGTTGGTGACGGTATTATTCGCCGTGCCTGAAGCATCAATCACTTTCGCGTTCTGGCTCTGGCTGGTGATGGTGCCGGTGTTGTTAATGGTGCGATTTGCCGCCGTGCCGTTAAGCACAATCAGCGAACTGCTGTTACTGGTACTGCTGGAATTGATGGTGCCGCTGTTGGTGAATGCGCCGGTATTGGCCGCCAGAATAGTGCTACCGGTATTGCTTGACGTCTGAATGTTACCGCTGTTGGTCAGGCTGCTGGCATTCGTCGCGTCAATCGCCGCCCCCGCCGAAGAACCCATGGTGATATTGGTTCCGCTGCTGACGGTCCCGTTGGTTTTCGCCAGCACGCCAACGCTGTTCGCCCCATTACCATTGATGGTGTAGCCGTTACCAATGGTCAGGTTCCCGGTGGTGGCAGAGCCATCGGCCTTCATAAACGCAAACCCGCTCCCGCTGCCGCTGACATTCAGGATATTGCCGGTGCCTTCTGCATCAAAAGTCACCGCCGTGCGGATAGCCGGGCCATTGGCAGCATTAATCGTGACATTGTTCAGGTTTACATTACTGGAACTGGCATTGTTATTAATGCCCGCTCCCGTGCCGGTTAAATCGATTTGAGTGTTGCTGGCGGTAAACGAAGATGCGCCAGTGCTGTCGATCAGCACACCATCGGCATCACCGCCCGCGGTGATATGGTTGCCGGTACCGTTAACCGTCAACTGCGCGCCGTTGCCTGTAAGCTGAACGGCCGCTTTTCCGCCGCTCGCATTCACCACGCCAAGGCGGTCGACAACAGCGCCGCTTCCCTGAACGCGAACCCCGACGTTGTTGCTGCCCGTTGCGCCTGACACAGAAATGGTGCCGTTATTGGTCAACGTGCCGCTGTTTTGAATATCCACCCCGATGTTGCCGCTGCCGGACACACTGACGTTGGAGTTGACCGTCGCAATCCCGGCATCGTGTAACACAATGCCGCTGCTGTTCGTGCCCAACAGATTGAGATTCGCGCCGGCATTCAGCGTTAAATTCCCAAGATTCGACACGTTGTAGCCGACGATCCCACTCTGGCCGGACGCGGAACCAATCACCGCTCCGGACGTCACGTTAGTCGCCCGAGGCGTATCGCCAATATCGCCGTTAATGCCGTAATCACGGCCATCCACCAGCACCGCAGTGGTGTTATTGCCGCCTAACACAATGGACCCATTATTGATGGTACCCACTGCGCCGCCGGTGACTTTTACACCTACCGCGTTATTGCCGGTGACATTAATTTGCGCGGCTCCGGTCGACATCTGCGTGGGCACATCGTCGCTTTCATCCGCCGTGTTCAAATCGTCCACACCGTTAGCAAACACCCCGGTCGATCCACTGCCGTTGACGTTCAGCACATAATCGCCGCCGGTGGTCGAGCCGTTGAAAATCGCCCCGCTGTCGACGGCAAACAGGATGGAATCCGCCATTCCACTGTCAGTGATCGTCGGGTTGCTGATGTTGATCTTCGCGCCTTGCCCCCAGGCGTAGTAGCCAATTTGTTTCTGGTTCTCAAAGGTCAGCGTGGAGTCATTCCCGATATTGATGGTGGCATTGCCACGAGCATGTACGCCAATGGCACCGGCAGAAAGCAAGCGGATGGTGGAGTCCAGTTGCACCGTCGCGGCTTTGCCGTTCAGCCCTTCGGCGTACACTGCATAATTGCGGTAGGTATAAGGATTGTTATCAGAGCCGCCCTGGTCGCCAGAACTGCCGACCGTGATGGTGCTGTTGTTGGTGGACGTGAGGCTGGCATTGGTATTCAGCGCCAGAATGTTGAGGGCGATGTTGTTATCGCCATCGACCAGAATATTGCCATTATTGGTGGCGGCTCCGGTGTTGTCCTGCACGTACATACCGTAGTTGGCGGCCGCTGAGCCAGCAGTCAGTTCCCCGAGCACGTTAAGCTGCCCGTTATTGGTCACCGTTCCGCCATTTGCGTTGGCGATCATCCCGGCGGCATTACGCGTACTGTTAAGGATCGTAATGACGCCAGTGGCCGCATTGGTTACCGCGCCGCTGCTTTGGGTGAAAATGCCTGCGCTAAGATCGCCGCTTCCAACCAGGTTTACTGCTGTCGGGGTGCCGCTGCTGGTTAATGGCGTACCACCGAGGTAAATGTTGCCACTGTTGGTGAAGGTCGCGCTGTCGCCCACCTGCACAGCGTAACCGCCACCGTGTCCGTCAACATTGTGGCTGTTGCCGGTTAAAACAATCGTCCCGGTTCCGCTGTTACTGCCCTGCGTGTTACCCGCGGCAATCATGCCCCAGGCGTTATGAGTGGCTGAATCCGTGATCGCGACATTGATAATGCCTTTGTTGGTCAGGGTGCTGTCACCCTGGCTTGCCATGCCAATCGCACCGGCGTTGTTCACATCCTGATTGTCGCCATTTTTTTCCAGGAACAGCCCGGCATTCAGCACACCGTTGTTGGTCGCCACCGAATCCGTCGCCAGCATCCCCACGGGCAGCGGACTGCTGCCGCTGCTACGCCACGCATTAATTGCGCCGTTGTTGGTAATTTGGCCTCCGGCGTTGGCCTCCATCACCGCCGAAGCACCATCGACCGCCAGGCTACCGGTGCTGGTGACCGTACCGGTTGTGCCCTCACCGTTAGCATAAATCACACGTAAATCGCCCGTCCCGACGGTGGCATTATTGGTGTGCGAGCCGCGATCGTCCCAGACGTAGTAGCTCATATCGATAGAGGTACTTTCCGCCTTCGACAGAAGATTGCTGATGAGGGTGTTATAGACCTGCTGAGCTTCTACGGACGAATCAATCACCTCGCCGTTGACCGTTGCCCCGGCCGTCAGCCAGTACTGAATCTGGGGTTTCCCAGCATAACTGCCCTGGCCAATCAGGTAGTTATTCACATCCGCAATATCTGCTGCGGAGTTAATGGTGAACGTCTTGTTCCCGGCACGTATCACATGCCCGGCCACTTCCGTGTAGTTTGGGATCGTCAGGGTATAGTTATAAGCCGTGCTTTGTGCGGAGACGTCCTGCTCCTGATTATTGATAGTCGCAGCAGGGCGGAAATGAATGTAGTTATCTGACAGCCAGTTGACGTTGCTTTGCGCGCTACCGTCACCGTCAGCCCGCGCCAGGGTGGACGCTTTGGCCAGCAAATCGAGGGTGTTGGCTGCCGCGGATATCGGTGTGGTGCCAACGGTACTTGCCCCAATATTGACGTTAGCCGTTCCGCCTCCGGCAGAGACGTTCACAATGCCAAACTGATAAAGAATGCGCACTGAAGAGGGATCGTAAACCGGCAACATCAAGCCCGAAACGGGCGTATCGTCCGCAGGAATAAACGTTGAAGAGTCATAAACGCTGATGACCTGATAGCTGCCATCCAGCCCCGGCACCTCCACGTTCAATTCCTGATCCTGCTGTGGATTCGCCGGAGCAGGTGAATAGTTATATTCGTTGATATTGGCTGTCGTGATGGGTGTAGGGACGCCCTGAGAATCCTTAGCATTGATAAGAATGATGCGCCCCGCTTCCGACCCCGTGGCATCCGGTAAGGCAT
This sequence comes from Scandinavium sp. NPDC088450, assembly GCF_044900545.1. Classification (NCBI taxonomy): domain Bacteria; kingdom Pseudomonadati; phylum Pseudomonadota; class Gammaproteobacteria; order Enterobacterales; family Enterobacteriaceae; genus Scandinavium; species Scandinavium sp. NPDC088450. The sequence goes on along the minus strand of NZ_JBJDNI010000005.1, from coordinate 150,295 downwards.
CAACGACCGCAACAGAAGTCCCGCTGACCCCATTGCCCGACGTGAAATCGGGAAACAGCGGCATCGGGCCAAGAACATTCAGCGTAGTGCCCGCCACATAGTTGTTCGGGCCCGGCGTGCCCGCCACGGTGAAAGCATATCCGGTGCTGATAATCTGGTCGAAGTTATAGCCCGGATCGGTAGGAAACGCATAGTCAGGATAGACCGTCGCCCACTGGACATTGTCAGCGAAAGCAGGCTGGCAAAGTGCAAATAGCATCCCAGCCAGCAGGATTTTGCGCTGGCGAGAACGTAATGATTTCCCCTTTTTCCCGGCGGTAAATTCTGCGACGGGGATCAACGCACCTGCAACAGGACTCCAGATCAGACGGTAAATTTTGTTCATACGCTTTCCATGAAGATCAATAAATTGAATAAAATTCAAGCAGAATGGACAATCAAAATGGGTTGTCACTTTGGGTAAAAGTAGTACAGACCGCTCATTTCAACCTGCAATTTGTGAAAAATTAAGGCCAAATGTTACCCAATAGTAAATAGCGAGCTATCAACGACTTCTCAGCGCGAAGGGGCTTATTTGAGCGGGAAGCAAGGATGCACTATGATCAGTGGTAACAAAATCTGGAGTCTTTTCATGGATATCAAGCACGGAAAACGGGAAATAACGATTGCCAGCGTCAAGGGGTATCTCTGGTTTTTGTGCCTGAATATTATCTTTGGTGCATGGCTGGTGATGCGGGTGTACACCGGCGGCATGATCCCGCTGGAGGCTGATGATTACGCTTACACGCTGATTGCGGTGATGATCTTTTCTGTGCTCAACCTGCTGCTGACTTTTCAGCTTCGCGAGAACATCAACAAAGGCCTGTACCGAAAATGCCTGCCGGGGATCGTGCTGGTGTTCAGCATTCTGTGGTCAGTCATTTTCTATAACCTGCTCAATGACTTTAGCCAGCCGACCATCACCATGGTCATTCTGGTGATCATCCTGCTGCCCGCCACGATAACGTTCTATCTTTCCGCTCGACTGCTGGCGCTGTTCACCGCGCCCATTATTCTCTCGCTGATTTACGGTGAAGTCTTTTCCCCGGTGAAATTTACCCTGATTCAGGGCATTGGCGCGGTCATCATTCTGGCGGTGGTGCTTTCCGCTCGCTACATCTTGCTGGAGTCGTGGCTTCGCACCCAACGCAGCGAATACGAAAAAAATTTGTTGATAAAAAAACTGGTCAAGTTAGCGAATTACGACACCTTAACCGGGCTGTTTAACCGTCGCAGTTTCGCGGACTATTTCACCCAAAGCATTCAGCAGCTTGAGCGCACCGAAAAATCGCTGTTTCTGATCGTACTGGATATCGATTTCTTCAAACAGTACAACGACATTTACGGCCACGTTGAAGGGGATAAATGCCTCGTTCAGGTGTCTCGATGCATCGAGCAATCGCTGCGAAAAGCCAGTGATGCCGCTTTCCGTTACGGGGGAGAAGAGTTCGTGGTGCTGGCGGTGTGCGACGAAATGCCCAACGCTGTGACCATCGCCAAACGCATCCAACAGGCGATTTCTGATGCACGGGTTCGCCATGCGGGATCGTCCGTTTCTGACCGGGTTACGGCAAGCATGGGTATCGCCGAATGGCAGCCGGGCATGTCGCTTGAACTGTTGCTGGAGTTTGCTGATAAAGCGCTTTACCAGGCCAAACGTGACGGCAGAAACCGTATCAACCAGGCGACAACACCCTGATTTCTATCATTAACTCTGGCAACCTTTCGGTTTTTCCTTCGGTTTACCCTACTCACCCCTAACTTCGGTGAGTAATGACAATCAACAGCGATATATTCTGCTTTTTTTGCCTCTCGACCAGACAATTTTGACATCCTCATCTAAACTGGCTCATGTAAATATGCAGTTATAAAAAGAATCACTTATTCACAGTTCCTTTACACGATTCCGTTTTCGATCGCACTTCTCATGAGGCTAACAAGATGAGACTGAATGCCATTGTTAAGAGCCTGGCGCTTGCAGGGATGTTAACCACGGTGGCGGCGCCTGCTTTTGCACAGGTAGAGCCAAAAGATGCTACCGCGGCAACAAAACAAGCCAATGATGCCCTCTACAACCAACTGCCGTTCTCTGACAACACCGACTTCACCGACGCGCACAAAGGCTTTATCGCCGCGCTGCCGCAGGACGTCATCAAAGGTGAACAGGGTAACGTCATCTGGAACCCGCAACAGTACGCGTTTATCAAAGAAGGGGATAAAGCCCCTGACACCGTCAACCCAAGCCTGTGGCGTCAGTCGCAGCTGATCAACATCAGCGGGCTGTTTGAAGTCACCGACGGCGTGTACCAGATTCGTAACCTCGATTTGTCCAACATGACCATCATCGAGGGTAAAGAAGGCGTGACCGTGGTTGACCCACTGGTTTCCGCCGAAACAGCCAAAGTCGGGATGGACCTGTACTTTAAAAACCGCGGCAAAAAACCCGTGGTTGCGGTTATCTACACCCACAGCCACGTAGACCATTACGGCGGCGTGCGCGGCGTGGTGGATGAAGCCGATGTGAAATCGGGCAAAGTGAAAATCTACGCGCCAGCTGGCTTTATGGAAGCAGCAGTAGCTGAGAACATCATGGCGGGTAACGTCATGAGCCGTCGCGCAAGTTACATGTACGGCAACCTGCTGAAACCTGACGCGAAAGGCCAGGTCGGCGCAGGCCTCGGCACCACCACCTCCGCCGGGACAGTGACGCTGATTGCGCCAACCAATATCATCGAGAAAGACGGTCAGAAAGAGACCATCGACGGTCTGACCTATGATTTCATGCTGGCACCGGGCTCAGAAGCGCCGTCTGAAATGCTGTGGTACATCGAAGAGAAAAAACTCATCGAAACCGCGGAAGACGTGACGCACACCCTGCACAACACCTATTCCCTGCGCGGCGCGAAAATTCGTGAGCCGCTGCCATGGTCGAAATACATCAACGAAGCTATCGTGCGCTGGGGCGACAAAGCCGAAGTGCTGATGGCCCAGCACCACTGGCCGACCTGGGGCAACGACAACATCAACAAACTGTTGAAATCACAGCGTGACCTCTATCGTTACATCAACGACCAGACGCTGCGTATGGCGAACGAAGGCCTGACCCGCGACGAAATCGCCGCTAACTTCAAGCTGCCGCCAAACCTCGCTAACACCTGGGCCAACCGTGGTTACTACGGATCTGTCAGCCATGACGTGAAAGCCACCTACGTGCTGTACCTTGGCTGGTTTGACGGCAACCCGGCGACCCTCGACGAGCTGCCACCGGAAGATGCAGCGAAGAAATACGTCGATTACATGGGCGGCGCGGATGCCATCCTGAAGAAAGCCAAAGAGGATTACGACCAGGGCAACTACCGTTGGGTCGCGCAGGTGGTCAGCAAAGTAGTGTTCGCCGATCCGAGCAACCAGGAGGCGAAAAACCTCGAAGCCGATGCCCTGGAACAGTTGGGTTATCAGGCGGAATCTGGCCCATGGCGTAACTTCTACCTGACCGGCGCGCAGGAACTGCGTAACGGCGTGGTGAAAGGCCCAACGCCGAACACCGCAAGTCCGGACACCGTGCGTGCGATGACCCCGGAAATGTTCTTTGACTATCTGGCGGTTCACGTCAACGGCGAAAAAGCCGCAGGTAAAACCGCGGTGCTGAACTTCGACTTCACCGACACCGGCGACAAGTACAAACTTGAGCTGGAAAACGGGGTGTTGAACCACACCGCCAATGCGCAATCCGATAAAGCCGATGCAACCATTACGCTTTCTCGCGATACGCTGAACAAAATCGTGCTGAAAGAAGAAAGCCTGCAACAGGCGAAAGACAAAGGTGACGTGAAAATCACCGGCGACGCTGGCAAGCTCGATGAACTGCTGAATTCAATGGATAAATTTGAATTCTGGTTCAACATCGTGACGCCGTAATCCCTGCCCTTCTTCCCCTGCAGAATGTCTGCAGGGGAATTCCTCGCAACACAACTCAGCAACATTTCAGCATCTTTTTTTTCACCTCATCTAAGGCAAATTCCGCCATTCCTGCTTAGGATTAAAAAAGGCGGAAAATCGCCGTTTTTACCCCGATAAGACCCTGTTAACGCTGTGTATTTATCGTTGTTGCAACGTCGTGCTGAGCTGAGTTGGGTACCTGTATGACAATGAACGAAAGATTGCGCGCTCTGAGCCCGCGCCGCCACCGTTTCGCTCTGGAAGCCCGCCAGCTGTTTGATGGCGCGGCGGTCACTGAAGCGGCACACCACGCCGATGCCGACACGCTGCATCACGACAGCGTTGCCGAAGCGCCAAAAGCGATAACCGTCGCCCCTCCCGCACCCAAAGCGGTTTCCGCTGCTCCTGCGGAAGTCTATGTTGTCGACAGCCATATTCAAAACTGGCAATCACTGGTCAGCCAGTTGCCGCAGGGCAGCAAAGTGGTGGTGCTCAACGACAACAGCTCGGGCCTCGATCAGATCAACAAAGCGCTACAGGGTAGCGAGAATATTCAGGCAATCCATATTCTCAGCCACGGCGCGTCCGACACGCTGGGTCTGGGAAGCGACACGCTGACCGCACAAAACCTGGCGAAATACAGCGAACAACTCAACACGCTTGGCAGCCACCTCAGCGCTGACGGCGATATTCTTCTTTATGGGTGTGACATCAGCTCGCGCGACACGGCACTCGTGACCCGTATCGCCAGCCTGACTCAGGCAGATGTCGCCTCCTCAACTGACATGACCGGGTCCGCCGCGCTCGGCGGAGACTGGGTGCTGGAAAGCCATATCGGGACTGTCGACACCCGAAGCCTGGCGCTGGACTACGACCGCTTGCTGGATGTGCCTGAAGTGCGCACCAGCAGCAGCGGGCTCACCGTTTCCGAACCCACAGTGCTTAACCCAGGTGCGGAACGCGGGCAGCTTAGCGGCTGGCAGGTTACGGCGACCGATGACAGCGTAACCGTCAGTATCAGAGTACGTGATACCACTCTGGGCAGCCTGAGTGATGGCACGCATCAGGGCTCAACGCTCAGTTTTACCGGCACGGCGGCTCAGGCGCAGAGCTGGCTGAATTCTCTCACCTTCACCGCAGCGGATATCGAAACCGGTAAAACCTCGGCCTCGACGTTTTTAGACGTCAATATCAGCAGTGAATCCGGAACGTCGACCAGCGAACTGGGTGTGACTATCACGCCAGCCAACGATCCCACCACTGTGGCTGACAGCACGGTATCAGTGAGCGAAAACGGTACCACAACGCTCGGCACTGATGCGCTGAACCCCCAGGACAGCGATGTGACCGCAGGCGGGCAAACGTGGACCCAGGTGGTGTACGAACTGAGCGCCATGCCGCAGTATGGCTACCTGACGCTGAACGGCCAACGGCTAGGGGTCGGGTCCGTCTTTACCCAGCAGGATGTGATCAACGGTCAGCTGAAATATGTGCATACCGCCACAGGCGCGACGCAGAACAACAGTGACAACTTCACCGCTGTCGTCAACGATGGTGCAACCCCTGCCAGTGATTCTGATACCGTCACCGTCACGCTGAACGTCTCTCCGGTGAACCAGCCGCCAACCGTCAGCGGCGAAGGGCTGGTGTATGAAGGCCAGCCTGCTAATGCAACGGATACCGGCAACGTCGGGCAGTACATCACCGCTGACGGCGGTGGCGATCCGCAGGACACCAATTTAACCCTGACCATCACCTCGCTTCCTACGCACGGTACGCTCTATTTTCGCGGCCAGCCGGTCTCGGTAGGCCAGACGTTCAGCTATGCCGACAAACAGTACCTGACCTATCAAAACTACGGGGAAGAAGGCGTCACGCAGGATGATTTCGGGATTCGCGTCACCGATAACGGTGGCGGAACGGGCACGCCAGCCAGCAGCGATGGCGTGATTAAACTGGACGTCCGCCCGGTCAATGACGAACCGGTGATTGATCCGAACATGACCAGCCAGGGCGCGGTGGATGACGGCAGCGCCACGCTGGTGCTAACACCGGGGATGATCAATGCGACCGACGTCGACTCCTCGCCGGGCAGTATCAGCTTTATCGTCGATACCACCAACATGACGCACGGTTACCTGACGGTAAACGGCGAGCGCGTGCAGAACGGCGACAGCTTTACCATGCAGGATGTGCTCGACGGCAACGTGGTCTATCACCAGTACGCCGATGCGGATTTTGACGGCCAGCAGGACAGCTTTGATTTTGTGGTAATTGACCACTCTGAAACACGCTATTGGGACAGCGAGGGCAACCCGCACGATCGCAATGGCGGGATTTGGGACGGCACCGAGCCTGATTCATCGGTGACCCATTTCCGCTTTAATGTTGACCTGATTGACACCACCCAAACCAATGGCCAGCTTGAGCCTCCACCGGCCGATGTACCGGTTATCGACCCACAGGTGACCATCGGCGATCCCGATTATTTCGGTGATAACGTCAATAATCCTGGCAGTACCTCGCACGGCAGTTTTAGCGAAGGTGGCACCTTAACGCTCTCGGGCGACAGCACCAACACCACCAACCCCGGCATGACTTATACCGTCAGCGGCATTCCGGAAAACCAGGTGGTGTATACCTTTGAAGGATTTAACACCCCGGGCCTGACGTTGCAAAAATCTGACAGCAACGGCGGCTGGATAACCATTCAGCCGTATGGCACGTTCACCCAGGCTGACCTTAACGATGGCCTGATCCGCATCGTGCATGACGGCAATGAAACCTTCCATTTCCAGGCTACTTTCTCGGTGTCTGCAGGATTAGTCGGACTGGACAGCAACGGCAACCCGCTTGATGACGCCTGGCATCCTGTTATCGATATCTACGTCACGCCGGTCAACGATGCGCCGGACGCCAGCGGCACCACCCAGGCCGTGATCAAAGAAGGCGATACGCTGCCGATCACCAGCGGACTGATTTCGATAACCGATCCGGATGACTCCAACAGTGGCTCGCCGTGGGAAACCAGCCCCACGCTTGATGGCAACACCAACTACGCCCTGAACAATGAAGCCAGTGGCGCAGACGCCCTGAAGTTTGTTCTCGAAAGTCTGCCGCAGGGCGGCTCGCTGCAATACCTGAGTAACGGCAACTGGGTCACGCTGACCCAAGCGGATATCGGTAATACGCAGTTAGATCTTTCCTTGCTGACAGCCTCTGCGGGCACCACCGGCCTGCGCTTTGTCAGTAACGGCGGTGAAACACGTTCAACCTCCTTTACCGTGTCAGCGATTGACCGCTGGGGGGCGGTTTCCAGCGGCGTCGCCACCGTGAATATCGTCATCACTAATGTGAACGATGGCCCAACGATTGCGCCAACGCCTGACGGAGCCGACCCGGTGGTGCCTCCCGATTCGCCCAATAATATCGGCGGGCCTCCGGCTAACAATCCTTTAAGCGTGGTGGAAGGCAGCTACGGCCAAATCACCAACGGCCTGCTGCAGGCTTACGATCCGGACAGCACCGCCGATCAGGTGCAGTTCACTATCACCAGCGTGCCAACTCAGGGCCGCCTGCTCTACTCCACTGACGGCGTGCATTTCAGCACCATCGGTGTTGGTTCGTCCTTTACTCAGCAGGACATCAACAGCGGCTACATCTGGTATGTGAACAACGGCACCGAAGGCAACACCACCGATGGCTTTAACTTCACGCTCTCCGACGGGAACAAAGAGCAAACCAACGTTCACTTCGCCATTAATCAGCTCCCGGCGAACGATCCCCCTGCCGTGTCCGGGCCTTCCGCACCTGTAAACGTCGGCGGCGACACGCCAACCAACGTGCCAGGCTTCAGCTTAAGCGACCCGGATTTAAGCGTCGGCGCGGGCAATGTCACGGATAACACCACGGTGATTGTTCGCCTGCTGCACAGCGACGGCAGCGCCTTCAGCCAGGCGGACTACGGCGACGTGACGCTGGCAATTAATGCGGCAAGCGGCGTCACCGGCACCCCGAGCGTGCACGGCGGCTATCTGGTGTTCAGCGGCACAGTCGCACAAATTAACGCCGCGCTCGCCAGCCTGACGGTCGCTTTCAGCACAGACCATAACGAACAGTATCAGCTTCAGGTCATTGCCGACGACCGTTTGCGTAACCCGGACGGTTCATTGTCCGGCAGCGCCAACGGCGGCCCGGTTAACCAGCCCAACCCGATTCCGGGCAATCCGCTGCCGGTCGATGCCAATACCTATAACTGGTACGCCGATAAAGTGCCTGCCAACGATGGCAATATCACCGCCTCTTCAGTGGTGATTCGGGCCTCACAGACCGACGATCCGGGCAACTTCACCGCGCCTACCAGCGCCAATGCGCTTGAAGATCAGAACTCCCCTATCGGACGCGGGCAGTTTGTGGTCAGCGATGTGGAATCCAACGCCTTCAATTTACCGGTGACCGTGACGCTCACGGTGGCGCAAGGCACATTGGGTATCGGTGGGAATGGCTCGCAGACCACCGTGAATGGCGTGACAATTACCGGCGACAACACAGGAACGCTGGTGCTGACGGGCGTGGCGCGGGATATCGAAGCGCTGCTCAATGACAGCAGCCTCGGCCTGACCTACAAATCAGCGTTAAACGCCAACCAGGATCAGAACGACGCGGCAGCAGGCGATGTCACCATCAACATGCATATGGACACCAGCGCCTCGCACATCGGCAGCGATACCGGGCCAGCGCCTGCCGATCAGCAAATTGCGGTCACCATTGGCATCGTCAACGACGCGCCGACCGTGACGGTCCCGAACAGCACGATCATTCAGTTGCAGAACGGCACGCCGGGTGGCAATAACGTGCCCGGTTTCTCTGTCGGCGATGTCGATGTGAGCGATGCCGGGGGCATTCAGCCTGGTGAAAGCGATCAGATTCAGGTCACCATCCGTTTAACGGACGATAACGGCGTGCCGCTGTCGCTAATCCAATACCGCGACCTGCAAAACTCGGCGGTGACCATTACCTCCACTAACGCTGCCAGTTCGGGCGTGACCATTCAAAGCACATCCGTCGACGGCAACCCGCCGTATAACGGCGACAGAATGCCGTTGGTTATCCGTGGCACCGTGGCGCAAATCAACGCTTTCCTGGCCGGGTTACAGGTCCAGTTGACCGGGATTCAGGTCGACAACATGAACGATTATCTTCATGTGGAGGTGATCGCCGATGACCGCGCGCGTGATGCCAACGGTAATTTGATTGTCGGGGCGGATGCCAACGGCGGCCCGGACAACGCCAGCGGAGGCGTGGGCACTGTTGCGCCGCCTTCAACCGAAGTGAATCCTTTCGCCGCAGTGCCAGGCGGACTCACGCAAAACGTGACCGTCGGCTTTGTTCGCGTCTTCCAGAACAGCACCAACGATCCGGCTCGCGTCACGCTGGGCGACACCCCTGCCCTGACCGCTAACGAAGGCAGCGCCACGGTTAATCTTCCCGCCATCAACGTCGACGATATCGATGCGCTGAATGACGTGATTCAGGTCGATGTCACGCTCGCCAATGGGTTTATGTTCTCTTCCGTCGGCGGCAGCGGCGGCACGTTAACCGGCGTCGGCACCGGGCATATCACCCTGACCGGCACCACCGATCAGATTAACTCCCGGCTGGCTTCGCTGGTGGTACAACTGCCGGATGTGCCAGGCTCAGCCACTGCCGCAGACTGGAACGGCGCGTTTGGCGTCACGGTGGTGGTCAATGATTTGGGCAACAGCGGCGGACGTCCGTCAAATATTGATAACCAGCCTGACGATCCCAATGCTGACCCGGGGGCCGTTTCCTATCAGGATGGCACTTCGGCCGCGCTGGTCACCACGCGTGAATTTACCTTTACCGTCATTCCGGTGAACGATGCGCCGGTGGTGAATGGTTCACTGACACAAACGCTGCCCGCCGTCAGCGAAGACAGCGCAGCGAGCAGCCTCGGCGGCAGTTCTGTGACAAGCCTGTTCCTGAGCAAATTTGATGACAGCAAAGATTTAGTCAGCAACAGCGGCAATGGTGCAACCGGTGGCACCGGCAGCGACGGCTTCTTTGGTGTCGCCATCACCCAGCTCACGCCGAACGCCGCTCAGGGCGTGTGGCAATACTCGCTGGATAACGGCGCAAGCTGGGTTGCCGTGGGCGCACGCAGCGACAGTAATGCGCTGATCCTCAACGGCACCGCGCTGATCCGCTTTGTCCCCGCCGCCAACTTCTTCGGCACACCAACCACCCTTGGCGTGCGGTTGGTTGAGGCCAACAGCAACAACGATCAGACCAGCACCACCACAGAACCGACTAACGGCGCCACCTTCAATATTGGCAGCAACCACGGCGGCACCTCGCGTTTCAGTGACGGCGTGATTGTGTTGAGCACCTCGGTCACCGGCGTGAACGATCGCCCGACGCTCGGGGTCACCAACACCACCATTAACGAAGATTCGCCGCAGACCAATCAGACCATTGGCCAGTTATTGCAAACCACCTGGAGCGATAAAACAGACGATCAGTCGTCTATCGCAGGGGGTGGCAAAGCCGATGGCGCGCTGCAATTCGTCGCCATCACCGGCAATAGCGTGGACAGCAGCAAAGGCCACTGGGAATATTCGCTGAACGGCACCACCTGGCTACAGTTACCCACCGGCCTCAGCGACAGCCGCGCACTGGTGTTGAGCAGCAGCACCCTGATTCGCTTCGTGCCGCTAGCCGACTACAACGGCCCGGTCAGTGGCGGCCTGACGGTACGCGGTTCAGATTCGAACACCAGCGCAGAGACCGGCGTGAGCTCGCCGGGCGATATCTACACCCTGACCAATCTCGACACCGCCACCAGCCACTGGTCGAACAGCAACACTATCGGCATCAGCATCACACCGGTGCAGGATGCGTTTAACGACGAGTACACGATCCACGCCAACAACACGCTGGTGAAAACCACGGCCGATCTGCTGGCGAATGACACTTTCGAAAACGCCGGACGGCAGATAACCGCCGTGACTCAGCCGCAGCATGGCACGCTCACTTTCGTGAATGGTGTGCTGACCTATAAGCCTTCGCAGGGTTACGTGGGCGATGACAGCTACGTCTATACCGTCACCAGCGGCGGCGTGACCGAAACGGCGACCGTGACGATTCATGTCACCAATACCGTGCCTGCTCCGGCAGCCGATTTGTTTATCACACCGGAAGACACGCCGTTCACAGGCAATGTCCTGAATAACGACACCGATGCCGATGGCGACCCGCTCACCGTCACCAGCTTTACGCTTGACGGGCAAAGTTACGCCGCCGGAACACTGGTCACGTTGGCCAACAACCGCGGCACCCTGCAACTCAATGCCGATGGCACCTTTAACTACACGCCGGTGGGCGACTGGCACGGCGTGGTCGGCCTGAGCTATGTGGTCAGCGACGGTAATAACGGCGGGCAAAAAAGTGCGAATATCGGGCTTATCGTCACCCCAGTGCAGGACATCGTTAACGATGCGAGCACCACACATGCAGGCGTGACAGTCACTACCGACGTGCTGGCAAATGACACTTTCAGCAACCCTGACCAGATGGTCACCGCAGTCAGCCAGGGCACCCACGGCACGGTGACGATTGGCGCGAACAATCAGGTTATCTACACCCCTGACGCCGGGTTTGTCGGCACCGACACTTACACCTACACCGTCACCAGCGGTGGCGTGACCGAGCGCGGCACGGTATTTATCAACGTCACCAACACCGAGCCCACCGCCGACAACATTATTGTCAGCACGCCGGAAGACACCCCCGTCAGCGGCAATCTGCTGGCGCGTATTCAGGACCCGGACGGCGATCCGATTCAGGTCACCGATTTCACCGTCAACGGGCAAACGTACCAGGCCGGGCAGACCATTACGCTGGCGGGCTACGGCGCGCTGACGATTCAGACCAACGGCAACTGGCAGTTTATTCCGGTAGCCGACTGGAATGGCACGGTGCCACACATTGATTTCACCGTCAGTGACGGCAATGACGGTGGCACCAACAGCAGCTCGCTGGATATTACCGTCACCCCGGTCGCCGATATTGCTAACGACAGCGCCACGGTACATTCCGGAAAAACGCTGACCCTCACGCCGCTCGCCAATGACAGCTTTGAAAACAGCAATGCCGCGATCACCGCACTCGGCACGCCGCAGCACGGCAGCGTAGTGCAAAACGGCAATCAGCTGATTTACACCCCAGCGGCGGGCTTTGTCGGCCGCGACACCTTTACCTACACCGTCACCAGCGGCGGAGTCACTGAAACGGCCACCATCACCATTGATGTGGTGAACATCGCGCCGACGGTAACCCCGCTGGTTGTCAGCACCGTGGAGGACACGCCGCTTAACGGCAGCGTGCTCGGCAACGCCATCGACAGCGACGGCGACAGCCTGAGCGTCAGCAACTTCACAATCAACGGCACAACGGTTGCCGCAGGCAGCACCGTTCAACTCGCCGGCCAGGGCGCATTTACCCTGAATGCCAATGGCAGTTACACCTTTACGCCACTGGGCGACTGGCATGGCACGGTAAGCGGGATCACCTTCACCGTCAGCGACGGCAGCAGCAACGGTGCGGTCAGTAATACACTCAGTATTACTGTCACGCCCGCGCAGGATGCTTACGATGACATGGCCGCCACCCACGCAGGCACAGCCGTAGACATTGACGTGCTGGAAAACGACACCTTCAGCAACAGCGACCGCACGGTTTCACTGCCGCAAAACAGCACCGCGCTGGGCGGCACGGTCAGCGTGGATGCCAATGGCATTGTCCATTATGAGCCGCCAGCAGGCGTGCCAACGGGGCAAGACACGTTTACCTACACCGTCACCAGCGGCGGCGTGACTGAAACCGCCACCGTCACGGTCTATATCACCAACGCCACTCCGGTGGTCATAGACGCCATTCTGGCCGTGCAGGAAGATCACACGCTTACCGACACTATCGGCACGCTGGATCAGGACACCGACGTGGTGCGTTTTACCGGCTTCTCGATCAACGGAACTCGCTACGACATCCCTGGTGCACCCGGCGATTTGAGCGGCAGTGCCTTCGCCGATATCAGCGGCGTGGGCCGCATCACGATCACCGCCAATCACCAGTTGACGTTCGTCCCGGCTGCCGACTGGAACGGGCTGGTGCCGACCGTCACCATTTTCGCCACTGACGATACAGGCGCGGGCGAAGTCTCAGGGAAAGTGTTCATTACCGTGTTGCCCGTTGCCGATATCGTCAACGACAGCATCACCACTCACGCGGGCACACCGGTAACCAGCAATCTGCTGACAAACGACACGTTTGAAGCCAGCAATCCGCAGATAACCGGCGTCACCCAGCCAGGCCATGGCAGCGTCAGTATTGTGAATAATCAGGTGGTCTACACCCCAACTGCGGGCTACGTCGGCAACGATACCTACACATACACCGTCACCAGTGGCGGCGTGAAGGAAACCGCGACCGTGACGGTGACAGTCACCAACACCCCGCCAGTCGGCGTTCCGGATGTCAGTAGCGGCAACGAAGACACCGTGCTCAGCGGCAACGTGCTGAGCAATGATACCGATGCCAATAACGACACGCTGCGAGTCACCAGCTTCCAGCTCCCCGGTGAAACCGCTACGCACCCGGCAGGCAGCAGCGTGTTGATCGCCGGGAAAGGCACAATCATCGTTAACAGCGACGGCACATGGAGCTTCACGCCAGTTGCTGACTGGAACGGCGTGGTACCGACCCTCACCTACAACCTCAGCGACGGCAACACTGGCGGCACCAGCAGCAGTACGCTGGATCTGACTGTCATCCCTGTCGCGGATATCGTGCCGGACACTATTTCTACGCATTCGGGCGTGTCGATTCTGTTTAACCCGCTGCGTAACGATACGTTCGAGAACAGCGATCGTACTATCACCGCCACCAGCAACGGGTCCTGGGGAACGGTCACCATTGAAAACGGTCAGTTGCGGTACACCCCGGCGGCGGGATATGTCGGCACTGACACTTTCACCTATACCGTCACCAGCGGCGGCGTGAACGAAACCACTACCGTCACAGTCAACGTCACCAACACTGCGCCAACGCCGCTGCCGGATGTCGCGCAGGGGAATGAAGACAGGCTTCAGGCGGGTAATGTTTTGACCAACGACCGCGATCTCGATGGCGATACGCTGAAAGTGGTGTCTTACACTGTTGCGGGCGACAGCACGGTTCACGCTGCCGGAACCGCCGTCACGATTGCCGGAAAAGGCTCGCTGACGCTGTTAGCCAACGGCGTCTGGCTGTTCAACCCGGTCAACGACTGGAACGGCACGCTGCCAGTCATCACCTACACCCTGACCGACGGCAACAGTAACGGCGTGCGTAGCAGCACGCTCGCCATCACCGTCCAGCCCGTGCAGGATGCGTTTGACGATTCAGCCACTACCCACGCGGGAAATCCTGTTGATACGGATGTGCTGGCGAATGACACCTTCAGCAACCCGAATGCCGCCATCAGCGCCTGGAGCAACGGTACGCACGGCACGGTCACGCTGGTGAACGGCGAATTGCGCTATACGCCAGACGCGGGTTATGTCGGCAACGACACCTATACCTACACTGTGACCAGCGCCGGGATCACCGAAACAGCCACGGTACATGTCACCGTCACCGACACGGTGCCGCAAGCGGTTGATGACCTGAATCTGGCTCAGGAAGATCATGTACTGAGCGGTAATGTGCTGGTTAATGACAGCGACCCGGATAACGATCCGCTGACCGTGATGCAGTTTACCGTCAACGGCCAGACCGCTAATGCGGGAGACACAGTCACGATAACTGGCGTCGGCACCTTTACGCTGCGCGCTGACGGCAGTTACAGCCTGAGCCCCATCGCCGACTGGAACGGCATCGTGCCGCGCATCACCTACACCGTCAGCGACGGCAATCTGGGTGGCACCTCATCAGCCGCGCTGCTGCTTGGTTTCCTGCCCGTGCAGGATGCTATCGATGACAGCGCCAGCACTCATGCCAACCAGCCGATCAGCATCGACGTGCTGGCAAACGACACCTTCAGCAACAGCGATAAAACCCTGAGTGGCTTCACTCAGGGCAGTCACGGCAGCGTGCGGATGGTCAACGGTCAGTTGGTTTACACGCCTGCCTCCGGGTTTGTCGGCCAGGATACTTTCACCTACACCGTCACCAGCGGCGGCGTAAAAGAGACCGCCACGGTGACCCTTGCTGTCACCAACAGCGTGCCGATTGTGACGCCAAAAGGTGCGATCACCGGCGAAGGCGTGCCGGTTGGTGGCAACCTGCTGGATAACAGCCGCGATCCGGACGGCGATCGGATTTTTGTCCAGCAGTTCACCGTCAATGGCGAAACCTTCGCAGCCGGGCAAAGTGTCACTCTGGCCGGGCAAGGCCGCCTGACCATCAACCGTGACGGCAGTTGGCGCTTTGTGCCAGAAGCTAACTACTCCGGCGTCGTTCCGCTGGTGACCTGGCGTGCCAGCGATGGCAACGACGGCGGCACCGCCACCAGCCTGCTGCGCATCGCGGTCACGCCAGTGGTCAATATCACGGTGCGCGAATCCAGCCTCACTTCAGGCGATTTGAAAGGCAGTGAAGTGGTCACCAGCGTACAGCTTGTGTCCCTCACCCCGATTAACCAGTTGTCGTTTAACGGCACGGTGCTGAGCCTGGCGCGGCTCCAGCAGCTATCGGAAAACCCACTGTTGCTCAACAGCAAGCAAGGTCTGGTACAACTGTTCAACTATGTGAACCAGGGCGATACCGGCCTTCTGAGCTACCGCTTTATCCTGCAACACGCGCTGAACCAGCCCGGCGTTGGGCAGACCAGCGACACCATCACCTGGCATATCAACGGCAATAACGATCAGGTTGGCGGTGTGCTGACCATCACCGTCATCGACGATGTGCCGACCGCGCACAGCAATAGCGCCGAAATCGTTCAGGATCGTAGCGAGGAAAGCGCTCAGGGCAACCTGTTTAACGATGACCGCATCGGGGCTGATGGCCCGGCAGCCAATGGCCCATTGACGGCAGTTAAGTCTGACAACACCGGACGCAATGGCGTGATTGATGGCAATACTCAGGGCGAATACGGCACGCTGCGGCTGGATAAAAACGGCAACTGGCAGTACGAACTGGACCGCAACAACAGCAAAGTCGCCGCACTGGATGCCAGCGCCTCGCTGACTGAGGTCTTTACTTACACCATCACCGACAGCGATGGCGACACGTCTACCGCCACGCTGACGGTGACCATTTATGGCACCACGCCGCCGATTACCCCCTCAACGGACAGCCGCTTTATCAGTCCGTGGCAGCGCTACGACGACGGCAGCCAGCCGCAAACGAGCCAACGCCTGAGCTATCAACCAGCGCTGTTTATTCTGCCGATGATTTACGACCAGGATAACAGCGCCAGCGGGCGTTCATGGGCCGAAGCACAAAGTGGTTACGGGCTGACGGATGCCAGTGCGCCCGTATTACAAAACGCGGTGCTGTTTGAGGGAATGTTGGCAGAACAGGATCGCGCACGTCGTGAAACACCGCCCACTCTCAGCGGAAATGGCCTTGGCGAGAATCTCCTGTGGGATGCGTTCAGCCCGTTCTCAGTGGCGAAAGCCCCCGAGCGCGACAAAGCGCATCACGCTCATCCGGCGACGCACGCAGAACAGCGCGGAGCACCGTCTTTATCAGCTCAACTAAAAAATGCCAGCCGTGCAGTGTCCCTGCCGGAACAGATTGTGATTACGCCTCCTCCCTCAGCGCCCCGCTGAGGTGAAAGAGGGTTTGTGAATAAAGACGAGAAGAATCATAAATGAAGAATGAATCTTTCCTGTTCAGTGGCAATGTGAACCGCGTCCCGCTTAAAGCCAGCCTGGCGGTGCTGGTCAGTCTGGCTATTCTGTCCGGCTGCGGCACCGTCAAACCGGAGCCGTTTACTCAGGATGAGATCACCGCGCGAGTGAATAAAGACCGCGCGGCGATGTACAAAGATCAGGAGCCAATTTCCGCCCCGCTGTCGCTCTCCGATGCGATGGCACGCGCGCTGAAATACAACCTCGACTATCGGCTGAAACTCATGGAAACCGCACTGGCTCGCGGCCTGCTGGATGTGTCTCAGCAGGACATGCTGCCGAAGCTGATGACCGATGCAGGTTACCGCTGGCGAAATAACGACTCCGGCGGCACCAGCGTGGGCATTGACGACGGGCTGGTGAGCCTGCGCCCTTCCACCTCGGAAGAGCGCGAACACTTCCTGGCTGACGCGACGTTTTCCTGGGATGTGCTGGATTTCGGCATGAGCTATTTCCGCGCCCGTCAGCAGGCGGATGACGTCAATATCGCCGAAGAGCGCCGTCGCAAAGTGCTGCAAAACATCGTCCAGGAAGTGCGGGATGCCTACTGGCGAGCGTTAGGGGCTCAACAGCTTCTGGCGGAAAGCGCCCCGCTGGCAGACCAGATTAACGATGCGCTCGAGAAAACCCGCAAAGCCGAACAGGCCGGGATCTTGCCGCCGGTTGAGGGGCTGGAATATCAGCGTTCACTGCTCGACGCCATGAGTTTGCTGAACCAGAAACGCGAAGAGATGGAACTGGCGAAAAGCCAGCTAGCGGCGCTGATTAACCTGCCGCCGGGCACACCTTTTACCCTGAAAGTGGAAACGCCTGCCCCGCTGAATCAGGTACCGAAAGACGCCAGCCAGCTTGAACAGATGGCGCTGGAACGGCGTCCTGAGCTGCGCGAGGAAGACTACAAAGCGCGTATCGACAGCTACGAAACCAAGCGCCAGATTGCTTCCCTGTTCCCGAACCTGAATCTGTTCGCCGGGATCAACTACGATTCCAACGAGTACCTGTACAACAACAACTGGGTACAGGGTGGCGTCGGCGTGTCGATGAACCTGTTTAAACTGCTGAGCATTCCGGCTATCAGCGAAACCAACGATGCGCGTGAAAAAACCGGTGATGCCCGCCGGATGGCGCTCAGTATGGCGGTCCTGACTCAGGTGCGTCTGTCGCTCGAACGCTACCGCCTGTCTGTCTACGACTACCAGATTTCCCAGCAATCGGCGTGGGTCGATCAGCGCCTCGCCAGCATCTCCCGCGCGGGTTCGGACAACTCACTGACCAGTGACCTCGAAACCTTACGCACGCAAGCCCGTTCCATTGTTTCACGCTTCCAGCAGGCTTCTTCCTATGCGCAGGCCCAGTCCGCTTATGGGCGGGTGCTGAACTCTGTCGGCATCGATTTAACACCGGATAACGTGCAGAAAACGGACATTGCCTCGCTCTCCCGCCAGATTGACACCAGCCTGAAAACGGCAGAAAGCGAAGTGTTTATGCAGCAGGCGAATCTGGTGGCACAAAACCATCCGGTTGAGCTGCACCTGGGCCGTCTGCCGCGCGGCGTTGACCGCAACGCGGTTGCCCAGTCAATTCGCCACGTGCTGGAAGCCAATCAGGTGACGCTGGGTTCTGGCCCGCAAACGCTCCAGTTGCAGATGGATTTCGTGTCCCTCGCAAGCCCAGGCGCACAGCGTGGGCAGTGGCAAATGCAGTTGGTTGACCCGAAAGGCGCACTGGTGTTGCAGCGCCAGTACCAAAGCTATCTGCCAGATGCCGTATCAACAGGTTCGGTGCAAGCGCTGGCAGAGGCCGCCACGCTGTCCATCACTGGCGAAGTCCAGCAGCAAAGCGGTGTGATCCCAACGCCGGTCGGTACCCCGTAGGAAAGCAGTCTGAAGGAGTGTGAAGATGAAAATGAAGTTGCTTTGCGGGCTGCTGATGTTGCTGACGGTGACCAGCGTTCAGGCGCAGGAATCGGGGTCTGAGGATAACGCTGTCCGTTTTCTGGTGCTCGCCAATCGCGAAAGCCCGCTTTCCAGCGTGGTACCCGGACGCATTGACAAGGTCAACGTCCAGTTGGGAGACACGGTGAAAAAAGGGGAGCAGTTGGCTGAGCTTGATTGCAGTGACCTGACCGCTCGCCGCGCGGCGGCACAGGCGGAATATCGGGCGGCACAGTTGCGCTATGAGGCGAAAGCCAAACTTCAGGGTCTGCAATCGGCGGCGGCGCTGGAAGTTGGCCTTGCCGCAGCAGACGTAAACCGCACCAAAGGCCAGATGGGGATCTTTGATGCCCAACTGGCACAGTGCAAATTTGTCGCCCCATTCGACGGACGAGTGGCCAGAATTTATGTTCGCGAAGGCCAGGGCGTGTCCGCTGGCGGTCAGGTTATCGATTTAGTGGCAAGTGGTACGCTGAAAGCGCGACTGAACGTGCCATCAGCGTGGATTGTGTGGCTGAAAACCGGCTCCACGCTGAATGCGCTGGTCGCGGAAACCGGTCAGCATTATCCGCTGACGGTGACCCACATCAGCGGACGCGTGGATGCCGTCAGTCAGACTATCGAGATTGAAACCACCTTCAGCCCCGAAGTCAAAGACTTGCTTCCGGGCATGAGCGGCCAGGCCGTTCCGGTGTGTCCTGCGGACAAAACCGATTGCGCGGGTAAAGGAACTACGAGTTCATGAGTCACCTGCCCGTTTTTTATGCACTGCTGGCGCGCCTGGAACGTATTGAAAAAGCGAGCGAACTGGGCTTCGCTATCTGTAACGACACGCGCCAACTGGTGAGCTATCGCCAGGCCGCGCTGCTCAGCCTTTCGCCAACCGGCACGCCGAAATTGGTCGGGCATTCCGGGTTAAGCACGCTCGACCGCAATACGCCTTATGCGCTGTGGCTGGTGCAGGTGTGCCAGCAGCTCGCGCCGCGCATAAAAGCGCTGCCCGAAGCCGCACCTGTTTTGCCGCTCAGTGCGGAGATGCTTGACGAAAAACTGGCGGTCGACTGGCAGGAGTGGCTGCCGCCGAATGTCTGGGTTATCGCCCTGCGTGGGCCGGACCAGCAAGCTCACGCGCTGCTTATTCTGGCCCGTGACGAGCCGTGGCCTGCCAGCCTGAACATGGACAGCGCAGACTATTCCCTGCTGCAACTGTGTGGAGCCTATGGCTACGCCTGGTGGTCGCTGGCGGTGAAACCCGCGCGCGCACGGCGCTGGCTGGGGCTCAATCGCAAACGCGCTGTGCTCGGGTTACTGGCGCTGGTGCTGATTGCGCTCTGCATTCCCGTGCGAGACTACACGCTGGTTCCCGCTGAAATTATCTCCTTGCACAGCGATGTGATCGCCGCCCCGAATGACGGTGTGCTCAAGCGCATGCTGGTGCAGCCCAATACCGAAGTGAAAAAAGATCAGGTGCTGGCGCTGCTCGACGACACCACCCTGCAAAACCGTCTTGCTGTGGCCAACGCCGAACTGCAAACCGCCAATGTCACGCTGCATCAGGCGTCACAGCAGGCCATTGAGGATCAGTCCGCCAAAGCCGACCTGGCGATGGCAATGGGCAAAATGCGCGAGAAACAGGTCGAGGTGGATTCGCTTAAACGCGAACTGGCAAAGCTGACCATCCGCTCCCCGGAAGACGGCGTGTTCGTCTATTCCGATCCCGATGACTGGGCAGGAAGGCCCGTTCAGACAGGTGAACGAATTGGCCTGCTGGCCGATCCGGGCACGCTTGGCATTCGCGCCTGGGCACCAGTGGCAGAATCGGTCAACCTGCGCCAGGGCGCCCCGATGACGCTATTTCTGAAAGTCGCCCCGCTCAGTCCGCTTGACGGCAAACTCAACTGGGCGGGCTATAAAGCCACCGAAGCCCCCAACGGCGTGGCGAGCTATCAGCTTCGCGGCTCGCTCGAAGGCGACCAAAGTGTGGCCCGCATTGGCTTGCAAGGCACTGCGCGAGTGGCCGGTGACTGGCGTCCACTGGGCTATCTGTTATTGCGTCGCCCTTTGGCCACCGTGCGGGCATGGGTTGGCGTGTAATGGACACCGCACGCCCTCTCCTCACCAGCGCCACACAGACACCGCCGTGGCCGAAACTGCGCGACGAACTGCGCCTGCATTCAGCCAGCGCCAACCGCGATGGCTCTCCGGCCTGGCATCTGGCTGACCCGGTGCGCAATCTGTTCTTTCGCCTCGGCTGGCTGGAGATGGAAATCCTGCAACGCTGGTCGCTGGGGTCGGCAGAAAAAATTGCCGCCGCTATCGAAGCAGAAACCACGCTGTTTGTCGAAGAGCAGGACGTGGTGGAGTTCGTGGTTTATCTCCAGCAACAGCAGTTATTGCGCACTGCCCGCTACCGTCCGGAAAAATCGCTCTGGCAGCACCTGCTGCATACTTATCTGTTTATCCGCATTCCGCTCATTCACCCTCAGCGAATGCTGCAAGCCCTGATGCCGTGGGTGAATGGCTTGTTCAGCCTGCCCTTTTTACTGCTGACATTACTGGTCGCACTCACCGGAATAGTGCTGGCAACACGTCAGTGGGATAGCGTCGTCGCCAGCCTGCACAACGCAGTGAGCTGGCACGGGGCGCTGGCCTTCGCTGTCGCTCTGGTGTTTTCCAAACTCTGGCACGAGCTGGGGCACGCGTTTACCGCGACCCGGCACGGCGTGCGCGTCGGACACATGGGCGTGGCGCTGCTGGTGATGCTACCGATGGCGTACACCGACACCGGCGAAAGCTGGAAACTCTCACGCTCAACCGAGCGTTTTCGTATTGCCGCCGCCGGGATCATTTCTGAACTGGTGCTGGCAGGCTGGGCCACCTTTTTGTGGTCGTTCACGCCAGAAGGCAGCATCAAAAATGCGCTGTTTTTCCTCGCCACCACCGCCTGGGTGATGACCGTGGTGGTCAACGCCAGCCCGTTTATGCGTTTTGACGGCTATTTTATTCTCAGCGATCTGCTGGATTTTCCCGGCCTGCACGAACGCGCGGGCAACTGGGCCAAACGCTGGCTGCGCTGGCATCTTATCGGCCTGCGCGATCCACTGCCGGATAACGTCACCCCGGCCTTCGCCCGCTTCCTGACCCTGTTTGCGTTTGTCACCTGGATCTACCGTCTGATGCTGTTTATCGGCATCGCGTTGGTGGTCTATCACGCGTTTTTTAAAGCGCTGGGCGTCATTCTTTTTCTGGTGGAAATCATGACTTTTGTGGTGTACCCCGTGTGGCGTGAGCTGCGCGTCTGGTATGAGCGTCGCAGTGAAATCCAGCCCCGCCGCCGCTGGCGACTGTTCGCACTGCTGGCGGTTCTGGGTGCCGTGCTCTTTGTGCCCTGGTCGGGTCGAGTGTCGCTTGATGGCGTATTCGAAAGTGCGCTGGTGCAGCCTGTCTACACGCCTTTCCCGGCGAAGTTGACGCAAATTCACGTCAGTGATGGTGAAAGAGTGAAAGCCGGAGAGGCACTTTTCGAGCTTCAGGCCTCTGTGCCGCAGGATGCGCAGGATCGCGCTCGCGCCCTACATCAGGCGTGGGAAAACAGCGCGCGTGGTGCACTGGCGCTGGCGAAAGACGGCCCGGCCAAACAGGTGATTGCCGAGCAGATGATGCGCCAGTATCAGCTTGAAGCCAGCGCCGGAGCCATTGAGCTGCAACGGTTAAGGCTGGTTGCCGCAGCAGACGGCGTGGTGACAGACAGCGATATCACTTTGCAGCCGGGAAACTGGGTATCGCCCGGTGAGCCCATCGCGATGGTGATCGACGACCGTCACTGGCGCGTGCGTGCATTGGTGCGCGAGGAAGATCTCTCCCGCATCGCCACAGGCGCGCAAGCAAAAGTCTGGTTGAGTGGGCGGTGGAAACCAATGATCGGGGAAGTCGTGTCCGTCGATCATGAAGCCGTGAAAACATTGCCTTCGCTGATCCTGGCCAAAAATCACGGCGGCCCGGTGGCTCTCAACGCTCAGGCTCCGGTGAAAGATCTGCGTCCGGACAGCGTCTGGTATCGCGTGTCGATAGAGGGCGAAACCGCTGACCACAACGTGGGCCATGAGCAAACCGTGCAGGTCGCGATCAACACGGAGAAACAAAGCCTCGCGCACCGCTGGCTGAACAGCATTATTTTGATGCTGATCCAGCAAACCGGATTTGGCAAAGAGGCGTAGCGAGATTTAAGTCAAACTTAACTATCAGAACGGGTAGCTCGCGCTTTTTCGCGGGCTGTTTACAATGGAAACTCCCCTCAATTCGATTTCACAGACCCTGAATGCACAGCCACTACGATACGTTAAAGGTCACACGCCACGCGACGACGGAAGAACTCAAGCGCGCCTGGAAACGTTTATCCTTCCTTAATCATCCGGACCGTTTTCCGGAAGATAAACGGCAAGCTCAGACCGAAATAATCAAAGCTATTAACGAAGCATGGCGAATCCTGGGCGACAGCGAAGCGCGCAAACGCTATGACCAGTGGCTGGATCAGCAGCAAGCCACTGAAAGGCAAACCGCTGGGGCGCAGTACGACAGCGCGTGGTGGGAGCAACAAAAAAGAACCGAGCAGGAATATGCCGAATTCTGGCGGCAGGTGGAATCGTTGTGGGAAGAAGAATACCAGCTGCAAAAACGCAAAGAGCAGTGGTTCAAAGAACGCCGCCGGGAAGATTTGCGCAATGACATTGCGGAGAAATCTGCCGCCGTGAAATCGTTTATCGCGGAAACGCGAGTGGTTGATCGCGGCAAAACGCTTGTTCGTCGGCTGGTGAAGATTGCACTGGGAATTGGCGGATTGATCCTCGCGGGCGGTGCGGTGGGGATCATCAACGAGGCGATGAAAGGCGCTTCACAGAGCCAGGCCACAAGCTATGTCGCGCCTGCTGCCCCCACGCGGGAAGAGAATCTGGCAACGTTCTATCAGGGGATGAAAGACTATATCGCGCAGGCCAATCAGCAGTTGCCGAAAACCGCCTCAAAAGGCGTGACGCTCGATGCGTTACAGGCCGAAGACCATA
The DNA here is from genome assembly GCF_044900545.1 of Scandinavium sp. NPDC088450. Lineage (NCBI taxonomy): Bacteria > Pseudomonadati > Pseudomonadota > Gammaproteobacteria > Enterobacterales > Enterobacteriaceae > Scandinavium > Scandinavium sp. NPDC088450. The sequence goes on along the minus strand of NZ_JBJDNI010000005.1, from coordinate 126,406 downwards.
CGCTGATGTACATCTTTACGGTCAACGCCAGCTTCAGTAAAGGCTATTCAAAAGCCCGATTGCGGCAGAATTTGCTGGATGCCTTTGATCACGGCAACCTGAAGAAAGTGTGCAGTCTGGGGGACGCTAAACCGGGCGTGCCGGAAGATTTTCAGTTTGCTTATCGCTATCACTATCGTGACCAGACGGTCACTGTCAGCCTGCCCTTTAGCGAAGCTTGCCCGGCAGCCAACCTCTTCTGAGGCTCGCCGCCGGGAAGTATGAGGGTTAACTGGCTTTCACTGCCTGTGCTTCGCGCAAAGCGATGCGCAGGTTGTCGTTATTCTCACTCAGGACTTCGCGCGCCTGCCACGCATCCAGCCCGCTCATCAGCATCAGCATGGCCGTGCGGCAATGATGGTTGCACTGTTCCAGCGCGGTTTTGGCCTGCGCACGCTGACAACCGGTAATTTCCATCACCAGAGCAATCTGCCTCTCCTGCCAGCGCGTGGTGTTGGCCTGCACGTCGACGCGCACGTTGCTGTAGACCCGCCCGCTGCGAATGGCGATGCCGGTCGTCAGCATAGTCAGAATTTGTTTCTGCGCCAGATGGGCTTTCGGGTTGTTGAACCCGGCGACCACTTCCGGGCCAGTCGGCGGCACGACGGCGATATCTGCCAGCTGTGCGGCTTCACTTGCCGCGTCCTGCGTGATGATGGCGGTTCTTGCGCCCAGCGACCACGCATAGCGCAGCGCGCCCCACAGCCACGGGGTTTTCCCGCTGACGCTCAAGCCCACCAGCATGTCGTTATTGCTGAAGGCGATAACCTCAAGATCCTTCACGCCGCGCTCGTAATCGGAAGCGACGCCCTCTTCGGTTTTGATCATCGACTGCGCGCCACCGGCAATCAGTGCCATCAGCGAGTGCTTGTTATCCGGGGCAAATTCGCCTGCGGCAATTACCGCTGTGCGCCCGGAGGCTCCGGCTCCTGCCAGGATTACGCGCCCACCACGGCTTAGCGTAGCGGCGGCATTGTCCACCAGACGGGTGATGTCCGGCAGACAGGAGGCAATAGCATCGTTGACCTGTTTATCTTCCCTGTTGATCAACGCCAGCATGTCGTGGGTGGCGAGTTTATCGATATCCACGGTGGCGGCGTTGCGACGTTCCATTGCATGACCCATTGGCTTTATGCTCATAACATCCTCCTTTGTAAGCATCCACACCCACTATAAGGATATTCCTAAAAAGAACCTGCGAGTGCCGTCACGCTTCCCCGGCAAGCCGCATAAATTTCCTTTTCTTTACCAGCCTTTAAAAAAACCACCCTGACGGCGATAATGACTTCTTTGTTGTGAGTCTGGACCTGACATGAGCGATTCGCCCCTTCCCGGCAGCGCCGCTAAGCGCCCGATGAAACTGAGTACCTTAGTCACCATCATGGTCTGCAGCGTTGTGGGTGCGGTGTTGATCCTGGTCTATGCCTTGTGGCTTGGGCAGATTGGCAACACCACCCGCGACGGCGTGAAAGAGACCGCCCTGGCGATTGCCCGCACGGTTGCCGATTCACCGGAAGCGAAGCGTGGATTAGGCCAGTCGCCGCAGAACAATGTTATTGAGCCGCTGGCGCAGGCGGTGAAGCAACGCAACGACCTGCTGTTTGTGGTGGTGACGGACATGCACGGCATTCGCTTCTCGCATCCGGATAAATCCATCATCGGCAAACCGTTTATCGGCGAAGACCTTAAACCAGCGCTGGCAGGCAAAGAGAACGTTTCCATCAACCATGGCGTGCTGGCGGAAGCCCTGCGGGTGTTCACGCCGGTGTATGACGATAATCATCAGCAAATTGGTGTGGTGGTGGTTGGGATATCGCTGAGTAAAGTGGATGAACAGATAAGCCGCAGCCGCTGGAGCGTGGTGTGGAGCGCCCTTTTCAGCATGATTGTCGGCACCTTTGGCATTCTCTGCCTGGTGCGTGTTTTAAAGCGCGTGCTGTTGGGGTTAGAACCGGCAGAAATCTCCAGCTTGTATCAACAGCGACAGGCCATGTTGCAATCGCTTAAAGAAGGCGTGATGGCGGTGGATGCCCAAGGGCGAGTCACCGTGATAAACCACGCCGCACGCCAAATTCTGCTTTCCTCTTCAAGCCTGATGCAGGGCGAACCAGGGCAAGCTGCGCTGGTCGCCAGCCTGAAAGAAGTGCTCGCCAGCGGCAACGCGATTCAGGACCGTGAGCTTGGCTGCAACGGACGGTTGTTACTCAGCAACACCGTGCCAGTGCGCAGCCAGGGTTGGGTGATTGGTGCCATCAGCACGTTCCGCGATAAAACTGAAGTCAGCCAATTGCTTCAGCGTCTTGATGGCATGGTGAATTACGTGGATGCGCTGCGTACCACGTCGCATGAATTTATGAACAAGCTGCACGTGATCCTCGGCCTGCTCAGTATGAAAAGCTATGACAGCCTTGAGAAATACGTGCTACAAACCGCACAAACTTACCAGACCGACATTGGGGCCATTCAGCACCAGGTGAAATCCCCGGTCGTGGCGGGCTTCCTGCTCGGCAAAATCAGCCGGGCCAAAGAGCGCGGTTTCAGCCTGACGCTGGCAGAAGAGAGCCTGGTGCCGGATAATCCCAATGAGCAACAGGTCACGGTGCTGGTGACCGTGCTGGGGAATCTGATTGAGAATGCGCTGGACGCGATGAGCGGCCAGTCTGAAGGTGAAGTGAGCCTGCTGCTGCATTATCAGAACGGTTGGCTAATGGGCGAAGTGAGCGACGACGGCCCAGGCATTCCACAAGCCAATCTGGAGGCCATTTTTGCCAAAGGGTTCTCGACCAAAGGCGAGAACCGTGGGGTCGGGTTATTCCTCGCCAGCCAACAACTTGACGAGCTGGGCGGCACCCTGACGGTGGAATCCGAACCCGGCGTGTTTACCCAATTTTTTGTTCATCTCCCGTGGGACAGTGAAAGGAAGAGTGCGTGATAAATGTATTAATTGTTGACGATGACGCGATGGTCACCGAGCTGAACCGGATGTACGTTGCCCGGGTGCCCGGTTTCTCCTGCTGCGGCACGGCTTCCACGCTGGCCCAGGCCACAATGATGATCAACGACACGTCGCTTGCCATCGATCTGGTGCTGCTCGACGTTTATATGCAGCAGGACAACGGGCTGGATCTCCTGCCGGTTATCCGCGCGTCTGGCCGCGCTATCGACGTCATCATGATCTCTTCGGCGGCCGATGCCGCCACTATTCAGACCTCTATTCACTATGGCGTGGTGGATTATCTGATTAAACCGTTCCAGTTCCCGCGTTTTGAAGAGGCGCTGAGCGCGTGGCGCGAGAAGAAAAACCTGATGGGCAGCCATGCTTATTATGAGCAGGCCGATGTCGACAGATTGCTGCACGGCGGCACGCCGGAAGTGGCCGACAACAAGAAGCTGCCGAAAGGATTAACGCCGCAAACCCTGCGCACGATTTGCCAGTGGATTGATGCTCACCCCGAGCAGGAGTTTTCGACCGACGATCTCGCACAAGCGGTGAATATTTCACGCGTATCGTGCCGCAAATACCTGATTTGGCTGGCGCAGATCAACATTCTGTTCACCAGCATTCACTACGGCGCGACCGGGCGACCGGTGTACCGCTATCGTCTGGTCGCGGAACAATACGGCTTGCTCAAGCAGTACGGTCAATAAGCCGGTAGCTGTCGTCCAGCAGTGTAAAACGGAACTGGCGCTGGGAAGAAAGAACCACTTCCCGCGCTTTCGTGACGAAAATCGCTTCGATGTCGTCTCTGCCTTTTAGCATCTGACAGCCTTTCTCAATGCCCGCGCCGTAAATCAGCGTGGTCCAGATATCGCCATCAAGCGAATCGGTGGAAATGATAGTCACGCTGTCCAGTTCGTTATCCAGCGGATAGCCAGTTTGCGGATTAAGGATGTGGTGATATCGGCGGCCATCCTGTTCGAAATAGCGCTCATAAGTGCCTGAAGTGACGACAGATTTATGGCTGACCTCCATCGCGCCGACTAACACATCCGCATCAGAAAACGGTTTTTTCAGCCCGATGCTCCAGTGCCCTTGCGGCGTGCCCAGCGTTTGTACGTTACCGCCAAGATTAATCAGCCCTTCGGTGACACCTTCCCGACGCAGTAAATCGCGAACCCTGTCGGCAATGTAGCCTTTGGCTATCGCGCCAAGATCGATTTCCATTCCTTTGTGAGTCAGAAACACGCTCAGTTGAGCGTCGTCGAGAACCACATCCTGCGGCTGCGTTATCGCCAGCAGCGAAGTGATTTCAGCTTCCGGCGGCACGCTGTCGCCTTTAAAACCAATTCGCCAGCGTTTCACCAACGGGCCGATAGCCAGATTGAACGCGCTACCCGGCAGGATGCTCGCGGCTTTGGCACATTTGATGAGCTGGTAAACAGCGCGACTCACGACGACCGGACGCACGCCCGCGGCGTGGTTGATGTCCATTACCTGCGATTCAGCCCGGTTGACGGTAAACAGGTCTTCATACTGTTTGATCAGGCCAAACACGCGGGAAGCCAGAGCCGGGTTATCGCTGAAGAGTTTGAGAAGAATGGGCGAGCCCATCAGGACGGCGGAGTAGCTGTAAACCGATTCGTCTGTTGGCATCGCGGTTGCCCTCATCATGGTTACTGCTCTTAGTGGTCAAAAGTCGTTTGGCTATAGAGCCGATTTGTTCCCCCTCTCCCCTGCCCTCTCCCAAAGGGAGAGGGAGAAATCCGGCAATTCCTTCTCACTTTGGGAGAGGGAGAACACCGTCGATCCCCTCTCCCTTTGGGAAAGGGAGAAAACCGTCGATCCCCTCTCACTTTGGGAGAGGGAGAACACCGTCGATCCCCTCTCCCTTTGGGAGAGGGTTAGGGAGAGGGGCGCGCGCTTAACTTACCCCCGCGCTCTGACAGCCGCCTGGTGGCCCGCCAGCGTACCAAAAATAATGATATCCGCGACAGCGTTACCGCCAATACGGTTGCCACCGTGAATACCGCCGACCACTTCACCAGCGGCATACGCACCCGGTATCACCTGATGCTCGGCGTTCAACACTTCAGTTTGGGTGTTAATGGTCACGCCGCCCATGGTGTGGTGCACGCCTGGGGCAATCTGAATGGCGTGGAACGGGCCCTCGTTGATGGGCGCACGCAGCGCGGTGGTGCGGCCAAAATCGTCGTCATGCTGTTTTTCCACAAAGCCATTGTAGCGTTCCAGGGTGGCGAGGAAAGCGTTCTCATCCATGCCCAGTTTCGCAGCCAGTTCACGCGGTGAGCTGGCGCTGACCACCAGACCTTTGGCGATGTACTCGTCGGCCGCTTTGTTTTTCGCTCTCACGTGCTCATCAAACACGATGTAAGCGAAGTGTTCCGGCAGCGCGATAATTGCCGCAGAGACTTTATCGCGGGTCGACATTTCGTTGTAGAAACGGCTACCTTGCTGATTGACCAGAATCGCACCGCCACCGCGGATAGATTCAGAAATCAGGTAAGAGGTTTTCTGCTCGACGGTTGGGTGAATCTGGATTTCGCCCATGTCGACAGTGCCTGCCCCGATGCGTTCCAGCAGGGCGATACCGCCGCCAGTCGCGCCTTTATGGTTGGTGGTCACGAAGCCTTCGAGGTCAGGACGGTATTTCACCACCATCGCGCTGTTGGCGCTGAAGCCACCGGTTGCCACCACCACGCTTTTCGCCTGCACGGTGAAGGTTTCGTTTTCGTCATTGATCAGACGCACGCCGCTCACTTCGCCACCGACAAACAGAATGTCGTCGACGGAAGTATCCAGCATCACGTCAATGCCGCGTTTGGTGATGTTGCGCACCAGGCCGCTGATCAGGTAGCCGCCGACGGCCGATCCATCACGTGGGCGGTGAGTACGGTCGATGCTCATGCCGCCGGTGGTGGTGATGTCGTTCAGCATGATGCCGCGACGAGCCAGCCATTCGATAGCTTCCGGCGCATTTTCCACAAAGCGACGCAGCAGCTCAGGGTTGTTTTTGTTGCCGCCGCCTTTCAGGGTTTCGGCATAGAACAGCTCTTTGCTGTCCTGAATGCCTTTCACGCGCTGGAAGCGAGTTTCTGCGGCGTTCATCCCCGCAGAAGCTTTGATGGTGTTGCCGCCGATGGTCGGCATTTTCTCCACGATCAGCACGCTCGCGCCTTCATCGTGCGCCTGAATCGCTGCCGCCAGACCTGCGCCGCCGCTACCCACCACCACCACGTCGTAGTTTTTCGGTGCTTGCTCATCGCCGCCCTCTTCCGCAACGCGGGCTTTGGTGGATTTCAGCATGGCTTTGGATACGGCTTTTTTCACCGCTTCGCTCTGGCTGGTTGCACCAGAGATGGCGTCCACATGCGGGGTGTTTGCATCCAGAATGCGGGTTTTGATTTCTTCAAAGCTGGTGACGAACTCAACCTGCGAAGGACCAGAAACCAGTTCGATATCGGCAATGCTGTCGTTGTCGAGGCTGACGTTAATCACCAGTTCGTTGGCGTCGTCGTTCACGGTTTCGCTGAACACGCCCGGTTTGAATTTCGCTTCGCCCATGCTCATGTCGCGGATCATCGCTTCAACCAGCGAGAAGCGCCACAGCGGCTCAGGGATATTCAGGGCTTCACGCTGGGTGCTGTCGATGAACAGTTCCAGTTCTTCGCCGTTGGCGATACGGTCGGTCCAGTCCGGATAAGCGATAGTCGCACGGCCTACGGCAATCAGGTCGTAGCCATGGTCGATGCCTTCTTCGGCATCTTTAGCGTTCACCACACCGCCCACGCCCATCACCGGAATTTGCGCCAGCGCGTCGGAGCGCAGCGAGCAGAATTTTTCAATCAGTGGGGTTGGGTCCTGGGTGTCCACGATGGATGGACGCAGGCTGGCACCCAGCGAGAAGTGCAGATAATCCAGACCACGCGCCGCCAGTTTTTCCAGCAGGTACATCGTGTCGTCAAAACGGATGCCCGGGACTTCCATCTCTTCCGGCGAGAAGCGGTAGCCGATAATGAAGCTGTCATCAGCGTACTGGCGTACCATTTTGTGAGTGATGTCCAGCACCGCCAGCGGGAATTTGGCGCGATTGTCACGGCTGCCGCCCCACTCGTCGTCACGCTGGTTAGAGTTCGGGGAGAAGAACTGTTGAATCAGATAGGTGTTAGCGCCATGGATTTCGACACCGTCGAAACCGGCCTGAATGGCACGACGCACGCCGTCACCAAATTTGGTTACCATGCCGGCCACTTCTTCCGTGGTCAGTGCAACAGGGGTTGCAGCGCCATCACGCGGTGCAGCCACAGCGCTTGGGCCAACCGGAGTACGTCCGCCGATCAGTTTCGGGTCGACCATGCGGCCGCCGTGGTAAATCTGCAGGATCGCTTTAGAGCCTTCGGCTTTGATCGCGGCGGCAATTTTTGCCAGACCGGCAATTTTCTCGTCGTTATCGATGCCGATAGCGCCCGGGAACGCGAGCCCCAGATCGTCAATAAAGCAGCATTCAACAATGATGGTGCCGATGCTGCCCGCGCGAACCCGATAATACTCCACCAGCTCGCTGGTGACGGTTCCGTCAAAATACCCTGTGCAGGTGGTCATCGGAGCCATTAACAAACGGTTTTTCAGCTCGGTCCCATTCGGTAAAGTGAAAGGGCTCAGAATGCGTTCGTTACTGGTCATAATAGAACTCCAGATTTTAAGATTGAAATTTAAGAATTCGGTGACGGACAGTTTTTGCGTTTTATTTAGTGGTCCGATTTCATGCTTATTAATATACGCTTTCTTTAATTACTAAAGTTATTACGTTAGTTATTAAACTATTTAATACCTGCTATAACAGAGATACCACCACGGTATTAGCATTTTAAAAATAGAGCATTCACATCACTGCCATCATAGATAACAAAATGGTTACGTTTGTTAAATTTAAATAGCGGTTAAATGCAATAAATAAAACCATCGAAATCAATAGATTACACTTAAATAAAAACTCAAATGAGAATTTATCACAATAAAAAACTAACAATACCTCAGAATTTATGAAAATAACCCCATGCTACAATAGGGTTATTCCTTAATGAAAAAAAACGGCGACTATTTTCAATTTCTTGATCTCGATCAATTGCAACACAGAGTGAAAGCGCAATATATAAATAACCCAAGAATTTAATTTAATGCCAACACAAAGGCGTTAAATATCGCTTAATGAAATAAACCAATATCGCCATTAATAATTAAAGAAACTTTAGAAACTAAAAAAAAGCGATCGGTTATTTCAGGAGCACACCGTATTTTTAACTACTTGTCGAGTCTCACTATGAAAGACAAAACTGCAACCCCCGCGCCCGCTCCTTCAGCAAGCGCAAAAACCGGTAATAAGAACCGTCTGCTGATGATGGCTCTGCCCGTCATCGTCGCGGTGCTTTTGCTGTTCGTTCCGGTTCCGGACGGACTTCCTCCGTATGCCTGGCACTACTTCGCTATCTTCGTCGGCGTGATTGTTGGCCTTATCTTTGAACCACTGCCAGGTGCCGTGATCGGCTTGACCGGCGTGGTGGTCATCGCGCTGTGCAGCCAGTGGCTGCTGTTTAGCCCGGATCAGATGCTGGAGCCGAAATTTAAACTGGCGACCGCTTCCTTTAAATGGGCGGTCAGCGGATTCGGTAACTCCACCGTTTGGCTGATTTTCGGTGCCTTTATGTTTGCAGCCGGTTACGACAAAACGCAGTTTGGTCGTCGTCTGGCGCTGATCCTGGTGAAATACCTCGGCCGCCGCAGCCTGACGCTGGGTTATGCCATCACCTTTGCAGACCTGCTGTTGGCCCCATTCACCCCGTCTAACACTGCGCGTAGCGGCGGGACTATCTACCCGATCATCGCTAACCTGCCGCCGCTGTACGGTTCAAAACCGAATGACCCAAGCGCGCGTAAAATCGGTTCTTATCTGATGTGGGTGGCGATTACCGCAGCCTGTATTACCAGCTCAATGTTCCTGTCTGCTCTGGCACCGAACCTGCTGGCGCTGGCGCTGGTGAAAAGCATTGTGGGTCTGAACATCTCCTGGGGCATGTGGTTCCTGGCGTTCCTGCCGCTCGGGGTGATCCTGATTCTGGTGATGCCGCTGCTGGCTTACTGGTTCTATCCGCCGGAAGTGAAAGTGAACAACGAGGTGCCGCTGTGGGCCGCTCGTGAGCTGGAAAAACTCGGCAAACTGTCGCGCAATGAAATCCTGCTGCTGGTGTTCGTGTGCTGTGCGCTGATGATGTGGATCTTCGCCGCCGACTTTATCGAACCGGCAATGGCTGCCCTGTTGGTTATCGTGCTGATGCTGTGGACTGGCGTGCTGAACTGGAATGACATCACCAGCAACAAAGCAGCATGGAACACCTTTGTGTGGTTTGCGACGCTGGTCGCGCTGGCGAATGGCCTTTCTTCCACTGGCTTTATCGCCTGGCTGGGTAAAGAAGGTGGCGCGCTGATGGGCGGTATCTCCCCGGGCACAGCGACCATTGCTCTGCTGCTGGCGTTCTATCTGCTGCACTATTTATTTGCCAGCACCACCGCACACACCACCGCGCTGTTGCCCGCGATGCTGACCATCGCCTCCACCATTCCGGGCATGAATATGCAAGTGTTCTGTCTGCTGATGGTAACCTCGCTCGGCGTGATGGGGATTATCACCCCATACGGTACCGGCCCTAGCCCAATCTATTACGGCAGCGGCTACCTGCCGACCAAAGACTACTGGCGTCTGGGCACCCTCTTCGGGGCTATCTTCCTCGCCGCCCTGCTGCTGATTGGTTATCCGTGGATGTCGATGATGTTTTGATTCTTAACCGTCGGGGGACACTCCGGCGGTTTTTTCACTTTTGGAGTTGAGTATGTCAAATAAACCGTTTGTCTTTCAGACCCCTTTCCCTCTCGCCAAAGATGATACCGAGTATTACCTGCTGAGCCGTGAACACGTTTCTGTCGCGGAGTTTGACGGTCAGGAAGTGCTGAAAGTTGCCCCTGAAGCGCTGACGCTGCTGGCACAACAAGCTTTCCATGATGCTTCCTTTATGTTGCGCGTTTCTCACCAGAAACAGGTCGCCTCGATTCTGCTCGACCCGGAAGCCAGCGATAACGACAAATACGTCGCCCTGCAATTCCTGCGCAACTCTGAGATTGCTGCCAAAGGCGTGCTGCCGACCTGTCAGGACACCGGCACCGCCATCATCATGGGCAAAAAAGGCCAGAACGTGTGGACTGGCGGCGGCGACGAAGCGGCGCTGGCTCGCGGTGTGTACAACACTTACACCGAAGACAACCTGCGTTATTCCCAAAACGCACCGCTGGACATGTACAAAGAGGTGAATACCGGCACCAACCTGCCCGCACAAATCGACCTCTACAGCGTGGACGGCAACGAATACAAATTCCTGTGCATGGCGAAAGGCGGCGGTTCAGCCAACAAAACCTATCTGTATCAGGAAACCAAAGCGCTGATCACCCCGGCGAAGCTGAAAAACTATCTGGTCGAGAAAATGCGTACCCTCGGGACCGCAGCCTGCCCGCCGTACCACATTGCGTTCGTGATTGGCGGCACTTCCGCAGAAGCCACGCTGAAAACGGTGAAACTGGCTTCAGCCCGTTATTACGATGAGCTGCCAACCGAAGGCAACGAACACGGCCAGGCTTTCCGCGACGTACAGCTGGAACAGGAACTGTTGCAGGAAGCGCAAAATCTGGGCCTCGGCGCGCAGTTTGGCGGCAAATATTTCGCCCACGATATTCGCGTGATCCGCCTGCCACGTCACGGTGCATCCTGCCCAATCGGCATGGGCGTGTCCTGTTCGGCAGACCGCAACATCAAAGCGAAAATCAACCGCGAGGGGATCTGGATTGAAAAACTGGAATCCAACCCAGGCCAGTACATTCCTGAAGCCCTGCGTCAGCAAGGCGAAGGCGAGGTGGTCAGCATCAATCTCAACCAGCCGATGAAAACCATTCAGGCTCAGCTTTCCGCGCATCCGGTTTCGACTCGCGTGATGCTGAACGGCACCATCATCGTGGCGCGCGATATTGCGCACGCGAAGCTGAAAGAGCTGCTCGATAACGGCGAAGCCTTGCCGCAGTACGTGAAAGATCACCCCATCTATTACGCTGGCCCGGCGAAAACGCCAGAAGGCTACGCATCTGGTTCTTTGGGCCCAACCACTGCCGGGCGCATGGATTCTTATGTTGATCTTCTGCAATCCCACGGCGCGAGCATGGTGATGCTGGCCAAAGGCAACCGTAGCCAGCAGGTGACCGACGCCTGCCACAAACACGGCGGTTTCTATTTGGGCAGCATCGGCGGCCCGGCAGCGGTGCTGGCACAACAGAGCATTAAGAGCCTTGAATGCGTTGCATACCCGGAATTAGGCATGGAAGCTATCTGGAAAATTGAAGTGGAAAACTTCCCGGCGTTTATCCTCGTGGATGACAAAGGAAACGACTTCTTTAAGCAAATTCAGAATAAACAATGCGCGGGTTGTCCTCAGCGTTAATGCCCTTCAACAGCCAGAGGTCGCTCTGGCTGTTCTCTTTCTCATTTCCCACTCGTCGATTCCTCGCCCCGCTTGCTTTTGATTCATTCTCGCTTGTCATTATGTCATTTTGCACTCTGCATTTTTCGGCACCCCCTCACACCAGCTAGCCTATTTTTAAATTCATTCAATATTGATTTGAATAATTTATTATTGCTTTAAATTCATAATGATGCGTCTTTTTAAATCACTTACTTAACTAGCCAGATCATTAATAAATTAAATCGTAACCATTTATTTTTGCACTAATTAAAAGTTTGCAAAGTACTAGCCTTATCTATACTCAAAAGGACCTTAACGAACGGAGCTTCCCCATGTTAAAGAATGTCCCTTTTAAGCGGACGATGCTGGCGAGTATGTTGACGCTAGCCTCTGGAGCAGTGACGTCTGCTTATGCCGATACTGAAGCAGCCCCACAAAAACAAGACGCCTCAAAGCCCAATATCGTCGTTATTTTTGGTGATGATATTGGCTACTGGAACCTGAGTACCTACAACCAGGGAATGATGGGGTATAAAACGCCGAACATTGACAGCATTGCTGCCGAAGGCGCGAAATTTACGTCTTATTATGCGGAACAGAGTTCCACTGCTGGCCGCTCCTCCTTCATTACCGGCCAGATGCCATTCCGTACCGGGATGAGTAAAGTTGGGATGCCGGGTGCGCCACAAGGCTTGCAGAAAGAAGACCCAACCATCGCTAACATTCTGAAACAGCTGGGGTATGCCACCGGTCAGTTTGGTAAAAACCACCTCGGTGACCGCGATGAATTCCTGCCAACCGCCCACGGTTTTGATGAATTCCTCGGAAACCTTTATCACCTGAACGCCGAAGAAGAGCCGGAAAACCCGGATTACCCGAAAGACCCGGCCTTCCGTAAAGAATTTGGCCCACGCGGCGTCATTAAGAGCACCGCTGACGGCAAGATTGAAGATACCGGCCCTCTGACCGTGAAACGTATGGGCACCATTGACGAAGAAACGCTGGCGGCCAACAACGATTTTATGGAGCGTCAGGTTAAGGCCAATAAGCCTTTCTTCACGTGGTACAACACCACCCGTATGCACAACAAAACCCATATCAAGGACGCTGACAAAGGCGTCACGGGCCTGGGTGATTATGCCGACGGGATGGTTGAACACGATAAAATTATCGGTGAAGTGCTGAAGAAAATTAAAGACCTCGGCATCGAAGACAATACCATCGTTATCTACACCACCGACAACGGCCCAATGACCGCGACCTGGCCTGATGCGGGCGAAACCCCGTTCCGTGGTGAGAAAAACACCGGCTGGGAAGGCGGCTTCCGTGTTCCAGCGATGATCAAATGGCCGGGCCACATTAAGCCAGGCACCGTGATTAACGATATGTTCGGCAGTAACGACTGGTTCCCAACGCTGATTGCTGCGGCGGGCGATCCGAACATTAAAGACGAACTGCTGAAGGGCTACAAAACGCCGTCCATTACCTACAAGGTGCATCTGGATGGTTACAACCAGCTCGACTTCCTCAAAGGCAATGCGCCGGATCAGCGTAAAGAGTTCTTCTACTGGAGTGATGACGGCGACCTGCTGGCGATGCGCTACGGCCGCTGGAAAATCCACTTCATGATTCAGGAACACACTGGTCTGGATCTGTGGCGTTATCCGTTCACCAAACTGCGTACGCCAATGATCTTCGACCTCGAAGTCGATCCGCTGGAGAAAGGCAGTGACGGCATGGGCTACAACGCGTGGTTCTACGATCGTCTGTTCCTGATGGGCGGTGCTCAGAAGTATGCCAAAGAAATGCTGGCAACCTTCAAAGACTATCCACCACGTCAGAAACCAGGTTCATTCACCATTTCTGATGCTTCAGCTATGCTGGAACAAGGTTCAAACGTCAATAAATAAAGCTGACGTTGAATGAGGCAACGACCTCAATTTCAGGGCGGGTTGCACAAGCAATCCGCTCTGCTTTCCCCTTTTGCTTGCGCGCATTGTCCGTCATTTTTCCTGGAGCTTGCCATGAAGTACAGCACCACTCTCCCTGTTAAAGCGTTACCGTCGGCCGAAAAATATAACGGTCAGGGGCCGGAATATAAACGCCGCTTCCACGTGATGGCGAAGCCCAGCGGATCAACCTGTAACCTCGATTGCACCTACTGTTTTTATCTTTCCAAAGAGAACCTGCTGCATCAGGACCGTCACACCGGGATGAGTGACGAAGTGCTGGAAAACTTTATCCGCCAGTACATTGATGGTCAGGATGGTGAGCAAGTGGTCTTCTCCTGGCAGGGCGGCGAACCGACCCTGATGGGGCTCGAATTTTTCCACAAAGTGGTCAAATTCCAGAAACTGTACAAAAAGCCGGATCAGCGTATCGAAAACGATTTGCAGACCAACGGCGTCCTGCTCAATGACAAATGGGCCGAATTCCTTAAAGAACATAACTTTCTGGTGGGTATCTCGATTGATGGCCCACGAGAATTACATGACCGCTATCGCGTAACCCGTAGCGGCAAACCAACCTTTGATAAGGTGATGGAAGGCGTGGCCGCGCTGAAGCGCCATGGCGTGCCATTTAACGCGCTGGTAACGGTTAACCGCACCAATGCCCGCTTCCCGCTGGAAGTTTATCGCTTCATGACCCGCGAACTGGGCGCGACCTACGTCCAGTTCAACCCTTGCGTAGAGCCCGTTGATTTCAAAAGCACCGCCCCGCAGTTCTGGCAGGATGACAGCATTCCGGTCACCGGCAGCCGCCGTGCGCACCCGGGCGACCTCGACTCTATCGTCACTGACTGGTCTGTTGATCCCGACGATTGGGGTAAATTCCTGATTGCCGTGTTTGAAGAGTGGGTAAACAACGATTTAGGCCGCGTACAGGTCAACCTGTTCGAGACGGCCGTCGCCCAAACGATGGGCATGCCCGCGCAAATTTGTACCGCGTCAGAATTCTGCGGCAAAGGCCTGGCGATTGAAAAAAATGGCGATATCTATTCCTGCGATCACTACGTCTATCCGGAATACCAGATAGGCAACATTGAGCACAACAAGCTGGCGCATCTGGCGTTTTCAGAGCGCCAACAAGCGTTTGGGATGGGCAAAAAGGACACGCTGCCGAAATACTGTAAAGAGTGCCCTTACCTGAAATTGTGCTGGGGCGAATGCCCGAAAAACCGTCTGGTGCGCACCCCCGATGGCGAGCTGGGGCTGAACTATCTGTGCCCGGGTATCAAAGCATTCTTTAATTATGCTGAGCCGATCCTGGTGGGGATCTCTACGCTGCTCAAGCGTGATTTTTCCGGAGTGAAGAAATGAACAGCAGAGAGAAACTGTTACAGCTTGAACAGCGCATGAATACCCAGGTTCTGGGTCAGGAAGAATTGGTACGCATGCTGATTATCGCCCTGCTCTGCGACGGCCACGTATTGCTGGAAGGCTTACCTGGCCTGGCCAAAACGCGTGCTGTGCGCGAACTTGCCCGTCATGTGGAAGGCGAATTCCGCCGTATTCAGTTCACTCCAGACCTGCTGCCTTCGGATATCACTGGCAGCGAAATCTATCAGCAGAACGCCACCCGCGAAGAAGATCAGTTCCGTTTTCGCCCGGGCCCGGTGTTCGGCAACCTCATCCTGGCGGATGAAATCAACCGTGCTTCCGCCCGCGTGCAGTCTGCTCTGCTTGAAGCCATGGAAGAACGCCATGTGACGGTCGCGGGTAAAACCTGGCCGCTCCCCGGCGTCTTTATGGTGCTCGCCACACAGAACCCGGTTGATCAGGAAGGCACCTGGCCGCTGCCGGAAGCGCAGCTGGACCGTTTTCTGATGAAGGTGTTAGTCGGTTATCCGTCGAAAGAACAAGAGCAGCAGGTCATGCAGCTTGTGCGAGCGGAGCAACAGGCGAAATACCAGGCGCTGGCGCAAAATGAAACGGTCACAGCGCAAGAAACGCTAACCCTCTCACAGCAAGAGATTGCCACCAGCTGGCAGGCCATTTCGTCGGTGTATGTGGCTCCGGCAATTGAGGAGTACATCGTCAATCTGATCGCCGCCACTCGCCAGCCCGAAAGTATCAGCGAAACGCTGGCGAGCTATATCACCATTGGTGTCAGCCCGCGCGGTACGCTGGCACTGGAACGCTGTGGTCGGGCGCAAGCCTGGCTTGAAGGCCGCGATGCAGTGCTCCCGGAAGATATCCGGCGCATTGCTCCGGCGGTCATTCGCCATCGTCTGATGCTCAGCTATCAGGCTAACGCCGACAACCGCACCGCCGATGATGTCGTCAAACTGCTGCTTGATGCCGTGGTGGCGTGATGGCCGGGCAACTCAGCGTTGACAGGGCCTCGCTGCTCGCGCTGGCGAACAAAGCTCGGCTGATAACCAATCCGCCGGGGCAAATTCCGCCCGGTGCACTGGCGGGCGAACGCACCTCAAAACAGCAAGGCCGCGGGCTTAATTTTGACAGCCTGCGCCGCTATCAGCCGGGTGATGATGTGCGGCTGATTGACTGGCTGGCCACCGCCCGCTTACGTTCACCGTGGATCAGGCTGTATAACGAAGAGCGCGAGCGTCCGGTTTTTCTGCTGGTCGACCAACGGCTTGATATGTTCTTCGCGACACGCGTGCAGACCAAATCGGTTGCCGCCGCCAACACGGCGGCATTGCTGGCCTGGCGAAGCTGGCACGATGGCGATCGCATCGGCAGCCTGGTGTTTAACGACAGCGACATGACGCTGCAAAAATGTCGCCCTCCCCGCACGACGCTCAATACGATCCTCGACACGCTGGTGCACTACAACCAGCAGCTCCCGGAAAAATACCCGACCGAACCTGTTGCGAAAGTTTCCCTTGCCGATGCGCTCTTGCGAGCCAGCAGCGCCATTCCCAATGGGGCCTGGGTGGCGGTGCTGAGTGATTTTCACGATCTGGATAAACAGTGTGATGCGCTGTTAGCTGGCCTGCGTCGACGCTGTGAAGTGAGCGCGTTTGTGGTGCTGGATGATTTGCACCGCCATTTACCCACAATGGGCACCGTCGCCGCGACGTATCAGGGTCATGAAGCCGCTTTTTCGCTGTCCTCAGGCATTCGGGAAGAGATTGAACAAAGCATCACTGCACGTCTGGCCCGACAGCAAAGCCGCCTGACCCGGTTAGGTATTCGGGTGAATCATCTGGTGGTCACGCAGGATCTGATTAAGCAGTTACAAAAGGGCCTTTAAATGCTCGAGAAAGGATTTACCGTCCCCGCGCTCTCACACCCCGCGCTTCCAGCCTCTCCTTCCTGGCTGCCGCTTCCTGCTGGCTGGCTGGTGTTGGGCGCTCTGTTGTTGTCGGCTTTGGCTATTTATCTTTTTTTCCGTGTCGCCCGCTGGCGGCGTAATCTCTGGCGACGTGAGGCGCTCTCCATTTTTAGCGCCTCTCACAGCGTGGACAACTGGCTTCGGCTGATCAAACAGATCCTGCTGGTGCACCATCCTCGGGATGAGATCAGCCAAAACATTGAGCCTGAATCCCTTCTGCAACACGTTCCTGTCGATAAAGAACTGCAACGGGTGATGTGCGCGAAGTACTGCCAGCGAGATAACCAACTGGAACCTGAGCAGGAAACGCGTCTGCGCCACCAGCTTGCTCATTGGCTAAAGGAGTTGCCAGATGTCTGACCTGCTTTCCAGACTGGATTTTGCCTGGCCGTGGGCGTGGCTGCTGCTGGTTGTGCCGCTGCTCGGCCGCTTTTTGCTACCGCAGAACAAACCGCTAAAAGAGTACGTCCGCGTGCCTTTCCTGCCGGAACTTATCGATGAACTGAACCTGAACAGCCAGCCCTCACGTGAAGGCTGGCTGCGCACTGCATTGTTCTGGTTAGTCTGGGGGCTGCTGGTCTGCGCCCTGGCGCGTCCGGAATATCTCACGCCGCCGCAGCATATTCAGAAACCGATGCGCGACATGGTACTGATCCTCGACGTGTCTGGCTCGATGGAGAAAAACGATGTTCAGGGTGGCATGACGCGTCTTCAGGCCGTTCAGGCTTCCGTGCGCAAATTTGTGGCCGCACGGCAATCGGACAGAATTGGGATGGTCATTTTCGCCAGCAGTGCGTGGCCATTCGCCCCGGTCAGTGAAGATAAGCAGGCGCTGAACATGCGTATCAACCAACTTGCCCCGGGCATGATTGGGCAGCAAACCGCGATTGGCGATGCGCTTGGCGTGGCCGTCAAACTGCTCGACGCCGGGCAGAATAAAGAGGCCAGCAAGCTGGCTATCCTGCTGACCGATGGCAACGATACCGCCTCACAACTTTCGCCAGAACTGGCGGCAAAACTGGCTGCCGCGCATCACGTTCAGGTTCACACGATTGCGTTTGGTGATCTCAGCAGCCAGGGCGATGACAAAGTTGATTTGCCGCTGTTGCAGACCATCGCCAGCACGACTGGCGGCAAATCCTGGACCGCCGCAAATTCCGGTGAAGCCCTCGACAGCGTGTGGAAAGAGATTGATGCCATCACGCCCGTGCAGGTGAAAAGCATCGGCTGGTCGTGGCATCTGCCGTTATTCGCCTGGCCGCTCGGGTTGGCGATGGGCGTGCTGTTGCTGGTTGCCGTTGCCAGACTTATCAGGGAGAAACGCGCGTGAGTGACTTCCATTTTATCTACCCCTGGCGACTGCTCGGATTGCTGATTGCCGTCGCGCTGGTCTTTATGCCCTATGCGCAGGCCAGTGCCTGGACGCGGATGATGGACAAACCGTTCGCCAAAGCGCTCATTATTGGGCGCAGTAAACGGCTGACGCAGATGCTGCCGTGGCTGTTTGGCCTGGGCGTGATTGCGCTCGCCGGGCCGACCTGGCAGCGCGAACTGCCCGCAGCTCTCACGCCGGAAAGCAACGTGATGGTTATCCTGCAACAGGATCTGGCGATGTATGCGCAAGATTTTGCACCCAGCCGTAACGAGCGGATGCAGAGCAAAATCAGCACGTTGATGGACAACACACCCGGCGCGCGCTACGGCCTGGTGGTCTACAGCAATCAGGCTTTTGTCACCACGCCGCTGACGCAAGACTCGCAGTTCTTTTCGTTGTTTTTGCATGCGCAGAACCCATCGCTGATGCCAGAAGGCCAGGGCTCTGGGCTAAAAGCGGCGGTAGAGCTGGCGCTGAAAAACATGCCTCAGTCCCCGCGCAGCCTGATTCTGGTGGCAGATACGCTCTCCCCTGAAGATGCCGCGTATCTTGAAAAGCTCGACGCCCCGCTACAAATTTGGGTGCCCGGCACAGCGGCTGGCGGCACGTTGCCTGAAAGTCTTGCCAGCCGGGGAATTGATACCCGTCTGAACGTTGAGCGTTTTAGCGACGTGCGTGATGCAGGTATTCCGGTCACGCTGGTCACCAGCGATGACAGCGATCTGCAGGTTGTGCAAAGCCACATTAAGCAAGCCGTCACCCAGCAAAATAACGCCCGCAGCGATTTGCACTGGAAGAACAACGGCTGGCTGCTGGCAATCCCGATGTTGATCCTGCTGTTCTTCTGGCGTCGTCAGTTAATTTGCGTGCTGTTCACGTTGCCGGTGTTGTTCTGGTCGCCGCACAGTGAAGCTGCCTGGCTGGATGCGTGGATAAGCCCGGATATTCAGGGCCAGCACGCCTTTGACAAAGGGGAATACCAGAAAGCCGCTGAGCACTTCCGCGATCCGCTGTGGCAAGGCATCGCCTGGTACAACGCCGGTAACTTCGCGGCAGCCACCACGGCATTTCATCGCGCCCCTCAAACGCCTGAAACGTTGTTGTGGACGGGCAATGCTCTGGCGCAGCAGAAACAGTGGCAGGCGGCGCTGGACAGCTACGATCAGGCGCTAAGCCTGCGCCCGGACTGGAAAATGGCACTCGACAATCGGGAAAAAATTTCTCACATCGTGATGCAGTTACGGCAAAAAGAACGGGAGCGCGAGCAGGAACAAGGTGACGACATGGACGACGGCCCTGACAAAATCGTTAAAGACCTGAAAAAAGGCCAGGGCGTGAAGCAAAAAGACATTGGCAGCGTGGACGGCAATGCTCCGCAGCTCAATCAATGGTTTGAAAATTTACAGGTTTCCCCTTCGGGCTTGCTGCAAAACCTGTATCGCAATGGCGCACAGGAGACAACCCCATGAGATTCCTGCTTGCGTTGTTAACGACTGCGATGATGGTGCTGGTGATGTTGCCTGCTCAGGCGGCGATGGATATCAGCCGTGAACTGGTCGCGCCGAAAGATGTGGCCCCGGGTCAGCCCATGACTGTCGCAATAACCTACTGGACGGACTCCTGGTTCAACCCGCCGCCGGCGTGGCCGGAATTTCCTGTGCAGAACGGCGTTTTGCTCAACACACCTTTGCCCAATCAGTTGCTGACGCGTCAGAAAAATGGCATCAGCTGGAGCGGTATCCGGCTTGAACGTCAGGTGATGGCCTGGGACCAAAGCACGCTGCGCCTGCCTGCGGTGGATTTGACCCTCACCTCTTCCGGTCAGCCTCCGGTGACGGTGCACCTTGATGCACTGGAAAAAGCGGTCGTCTGGCCCAAAGGGGTTGAACAGCCCGACCGTTTTCTGCCCGCGCGCAACTTGACGCTTGAGCAAAATATTCAGCAATATCACACCGGTAAAGACAATACCCTGCGCGCTGGCGATGCTGTGGAACGCGTTGTTACCCTCAAAGCGGAAGACGTGCTGCCAGCACAAATTCCGCAACTCCTGTATGCCATACCGGGTGATAGCAGCCAGCGTCTGGTGCCGGAAAACAGCTTTGCGAAAGATGGTCGCGGCAATATTGAAGGGGCGATGCGGGTGGAGCGTTTGCGCTATCTGCCGACCGAAGCGGGCACGCTTACCCTGCCGCCGATAAAACTGCGGTGGTGGGATACGGAACGTCAGACATGGCAGCTGGCCGAACTAAAAGGCGAGACGTTGACTATCCAAGCCTCGCGCGCGGCGGGGAAAGAATCTGCGCTTAAAGGGCGAAGTGGCGAACGCAACTGGCAAACCGTGGGCATTCTGATCGTACTGATCATGATTTGCGTCGCGTGCTGGTTTGCACGCCATTCATTACAAAAGAGCGGGCTCTGGCTCGCGCACCGCTGGCACCGTTTCTGGAGCCCCGTATCGCTGCCCGACCTCATTCCCGTTAACAGGAGAAAACGATGAAAAAAACTTTACTGACCTGCGGCCTGCTGCTGGGATGCAGCACCTTTGCTCATGCCGACCCGCTGTCGGCCTGGAATGACACGGCGGCAAAACAGTCCATTGAACAGTGGGTGCAAAATGCCACCAAAGAAGGCAGCCCGGCCTTTATTCCCACGGATAAGCGCTATGTGGTGTTTGATAATGACGGCACGCTGTGGCCGGAAGAACCGCTGGTATTCCAGATAAAATTTATCGTCGATGAGATCAAACGCCAGGCACCGGAACATCCTGAGTGGAAAAAAGATCCGCTGCTAAAAGCGGTGCTGGATAACGATCTGAAGAAGGTCATGACATTTGGCAAAGAAGGGTTGCTGAAGCTGGTCACTTTGACGCAAAGCGGAATGACCACCGACGAGTTCAATCAGCGCGTAGCGAACTGGTTCGATACCCAGAAAGACGCTCGCTTTGGCTGCCGATATGATCAGATGGCCTACCAGCCGATGCGCCAGTTGCTCGATTATTTACGCGAAAATGGCTTTAAAACCTGGATAGTCTCAGGCGGCGGCATCGACTTTATGCGCGTCATTTCGCAGAAAATGTACGGTATTCCACCGGAGCAGGTTATTGGTTCCTTTGCGCTTGGTGAATTTTCACTAACCGACAACGGCACGCAAATCCGCAAAACGATGAAGGGCGCGTTCTATGACGACGGTGCAGACAAACCTGTCGCCATTCATCTGTTCATGGGTCAGCGCCCGGTTGGCGCGTTCGGTAACAGCGACGGTGATTTGCAGATGTTGCAGTACACCACTGCTAATCCGAATTACAAAACCTTCGGCTTATTGGTTCATCATACCGATGCTGAACGCGAATACGCGTACGACAAACAGCCCGGTTCCGGCGGCAAGTTGATTAAAGGAATGGAAGAAGCGAAAGCCAAAGGCTGGACGGTAGTCGACATGAAACAAGACTGGAAAACGGTGTTTGACCCGGCGCTGTGTCCGGCGAAGTAAGTCGATCCTCTGCGGTTTGATCCCCTCTCCCCTGCCCTCTCCCAAAGGGAGAGGGAGAAAATCAAAACCAGCACCTTATTGTTCCCTTTCGATTTGGGAGAGGGTTAGGGAGAGGGAGAAAATCAAAACCAGCACCTTATTGTTCCCTTTCGATTTGGGAGAGGGTTAGGGAGAGGGAGAAAATCAAAACCAGCACCTTATTGTTCCCTTTCCCTTTGGGAGAGGGTTAGGGAGAGGGAGAAAATCATAACCAGCACCTTACTGTTCCCTCTCCCTTTGGGAGAGGGTTAGGGAGAGGGAGCAAATCAAAACCAGCATCTTACTGTTTCCTCTCCCTTTGGGAGAGGGTTAGGGAGAGGGGGTGCTTCCGATCCAGCTGTTACTCCAGAATCGGCTCTTCTACCCGAGTTGGCTTCGAAAACAGCAGCACCAGCGGCAGCAGAATGAAGCATAAAAACATCATCAGGCGGAAATCCTGATAGTAGGCCAACACCGTTGCCTGCCGTGAGACTTCGCCGTTAATCGCCATCAGCCCGGATGTTTGATGCAAGTTGTACGCACCGTGCTGCATTGCGTGCTGAAGCGCCTTGTTGAACGGGTTGATAAACCCGGAGAACACGCTGTGGTTACGCTGGCTTTGCTGCGCCAGATAGGTCGTCACCACTGAAATCCCGATGCTGCTGCCGATATTACGGATCAGCGAGTAGAGCGATGCCCCTTCTGTGCGGTACTGCGGCGCAAGCGTGGAGAACGTCAGCGTTGAGAGTGGCACGAAGGTTAATCCCATCCCCACGCCCTGCACCACGCCGGAACTGATAATGTCCCACGGGCTCATCCACATGTTGAAATGGGTCATCTGCCACAGCGATATCGCCATGATCACCACGCCTACCGCGATGACATAACGCAAATCGACTTTCCCGGCGATGCGCCCGACTATCATCATGCTGAGCATGGTGCCGAAGCCGCGCGGGGTCATCAGAAGGCCGACATCAATCACCGGATAATGCATAAAACCCTGTAACAGCGGCGGCATTAACGCCATCGTCGCCAGCAATATCGTCCCCATCCCGAAGCTGAACAATAGCCCCACCACGAAGTTTTTATCGCGAAAGATGCCCGGTTCGATAAATGGCTTTTTGGCCGTGAAGATATGGGCGACAAACAGATACAGAGCCACACCGGCCAGCACCGCTTCAATGATGATTTCGCCGCTGGCAAACCACTCTTTGGATTCACCGCGATCGAGGAACAGCTGCAGGCTGCCGATCGCCACGCTCAAGAAGAAGAAGCCCAGCAGGTCGAACTTACGTTTGCTGTCGAGCGCGGTTTCACTGACAAACGAGGTGATCCCAAGCCACGCCAGCACGCCAAACGGGATGTTGATGTAAAACACCCAGCGCCAGCTGTAATACTCCGTCAGCCAGCCGCCGAGCGAGGGCCCGAGGATCGGCCCGACCATCACGCCCATGCCCCACATTGCCATCGCGGAACCGTGTTTCTCTTTCGGCCAGGCGTCGAGCATCACTGATTGCGACAGCGGCACCAGGCTTGCGCCGAAAATGCCCTGCATCAGGCGGAAAATCACAATTTGATCGAGCGACTGCGCTGCGCCGCAAAGCATCGACGCGAGGGTAAAACCAACCACTGACCACGCAAACAGGCGCTTGCGCCCAATACGAGCCGACACAAAACCCGTCAGCGGCATCGCAATCGCGGCGGCCACAATATAAGACGTAAGCACCCACGAGGTCTGGTCCTGCGTCGCGCCCATCGCCCCTTGCATATGCGGCAGCGCAACGTTGGCGATGGTGGTATCAAGCGCTTGCATGATGGTCGCCAGCATCACCGAGAAGGTGATCAACAGACGGCGATCGGTCCCTTTTGTTTTCGGCAGCGGAGCTGCAATGACATCAGACATGTGCCACCTCCTCAGGAAGCGCTGTTGGCGGTTGCCTGAGTATCGATTTTGATGGTGGCACTCAGCCCGGCACGCAGTTGCGGTTGATTGGCATCCGTTTGCAGACGAATACGTACGGGCACACGCTGTGTCACTTTCACCCAGTTACCCGTGGCATTTTCAGCGGGGATCACCGAGTACTCCGCGCCCGTCGCGGGGCTGATGCTGCTGACTTTGCCGTGCCAGGTCACACCCGGCGCATAGTCGACGCTGATTTCTGCGGGTTGATTGTCGCGAATATGAGTGAGATCTTTTTCGGTGAAGTTGGCTTCAACATACAAATTGTTATCCGCCACCAGCAACATGGCTGTGCTGCCATTCTGCACGTATTCCCCGGTTTGCAGCACTTTGGTGATGGTGCCGGAAGAAGGCGCATATTCATTCACGTGTGACAGGTTGTTTTTTGCCGTATTCAGTTCTGCCAGTGCTTTTTTATAACGCGGATGCTGTTCAACCGGCATGGAAATATCACCGCCGAAGCTGTCGGCCACTTCCTGCAATTGTTTTTGCAGCATGTTCACTTCCAGCGCCATCAACAAACTTTTCTGGTGCGCACCGTCAAGGTCAGAGGCAGACACGTAGCCCGGGCCACTCAGACGATGCAAGCGCCCTTCTTCACGCTGGGCGTACGCTAACTGACTTCTTGATACATCAATATTCGCCAGCTTGCTGCGGTACTGCGATTTAATGGTGGTCAAATCGATAACGGTATTATTCAGTTCAGACTTTGCCTGAGCGACGGCTAATGCATACGGTTTAGGATCGACGCTAAAAAGCAAATCGCCTTTATTCACATGCTGATTTTCTTTCACCGCCACATGCAATACGCGCCCGGAGACTTCAGCGCCAATGGTCGTTTTATCCGCTTTTACATAGGCGTTATCTGTTTCCACATAACGGCCGCCGGAAAAATATAACCAGCTCCCCGCAGCAATCCCCAGAGTCGGTATGACAAGCAACAAAATTAAACGCAGCTTTTTAGTTTTCATGTGCAAATCTCTTTATTTGCGCGATACCAGAGTCGGAAAGATGAGGCAAAAACAGACGCTGACGCCCTGCGCGGTGGCAGGTTTCATCAGGGCGGAGTGGGCAGGCATCGCTGATTCATTGATGCGATAAATATAATTAGCCTGCTTATTGTAAACTAAGCAGGCTGTGCTATTCGGGGTTTATTTATAAACTTCGCTGACTGGAACGCCGTATTTTCAAGCGCCCGGCGAGGGTTAAATGTGTCGCGGCATCTTCAGCATTGCAGAGATATTCCACCGCCAGTCTGCCCAATTCACCATAAGGCAGCTGAATACTGGTGAGCGGTGGCGTTAACTGCTCAGAGATTTTTTGGTCGTCATAACCGACCACCAGCATGTCGTCCGGGATACGTAATCCATGGTCGGAAATCGCCTGATAACAACCGATGGCCAGCCAGTCGCTGGCACAGAAAATGGCATCCGGGCGCTCGGCCTGAGCCAGCAACGCCACGGTGGCCTGGTAGGATTCGTTGAACTGCCAGTTGGTTTGCTGCACCCACTCATCCTGCGGCGTAATGCCCGATTGCGTGAGCGCCGCCTGATAGCCCGCCAGACGCTGACGCGTGGCTTCCATCCAGCTTTCGCCGGTAATGTGTGCGATGCGTTTTGCGCCCTGATTCACCAGATGTCGGGTGACCTGAAAGGCATTGGCGTAGTCATCCGGTTCGAATGACGGCAGCAGCGGAGAATCCGGATCGCGCTGGTTGAGCAGCACTAACGGCAGCGTGGTGCAATCCTGAAACGCGCTCAACTCCACTACCGTGGTCACTGGCGAGGCCAGAATAATCCCCACGCAGTTGCGCTTTTCTAACTGGCGAATGATGTTCAGCGCCAGCTCGGTGTCATCGCCGTAATCGTACACCGTGAGCAGCACTTCGCTGCGCCAGGCCGCATCGCGCGCCTGACTGATAGCATCGATAAAAGGATCGTAGCTTTGCAGGGAACTGACCAGCAGCGCGATCTCTTCCTGATTACGCGGAGAATGAATGGCAGGCAAACGATCGTAACCCAGCTCCCCTGCCACGTTAATCACCCGCTGGCGCGTTTCGTCGCTGAGTTTGATATTGCGAGACTGATTAAGCACTAACGATACCGTTGCCTGAGACACCCCGGCTGCGCGCGCAATATCATTCATGGTGACTTTATTTTTCCGCTTCATATTCCCTGCCCACGGTTTTTGATTGCCACATCATACCCATCATCCCCGACGCGTGTCAGCGCTGTGCGCTGCCGATCACGTTTCTTCCTCTCAGCATCGCCAACTTTGTGAGGGTTGTCGCTTTTTCTGCTCATCGGAATTGCTCATGAATACGCCAACTAATATTTATTAGCTAAATATTATCAGCAGAGAGGTCATCATGAAACAACAGTGGACAAAAGAACAGGCGCAGGCCTGGTATCAGCAACAGGGCTGGCTGTGTGGCTTTAACTATCTGCCGTCAACGGCGGTGAACTGGACGGATATCTGGCAAAAAGAAACCTTCGACGCCCCAACTATTGAGCGCGAACTCGGCTGGGCTGCTGAAGCGGGTTACAACAGCCTGCGCATCAACCTGCCGTTTATCGTCTGGGAAGTTGACCGCGACGGATTGATTACTCGCATCAATCAGTTTTTGCAGATTGCGGACAAGCACGGTTTTCGCACCATGTTGACGCTAATGGACGACTGCGGTTTTTCAGGCGATGAACCGTATCTCGGCCCTCAAAAAGCGCCCGTTCCAGGCAAACATAATAGCCAGGCTGCCGCGAGCCCAGGCCGCGCGAAAGTGTGCAATCGTGATGAATGGCCGCAAATTGAACGTTACGTTCGTGACATCGTGCGCGAATTCCGCGACGACAAACGCGTGCTGCTGTGGGATTTGTACAACGAGCCGGGCAACCGCGGCATTTTCGCCACCGGTACCGTGGAAGTGCAGTACGACGAAAAGCTGGAAGAGTACGCTCACGAACTGATGCGCAAAGCGTTCGAGTGGGTGCGCGATGAAAACCCGGAGCAACCACTCACTGTCTGCGCGTGGCGCTTGCCGCCTGAAGTGGAAGGCGAAACGTTCTATCAGCATCCGCTGGATCAGACCGCGCTGGCGCTGTCTGACGTGGTGAGTTTCCACGCTTATACCAACACCGCAAGAATGGTCGCCATCATCCACCAACTGGAGCAGTTGGGCCGCCCAATGTTCTGCACGGAATGGCTGGCACGTCATGTAGGCAGCACCATCGAAGAGCAATTGCCTCTGATGCACGCCGCCAATGTGGCGCCGTATCAATGGGGGCTGGTGCGCGGTAAGACCCAGACCTGGCTGCCGTGGCCGGTAGTGATGACTACCTCACCAGATTATTGTCGCCTGTGGTTCCATGACGTTTTTGAAGAAAACGGTATTCCTTTCTCACAAGCGGAGATGGCGCTGGTGCGCAAGCTGAGCCGCATTGGTCTGCATCCTTCCCGTTAATAATAATACTGATGACAGCAGCCCGGCGGCCCGCCGTCGGGTGAAAAGGTACGCACTATGGCAAATACAATGAAAATACCGTCTCGCGAGTTGTGGTCCTATTTTGGCTATGGTTTAGGTCAGTGTTTTAGCTTTGGTTTAGTGGGTTCGTTTATTAACTATTTCTATACCGACGTGCTGGGCATTTCCGCCCTTGCGGCCAGTACCATTTTCCTTATCGCCCGCGCCTGGGATGCCATCCACGATCCGTTATTCGCAAGCTTCATGGACACTATTAACAGCCGCTTCGGCAAGTTCCGCCACTTTATGCTGATTGCGCCGCTGCTGATAACCGGCGTGACACTGCTGTCGTTCTATAAAATTGAGGCCGACACCACCACCAAAATTCTGTACGCCGGGGTGACTTACATTTTATGGGGCACGCTGTACGCCATTTCGGATATTCCATTCTGGTCGATGTCATCGGTGATGACCAATGATTCCGGGCAGCGCACTCGTGCAGTCACTGCCGCCATGCTTGGGGTCAACGCCGGGATTGCCTGCGCCAATATTTTCTTCCCCAAACTGGCCGCTTTCTTTGCCCAGTACAGCAACGACAAAGGCTACTTTATGGCGGCGCTGGTGATGATGCTGGTTGGCTTGCCGCTGATGCTGAACGGCTTTCTGCAAATCAAAGAGCGTGTGCTGCCAAGCCCGGAAAAAGTCACCATCCGCGACACCTTTCGCAATTTGAGGCAGAACAAGCCACTGTTTATCATTCTGCTGTCGTTCTTTTTCTGCGTGTTCCATAACGTCGCCAACGGCATTTACATCTACTTTTTTATCTACAACATGGGCGATGCCAGCCTGCAAATGGTGATTGGCCTGATGGGCATCGTGGCAGCCGTGGTGTGCCTGGTCGCGCCGATGCTGACGCGCAAAATGCAGAAGCGAAAACTGTTCATGATCCTTTGTGGGCTGGATGTCGCGGTGCGGGTGGTGATGTGGTTCGCCGGTTATCATCACACCGCGCTGCTGTTCCTGCTGCTGGGGCTGAGCACCATTTTCGTGATGATGACCAACATCCTCACCTCTTCAATGATTGCGGACACCATCGAATACGCGGAGTACCACACCAATAAGCGCTGTGCGGCGATCACCTTCTCAGGGCAAACCTTTACCGGCAAGATGTCTGTCGCGGTAGGCGGCGGGTTAATTGGGGTGTTCCTGACGGTGATTGGCTATGTGCCACAGGCGCAAAGCCAAAGTGATGCGGTGCTGAACGGGTTGTTCTTTGGGATTTGCCTGCTTCCGGCTATTGGCTCTCTGATTCGCCTTGGCTTTATGTCGCGCTTCACCTTCACCGAAGAGAAGCACGCTGAGATCTGTCGCCTGCTGGCGCTACGCCGAAACAACGTTACTGTCGATGCGGAAAGCCCTGAACTGACAACAAGACCGATTTCCGCAAACTAAACAGCAAAGAAATACTGAAGGTTGCGGCGTGATTGCCGCAGCCTTTTACTCTTTAAACAGATCTTTCACTTCCACCAGCATTTTATCGGACACGATAATACGTCCACTCTGTTTTAATTCTGAAAGAATTTTCATCACATAACTTCGTGACAGTAATGTCCGGTCAATAATATATTTTGAGGGGCTCATTTTCGCTCTGACAAATTCTGGCTCATTCATCAGAGAAATAAGTTGATGGCACACGAGGTGATAACCATTTTGCGCCACCAGCCGTTCGCTGTGTCCACTCAGGTACTGCACGATATAGCTTAATACCCGAGCGAAATTTTCCCATAAATGATTCTTTTCAATCACTTCACGGACCACCGCCGATTCAACCACCAAAATGGAGCAGGTCTTGCCTGCTCGCCAGTAGTACTGCTCTTCCAGCGAGGTAAAAAGATTGGTAATGCCTATAATATAAGGGGCCTTGATTGTTCCCAACACCAGGCCATCGCTGGCCCGGTGCACCAGGCCAAATCCTTCATACAGCAGGTAGCAAGACTGTGGGCGAGTTCGGGTAAATTCCAGCCTTTTATTTTTCGCACAGGCGACCGGTTTAGCATGAGGATATAAGGTATCCATTAATACGTGGAAATCATGAATCGGTTTATTTGCCGACTTGATGTTCTCATCGTCTGAGACTGCTTCAGACATTTTCCCTCCATGGTATTTCGCTTGCGTTGGTAACATAATACACACCGCCAATAATAAGAAAGAGAACATAAATTAAATCAATTTATCCTTTCTCATTATACGTCAAATTCACCACTACGGGTGAAAATGGGCCAGTTGTCGGTGAGTTTGCAGAAGAAGGGAGGGGAGAACTCCCCTCCCTTTGAACGCGAAAATAGACGGCTAAGCGCGAGATCTTACTCTTCGAAGAACCAATAACCCTGATTAATGAGCCCCGTTAGCGCTGCTATAAATTCAGCCTGCTTTACGGCATCGCCTAATTCATGCTGGCCCAATTCGGTATAACGAGACAATGCATCTGCTGCTTTGGCATCCTCAACAGCCAAACGCTCAGCATTCACAAAGAATGTGCCTTCAACATTCAGCACTCGCAAGCCGCTCAGACGAATTAATTTTTCACCACCGAGCAACGCTTCCTGTACTTCAGCTGGCTCGTACGGTGGCTCGGCTGGCGCAATATCCAGCTCATGGCGTGGCGTGGAGGCAAAGCGGCCAAACCACTGCCTGAAATCTTCCGGCTGATTGATAACTGCCATCATCTGCTCGCGCAGACGATCCAGTTCATACTGCTCTACCCGTCCTGCGCGTTCACGAACGGTGAGATCAGGATCGCTGTAATGTGTGCCGCCCAGATCGTTTTCCAGCGCGTAATCAGCAAAGCTGCTGATCAAATCACGGCCATTCGGCCCACGGAACCCCACGGAATAATTCAGCGTATCTTCATAGGTGAAGCCGTCATGCGGGAAGCCTGGCGGAATATAAAGGATATCGCCCGGCGACATTTCAACATCGATAATCGGCTCAAAAGGATCAACGTGCAGCAGCGCAGGATGCGGACAGAACTGACGCATTGGCAGCGCATCGCCCACACGCCAGCGGCGGCGGCCCATTCCCTGAATAATAAACACATCGTAGTTATCGATATGCGGGCCCACACCACCGCCCGGCACCGAGTAGGAGATCATCAGGTCATCCAGACGCCATTCCGGCAGCACGCGGAAAGGACGCACCAGCTCGGCCGCCGGCATGTGCCAGTGGTTTACCGCTTGTGCCAACAGTGACCAACCGGTTTCACCCAGCCCGTCAAAATCTTCGAAGGGGCCATGGCTTGCCTGCCATTTTCCATCCTGATGGCTGACCAGACGGCTGTCGACTTCGGGCTCCATCGCAAGCCCAGCCAGTTCGTCCGGCGTAATGGGATCAACGAAGCCAGGAAATGCGTTCTTCAGGACCACAGGTTTTTTCTGCCAGTATTTCTCTAAAAATTCTGGCCAGTTCAGATTCAGTTGGTAAGCCATACACTCGCACCGGGAAAAGGAAAGATGCGCGGAGTATGCGAGAGTTACCCTTTTTCAACTTTGCTGCGGGTCAAGGGTTGGTGAAAAAATAACTGTTTTTCCGTACATAATGTGCGGCATTTAAGAAACCGTTAAGAACTCCCCGGTACACTGGATTTTTGTTTGAACAAGTCTTCAGGGAGAAGCCATGACTTTCACCGTAAAAAATACCCTCGCGCTGGTTCTGCTGAGCACCGCTTCGTTCGCCACTCTGGCTCAGACGCCGCTTAAAGGCTGTGCCGCCAAAGAAGCGAATATTCAACAGCAGCTTGATTACGCAAAAGCGCACAACAACAGTGGACGCATTGCCGGGCTTGAAAAAGCACTGTCGGAAGTTCGGGCGAATTGCACCGACGCCTCGCTTCAGGCGCAGCGTGAAGACAACGTGCGAGAAAAAGAGCAAAAAGTAGAAGAACGCCAGCAGGACCTTAAAGAAGCACAGGCTTCAGGGCGTAGCGATAAAATTGAAAAGCGAGAGCGTAAGCTGCAAGAAGCGCTGAGTGAACTGACTGAAGCCAAAGCCGCATTACAGCGCTAAAGTCGATAGGCCGAAATGGTTCGTGTTGTCGCGGTCAGGTCGTCATAAACCTCAACCTCAGACGTGGTGATGTTCATGCCTGAGGTTCGCAGCGTCGACACATCAGCCGCAATCCGTTGGCTGCCCAGCCAGAACAGGCCATCGAGCGCATTGACGGTCAGCCCGGTTTCCAGCGCCAGCTTCAGACGCTGTTTTGGATCTTTCACCTGTTTTGCTATCTGCGGCAATAAATTCGCTTCCACACCCGCTTCGTTGCGGCGAATACGGTTCGAAAAACGGTAGCGAACGTCGTCCGGCACCTGACTTAAATCAGCCTTCAGGCTATAAACCTGACCGCGTTTTTTGTCATTCACCAGCACTGTTTTTTGATTGAGCTGTAGCTCATTGCGCAGGCGTTCAATAAGCTGGGGCGTGCGAATCAAGAGCAGCCGGAAAGGCAATTCGAAGCTGCTGACATAATCCACATTGAGCAAGGCAATCCGCAAGCGTTCTTCGCTGCCCGCTTTTTCCTCACGGCATTCCTCAACCACTTCAGCCCACTGGCGAGCGA
This sequence comes from Scandinavium sp. NPDC088450, assembly GCF_044900545.1. Taxonomy (NCBI): domain Bacteria; kingdom Pseudomonadati; phylum Pseudomonadota; class Gammaproteobacteria; order Enterobacterales; family Enterobacteriaceae; genus Scandinavium; species Scandinavium sp. NPDC088450. The sequence continues at coordinate 94,641 of NZ_JBJDNI010000005.1, read as the reverse complement.
TGCGCGGTGATTCGTTCACTTCCGTGAATACGTATTTCTCAATTTGATAGTCAACGCGATTACCCATGAGTTCGCTCACTTCTCCTTTGAACCTGCCAGCCGAACGGCTGATTTGCCAGCGCATAATTTACCCTGTTTGAGGAACATTGCTCAATAAACAGGGCCCGCATGGCAAGGAAAATCGGATTCATTTTCGACCTTTTTCATTAGATTAAGATCCGGCTCACTCTGTTAAAATATCCCGGCAGAAAAACAAGACCGTATTTTCCCAACGTTATTTATAGCCAGACAGAATGAAAAAGTTATTGATTGTTTTACTTATTTTTTTACCCTTTAAAAGCACACTAGCAACGAGTGAAGGAGGGATCCAGGTGAGGTTGATCATCGCCGCGCCGCCTCCACAACCAAAGATCAGCGAAGTTCGGATCTCTCAGGATCGGATGCTGATTGTGCACGAGTGGTAACCCTTCCATGACGGGCGCGTGCTCGTGCACAACCTTGCCCTTAAAACCGTGCGCTAATCCCCACGCTGTAATTCGTCTGATTGCCGTTACTCAAACCTGCCGTTTGTGCCACGGCGGCAAAGGCAGACACGGTGTCGGACAACGCTAGATCAGCCCCAAGGGTAAAATCGACCCAATCTTTATCCTGTGTTTCCCCCGCTCGGGTAAAAGTCAGCGAAGTTGATTTAAGCCCGCCGTTGGCAACATAAACATCATCGCCAAACTGATGCCGGTAATTCACCTGCGCCCACGGGTTTACGATCCCCGCTTTTGCATCCAGCCGCCAGCCAAGACTGCCGACCTGCGAATGCGCATTTTGATCGCCAAAACGCATCGAAGTGCTGTTGTCAGCTTTTTCGCTGTACCCCTCCACGTGGCTATAATCCAGTGCATATTGCGCCATCGGCCCCGTGGTCAACCATGACATTAGCGGGAAATCATACCCCGCAGTCAGACGAGCGCCCCACAATTTGCCGTTAGTCTCGCCCTCTTCTACCCGAGTCAGTGGCCCCAACGAAATGCTGCGCTGAATATTGTTGAAGTCAGCATTCAGATAATGAACATCGCCATCCAGCCACGCTTGCCCGGCCCGAAGATGACTAAACAGCGCGGCCTGGAAACCTCGGGTGTCGTAACGGAAGTTGTCATCCGGACGCTGGTTATCCAGCGAACCTGAAATCAGGCCGCCCAACAGGACGTTTTCATTGAGCTGATAATCTGCACCCACCGTTAAATTATTGGTGTTGCCATGCCCACTTCCAACGTCATCTGTGCTGTCATAACGCTGATATCCACCGCTATAACCGCCAAAAACGCCCACGGCTCCCACAGGATTGCTGCCCTGGCGAAGCTGTTGATAACGGCTATCCAGCGTGGCGCGGCTGCTGCCGACCATCGCCTGCACGCCTTGATTCAGTCGTGTCGCCTGTACGGGGGCGGCGAGAATCGACTGGATATACTGCGCCATGATGGTGTGAATTTGGGGGCCCGGATGGAAGTGGTCGGCAAACAGGTAATCCTGCTCGCTGCTAAAGCCCGGGGTGGAGGACGTACACTCAGAAGCGGCCACGCCCAGCGGACAAGCCATGCCAGCGGTGTTAGTCACCCCGAATGCGCCAGGGTTGGCGAGGATCTCCTGGAAAATACCGTTAATATCTACCCGGGCAATATTACCGCCATGCTGCACAAGTGCCGCTTCTTCGGTGGCGTTGTAATAGTCAGTCAGCGCCGAAGCCTGAGCCGCAGCCGTGGTGTAAGCATCCATTAATTGCGCGGCAATCGCCTGTTGTACCAACGGGTTGTTACTGACTACCGAAGCCGCCGCCACAAAAGCCTCACGAATCGCTAACTGGCGTCGGGCGAGCGAGGGCGTTTGTGCTGCATCCAAAGAAGCAAATGCAGCCTGTAAAGCGGGTGTCGCGGCAACACCCAGCCCAGCGGTAATCACAGACTCCAGTAATATCGGCGTGGCGCTGATATCCGGTACTGTCGGAACAACCACCAGCCCGGCTCCGGCATCAAGAAGTTGCCCAACCTGCGCTCCCGCATTGGCTGCACTGTTAGCCGCAATGGCCTGCGCCTGAGCGGGCAGTAACACCGCCGCCGCCAGGTCGTTCCCGCCAATCCAGTGGATATACAGCCCGTTGCTGTCGGCTTTACCGCCGTTTTGCGCCAGCCACTGCTGAACCTGGTTTGCGGTATTATCCTGCGGGTTTAGCGCCGCCACTGCGGTGGCTCCACCTGCCGCATAGTTAGTGCCGCCACTTTTCGAAGGCGTTAACGACAGCCCATAATCACTGGCCAGTTGTTCGTCATAGAGTTTGTTCTGACTGCTGTTCCACGTCCAGCGCCCGTTATTCCCGGTATCGCTGAGGCTGTCGCCAAAAACGGTGAGTGAGTCGAAGGCAAAAGCAGGTGAGTGTACAGCCAGCGCTACCGTTAGCGCGGCAGCGGTTTGCAGGATACGTCCTTTGTTCATTGAAGTTCCTCAGCACGTTATTATTATTGCAGCCACTGTGAGTCTGAATTGCTTATGCAATTATTGTAGCTTCTGTTGCTGAAGATATTAGTGAAGAAGGGAATGACAGTATTTCAGGCGTTATTAAATATCACGCCACTGTGTAGTCCATGACCTACACGCCGGCAGTGATTCGTCTTATCGCCGGTGGAGTCTGACCATTCTATGATTAACGTGCAAAGACGATGCATCATACCTAATTCTGTATTAGCTCGCGGCGTACAGAGCCAGTAAGCGCAACATCATAGTCACGTCCTCTTCTTCGAGTTGTGTGTGTTGGTGAAAAATGTGCACGTCCTTGTAGCAATTCATCGTGATCCCGTTAAGCCGATTGAAGATATCGGTTTTTGCCCCGCGTCTACGCCCGTGGGGCATTTTTCTTTTCGCTAAATCAACCAGCGTTGATAGCCAGTTTTACCACGTCATACACGCCGCATTAAGAATGCCGCCAGCCAGGGCGAAAACTCCCATAAAAGCGCCAGCCGCAATGCTATTGTTGGCAATCTTCTCCCCTAGCGTCGGCATGTATAATCTGACGCCAGCGTAGATCAGCAGTTGCACAACAAAGGCAACGCCTCCCCAGATGAAATAATCCAGAATCCCCACGGAATTGATGGCGGCACTGGAAAGCGGGATCACAAACCCCAGCAATGTACCGCTGACAGCCAGCGCAGCAGCGGCGTTATCATCTTTAATCAGTTGCCACTCATCGTGCGGAGTGACTTTGGTATAAATGAAAAGAAAAACGACCACCATGGCCACGCCGATAAAAAAATAGGCCGAAAAAGCCAGTAATGCATCAAGGATATGCATGTTACCTCCCAGAAATAAAAATCGATTTTACCCGATCGTTTACCGCGCTAACGCCCCTTTACTTCTTTTTACTTTCGCCACCACCGACAATAACAAGCACGCTAACCATTTCCAGGATGAGCATTCTGTCCACAATGGCATAGACAATCCTTACCTGCTCTTTACATTAACTCACCATTGATACTGATAGAATTGAAAGCCTTTTATTGCTCGCCTCCATAACCCTTATTTTATTAAGGCTATTGTCGTTGCATTTATATACCGGCAACGCATGGAGCTAAAACACAAATGCAATTATTTTCAGGAACATTATTCAATGGAATACGAAAAACTGAGCGGCCAGATTGACCAGCTTTTATGGAACGGCATCATTCTGAAACAGGGCGATGCCAAACGTTCCATCGAGCTTCCGGCTAAGATAGCGGCACGTTTCGAAGTGGGTCAGAGCGTACGTCTGCTGTTCAGAAAAAAGCGGCTGGTGCGCATTTTTAATCTCTCCAGCAACGCATTATATGAAACCGATTTTTTCGCCGATAAGCCCCTATGGCGCAAATACCAGATCCCCTTGTTTTTGCTTGTTGCCGTGATATGCGGGCTCCCGGCTATCGGCGCACTGTTTGGGCTGGTACTGATTGGCGGTCTCATTGGCACAACCTTCAGACGCAGTGAAGAAGCGGCGATTCAGGTGGCGCTTGTCAGTACTGTCACCGCACTTCTGTATGTCGGCGTTGGGGGTTATCTGCTCATGACGGGACAATTTTTGCTGGCATTCTTCGCGTGTACAACGCTGGTTTTCTGTGCGTTTCTTTCGGCAAGAACCATCAACACCCGGGAAGCAGTGCAGTTGAACCAAAGAGTGGTGAGCGAAACAGCCGGGTAAACCGGCTACTTCACTGAATTTCAGGCATAAAAAAAGACGTCTTGTGACGTCTGCTTTCTTTAATGCGCGTTCCGAAATGGCACGCCCTACAGGATTCGAACCTGTGACCTACGGCTTAGAAGGCCGTTGCTCTATCCAGCTGAGCTAAGGGCGCACGGAGTAGAAACTTCGTACCTGGAACGCGTGGAATTATACGGTCAACGCCTGTTGAGTCAATGGCTTTTCCCCGTAAACGTTGATTACACGGATGTCAGCTTAAATCCCCTCCTTTTACCGCTCACTCCTTCACCAGACGTTCGCGATTCCGGCCTGGGTATACGAAATATCCCAGCGCCGTTTAAGCAACGCCTGGTACCTTCATTTTTGGGCTCTGACAACAATAGAAGTCCATCGCTCATCACGGTAATCACTGGATTACTCGCGCTAACTCACGCTTTGCAAAGATGATTTTTCCAGGCGCTACCGATAATGAGCATTAAGAAGATAAAACGGATTGACGGTCAGAGAGGGAACGATGAGCATCATGCTGCGCAGAGAAAGACGACGGAGAAACCTCACTCCCCTACAGAGTCACGCCCGACCCCTTCCCCATTTTGCGTTGGTAGAACGCCACGATTTGCTGAGCCACCACGGGCGAGCCAATGAAAACCGCATTCTGGTGACCTGCGATTACTTCCTCGCGCTGGGCATTCATCACAGCCCGGCTCCGCTGTGCTATTGCACTATCTATAACAATCTCGACGAGGCGCTGAACGTGGTACGCGGTACGCAGCCACTGAACCTGATTATTGATATTGAGGGGTGGCCGGTACCGACGCTGGATATCCTTAATCACTTACTCGACCTGCATAAACGGCATCCAGGTCTTGAGATTTCACTGATCACCCCGGAAAAAGCCTTTTCCTATCGCCGTTTTTTACAGGCCGCGTGTCTGTGCCGCTTAATCGACAAACATCTGGAGCTAAAACAACTCCGCGACGCCTTACAGTATCGCCGTCTTCCTCTTCCTGCCTCACACCGCCTGTTTAAAACCCGAGAATGGAGCGTGTTGATGTTAATGGCCCGAGGCTTATCGTTATGCGAGATAGCACGCCATCAACAGCGCCCCTATCACCGCATTACCTACCGGGTAAATTGCATCATCGCCCTGCTTCGGCTGGAGAAGCGTCAGCAGTTACTCAGCCTTTTACAGAAAGTCAGTGCCACACCACCCGGGCATACCTCGGAATAACTTGTTGAAGCACCGTATTTTTTTAGGAAACTACTTAAAATCGGGTAAGTAAAACGCGATTTATTAACCAATATTTAACAATTATGATTAATCTTAAATTGATCTCAATAGTGAAACGAACAACCGCTTTAGGCTAATTGCCCAATATTTACCACTACTTATTAAGATTTTTCCGTGGATAGTAGGTAGTTTATTCGAGTAAAATGTGAGCGCGATGGCACACTGGCGTGCCTGGAGTTTGCAACAACCGGAGATCCTGCTGTGTTGCAACAGGTCGGCTGCAACAGATATGGCAGGCCGCTATGTAAACATAACTCTCTATCTTAAAAGCTTTTTTAGCCACCGGGTTCCAATAAACTTCAAAATAACATTTGGAAAGAAAATTAACACTGATACAACATCCAGTGTGTTGTGTTGTTTTTTTAAGACCCGTAAGCCATAAACATCGATAAAACAAAAATAGGCAGAAAATATCGCCAAAAGAAAAATCTTACCCGAGATCATTTAGAACATCCTAATTAGTAAAGGCATTTATCCGTTTCTCAGGCTTTTTCAAAAAACGTTAAAGGGTATAATCGACAGCATTAAGATAAATAACAAAATGCACCACAACATCTCCCCCAAAGATAATAGTTGATGGTAATTTCGTGACCACAAAAAACAAGGGAGCTCTCATCGCACTCATTGGAAAATACATCAGTATCAGGATGTTCTGATTACCCCACCGTCACTTACATTGCTGTTCTGCCAGATAAACACTGACGTTAGCGGCCCCCACGAGCCATTTTTATCGCTATATCAGACGCCTGGTAACAACGTTATTAGCCTGCACTGGCGAACTGCCCGTTCGGGGAACAGCAGAACCGAAAACATAATCTGAGGAATAGAAAATGAAACCGGCCGCCGTAATTATTATGGACGAACAGCCCATCGTCAGAATGTCGATAGAAGTCTTGCTGAACAAAAACAGCGATATCCGGGTTGTGCTAACGTCAGGGGATGGAAGGGAAGTGCTTGATTACATAAGAAAATCAGAAGTCGATCTGATTATTGTCGACATTGAACTGCCGGGAACAGACGGGTTCTCGCTGCTCAAGCGCATTAATGATATTCGCCCAACGACCAAGGTCTTGTTTTTATCATCAAAGTCGGAAAATTATTATGCAGGCCGGGCACTTCGTGCCGGGGCGAATGGATTTGTGAGCAAGCGCAAGGATTACAATGATATTTATAAAGCGGTGGAAATGCTGCTGGATGGCTATTCGTTCTTCCCATCTGACACCATAAATTTGTTGAGTCAGCATGCTACTCGTCGCAATGAACAAGTGGAACTGCCTTTATCTAATCGCGAAGTGACCGTAATGCGCTATCTGGTTAATGGCTTAACAAATAAAGAGATTGCTGACCAGCTATTATTGAGCAACAAGACCATAAGCGCACATAAATCCAATATTTTCTCTAAGCTTGGGGTGCATTCCATCGTAGAACTGATCGATTATGCCCGCTCGCACGAGTTGCTCTGAAAAACGCCCCCATTCCCGAAAAATACAGGGAATGGGGCGTATTTAATAATAATTAATGGCGAAGGTAGCGTCAGCGTCTGCGCTACCCGCCTGAGGGTTTTCGGCAGTGGCGATATAGTTGGCAAAAAACTGCAAGGTCGCATTTCCTTGCGCATCCACCACCACTTCGCGACTGGCCTGTTGCAAAGGCAGACGCCGACGATCGCTATCACGAATTTCAACAGCAACACGAGTAGCGGTACTGCTCGAATTTAAGCCAAGCAACGAAGGGTCGCTGTCATCCGCCTTACCTGCAAACGTAATTGAAGCGGCACCAGGAGGGCAACCTGTCAGGCTCAAGGTAAAGGGGGTTAACGAGGTCGTGCTCCCGGTCTGGCGTAATTGTTTTGACGCCCAGCGCCCTAGTTCAACCGATTTATCACTGTCGCTGCCTTCCGCCACACAGGTATAATCGACCACATTTCCGGTCAACTCAATATTGATTTCGCCCAGTGGCGTGTCAGCCCAAACCGCGCTGCTGATGCCCACGCCTAACACCATCCATCCCAGTTTTTTCATCGCCCGCTCCTTAGTCATAATCCACACGCAGGTAGCCACGAGCCGTAAATTTCCCCTCTTCCGGTTTATTGCCGGTCACGCTGACGGGCCAGGCACGGATGCCGACCTGTGCCTGTGCACTGCCATCCAGACGGAAAGGGATCTTGCTGTTGATGTTATTCGGTGTGAGAGGATTGCCGCTGCTGTCTGCAACAATAAACCCGAGGTCAGGGTTGTCTGACACCATCGCATTGCCCTGCGATTTCTCCGCTTCAACACGCATGGTGAGATAGGCCTGTGACTCCACGTTCGTGCATTTGATCCCAATGGTTTTCTGCTGAACCGGCACATTTGCCGGGCGATTGCCCGCCCCTGCGTCGCTGAAGAGCGAAGCCCTGATATCCCCGAAATCAAACTGCACAATGGTGCCCGCGTTGATTTCACAGGTCTGCGGCACGTTGATGGTGCCGCTGTAACTGATGGTGTAGACCGGCGTGGTCAGGGGCTCGCCGCTGTTGGTCGTCACATAGACCGTAAACATCGTCTGTTTTGGAATAACGACCATATTGATAAAGCGACGCGTCACCTTCAGGCGGAAAATCAATTTAGAGTCATCCACCGGAAAGGGCTGTTGCTTCGGCACGTTAGGGTGTGAGCCCATCTGAATGTAGTCCACTGGAGGATAAAAAGTCCCCGCCGCGCTGTCCGTTATCTGCATCGCGCCATCCAGATAATCATTCAGCTTTAAGTATTTGAAGTTGTTCTCGGTGCTCACCACCGGGAAGCTGGTCACGTAACTGCGTTTGGTGGTGGTGCCTGTGGTGCCCGCCGGACACACCGCATTAACGCCAATCCAGCCTGATTTCTGGCTGAGCGTCACGGTTTGCCCGACCTGGTTGTTGGCACTGGTAAAGGTATCCGTCAGATCGTAAAACACATCCGTCGGCACCCCATTCTGATTACGGCAAACCGTGGCCCAGGCGGACGTGCTCACCAGCATGATGGCCAGCAAAGACAGGGGCATAATTTTAGTGATCACAGCGAACCTCCGTGAGTGTGATCGCCTGTTTCAGGCTCTTTTCGGGGAGAGAGTACGGTGCGCGACATTGCGCATTCGGTCCGTCGCCCCACTGAATCAACAGCTCACCGCTCAGCGGTAAACCACTCAGGTAGATTTGTCCGTCATCACCCACCATGCTGGTGACGCCGCTGGCGGTTTCACGCACGATGGCACCAAAAGGAACAGGCTGAGCACCGCGACGCACCGTTATCAATGCGCGCACGCCGATGCGGGTATCGAATGCCGCTCGCACCACTGCGCCTTCCGTCGGCACCACGCTGCTGACGTTGTTTTCCACGTCGGTGCTGTTGCTCATGGTGTTGGTGTCCAGCGCGATACGGTTGTAACGATAAACCGTGGCGTAAGGCATGACCGCATAGCCGCGCCAGTCGGTTTTCACCCCGGTCTGGTTTTCGATGCGTACGCCGTCAGCGCCAGGCGCTTTGATCAGCACGTTGGTATCGCCCAGCGGCTGGCTGAAGGTGATGCCGTCGGCGTGCGCCAGAATGCCGCCCGAGGCCTGCCAGTTCAGCGAGTGCTGATCTCTGTCGTAGTTGTACGCGCCGCTTAACGTGCCGTAGGTCGCCTGCCAGTTGGCACTGGCGCTGCCGGTGTAACCGCGATCACTGGCGTTGCCCTGCGTCACGCTGTAACTGAGGTTATTCCCCTCCAGCAACGTGCCGCTGATACCACTTTGCCAGCTGCTATCACCGTCGCTGTTGCGGCTAGCCGAAACGGTGGCATAGGCGCGATCGACTGCCGTGCGCCAGCGTTCGTTTCCGCCGCGGTTGAAGATGCTGAAAGGAACAGAGAGATTAAAGGAAGCGATACGATCGGTGCCTTCGATCCCCACGGATTGGTTCCAGGACATGGATAACGAATAACTGATCCCACGCCATCCCGCTGAATAGCCGAATTGATACCAGGTCGTGCTCTCATCGGAGCCCCAGTAGGTTTGCTCGCTGCCCGACAGATACAGTGAGCCGTAATCACCCAACGATTGTGAAATGTTGGCCTGGAAGCGGCCTTTCTTATTTTGCGTCAGGTTGTGGTAGCTAATTACGTCAGGCACGCCGTCCCGGTCGCTGTCATCGTTCCCGTATTGATAGCCACTCATGCTCTTCCAGGTGGTGTCATCAAGGGTGAAGAAGCCTTTTGTCGAGTAGCGATAACCCAGCAACTGGAAGTTGGTGCCGAAGGTATTCAGCGATTTCGCGTACAGGAAGCGCAACGACTGCCCGTCGTGCGAGGAATCATCCACGAGGACGCTGTGCGCATGGGTGATATCGAATGAGACTGCGCCCCAGTCGCCGAGGTTTTTACCCACCCCAACGGCGAGAGCCCGATAATTTTCAGCAAGCTGCGTACCGCCATACACGGTCACACCTGCTTTTAATCCGGTTATCAGCGTGCCTTGCGCGAAGAAGGGCGTGTCCTGCTGATTGTTACCCGAGCGGAAATCGCCCATCACCAAATCGTATTTCCAGCGCCCTTCACGTTGCAGTAATGGCACGGAGGAATAAGGCACGGTGTAACGCTGCTGGCTGCCGTCTTTTTCATCGACAGTCACCTCAAGGTCACCGCTTGATGAGGTTGGGTTCAGGTCGCTTATCGCAAACGCGCCGCTCTGCACATAGCTTTGATAAACCACATAGCCGTTCTGACGAATGGTCACTTTCGCTGGGGTGCGGGCAATGCCACGCACTGTCGGCGCGAAGCCCTGCATACTGTCGGGGTACATGCTGTCTGACGAGTAAAGACGCGCGCCACGAAATCCTACGCTGTCGAACACATCGCTGCCGCTGTTGCTGTCGCCCAGCACCAGTTCGCTTTTCCATGGAATGATTGAGCGCTGCGCCCAGGTAGCAACGTTCTGCCACTGATTCTGTTTCTGATTATTGTTGTTGGAATAACTCCAGGTGCCGTTATTGCGTAAACGCCACGGACCGTAGTTCAGCCCGCTAGTCAGGTTTAAAAAGTAGCTGTCATCATTGCTGCCACGGTTACCGCTAAAACTGTAGTTAGCCAGCAGCGCCGGGATGCCTTCATCCCACTCTTCCGGTGGAATATAGCCGCGCGCGCTGTTAAACATCGCCACCTGCGGCAAGCTGATGCTGAGCTTCAGCGCGGCAAAATCAAAACTTGTCTCCGCCCCTGGGATGATTTTTTCCAGCGCGACACATTCTCCCTTTTCGACTTTCGCCAGTTCAGGAAACGCCGCCGTGTTGACGCCAAGGCGTCGTAACAATTCCGGGGTGATGCAAGGCGCCAGCCCGCCAGCGGCAGGTTGGGTATTTTCGGCCGTAACAAAGCGTAAATCCTGTGAGCCCATAAATTCGTCGTTACGCGAAATATCCACGCGATAGACGCCAGCAGGCTGCTGATGGCCTTTTTCAAAGCGCGACAAATCCGCCACGCCCGCGGCATCATCAGACAGGAAGGAAGGGTTAAAGTAACTTTCGGCGCAAACGCCAGACGTTAACCCTGCCCCCGACATCGCCAGCACCAGCAGTTTCAACCGCGGCCAGCGTCGGGCAGTGGAGGCGACAGTAAGGGTGCTCATTACAAATTCACACGGCGAGCAGGCGTGATGGCGCCATAATCATTCACACTCTGCCAGCTCAGCACGCCCGGCGCTGCAGCAGGCAACGAAACGCTGGCGCTACTTTTCGGCGCGATCATCACGTTGTCGACTTTCTTCCCGGCCATTTGCAGATTCACCAGAGTGATGAAATACGGCGTCGGGTTGCTGATGCTCAGGGTGCCGCCGCTACGGGTAAACACCAGTTTTTCCAGCGCCGGAGCAGGCTGGATCTCAAGATTTTGAGGACGGACAAACAGCTTGATCCGCGAGAGGATCGCCAGTTGCAGCACGTTACTCCCGTCTGCGTTTTTCTTGTCCATCGACGGGATCGCTTTCACGTTCAGATAGAACAGCGTTTCGCGGTCAGCAGGCAGCGCAGGTCCGGCATAGATAATACGCAGTGTGTTTTCACTGTTCGGCTCGCTGACAAACAGCGGCGGCGTGATGACGAACGTTTTCTCTTTCTGCCCCGTCGCGTTCTCAATCCACGCATTGATCAGGTAGCGTTCCTGCTTGTTGCTGTTGCTCAGCGCCAGAGAGGTTTGCTTGGCGTTTTCGGGATAAATCACCCGAGTCGCACCCAGCGCGATCCCACCCGCCGCTTGGGCAGGCATCACACAACTCAATAACAGCAGTGACAGCAACGTCGTCGCTTTAATAAGGCGGATCATAGCGAAATAACCTGTATTTTATTTTCTGATGCAATCTGGTCTTTACGGATACACCAACGTAAACCAGACATCGGTGAGTAAATTCCCTGGAACCAACGGCAAAGAAATAACGCGATAACGTGCGCTAAAGTGCAAAATCATTTCTTTGGTGGTTATCGGTAAATAATAATTTGGCGATGCGTTGGGAATAATCAGCTGTTGCTGAGGGTCAAACAGCGCTAACCCCAATCCACTTTCGCCTGGCATGCCACTGGCTTGCGCAGAGGCGACAAACACCTGTGGATCTTCCGCCGGGCTAAGCCCCTGAAATCTCACTCCCACCAGGCTTGCGACATCGGGCTGACACTCCACCAGATGCAGTGAGAAAGGCACCGTGACCGTGGAATAACTGCCGACTTCACCAAAGGTATTGGTGCGGTACTGGCCCATTTCTACCCGCATCGACTGACTGTCGGGGGCAACTGCACAGGCGCTGTTGACCAGCTCGCCACGCATCTTTATGCGACCGCCATCCACCACCACCGTGTGGGCAAATGCAGGCGCAGTGGTAGCAACGAATAAGGCCAGCAGCGGCAACTTCCATCTCATCGTGTTGTCCCGGGAGGTCCGAAAAGCGCCTCATCCTTAAGGCAATGCTCATCCTGAGCGCGAAGACGACTTACTCGTATTTCATTACGAAGGTCGCGTCAGCGTTAGCCTGGCCTGGAGTCGCGGTATCAGCGGTTGCTTTGTAACGTGCGCTGAATTGCAGGGTGTTGGTGCCCTGAACCAGGTTCTGGGCCGCAGAGAACACAGTACCGTTTGGCGTCAGCGTTGCAGATGCGTTATCCATGATCTCAATACCCACGCCAGATGCCGTGTCGGTGTTGCTCCCGGAAGCCACAGCCAGCAGAGAGGTATCGGTCGCATCAATCTGGCCGGTAAAGGCAACAGCGGCGGTCGCAGCAACCGCTGGATCACAGTCGTTCAGCACGATGCTGAAAGGGATTTTGGCAGAGGTGTCGCCAGCCTTGGTGAAAGCCGCGGTACGGTACTGGCCAAGTTCAACGGTCTGGTTTGAAGATTCTGTGCTGACAGCACAGGCAGCGTTCACCAGTTCACCTTTAAAATGCACGTTGCCGCCATTAACGGTTGTTGTGGCTGCATTTGCAGAACCCGCAACAAAACCAATAGCCGCCACCAGAGCGAAGGCAATCTTACTTACTTTCATGAGTTTTCCTTGATTCATCTAATTATTCACGGCGAAGAAACAATCCGAAAAATAACTCCCGTTGTTCCTTTAACACTGAACGGAAATATCCCCGTCGCAGTCGGCATACAGTAGACAAATTGATGAATGGGAAATATGGATAAACACTGCCATTTCTGTCAGCCTCGTCCTAATAATAATTAGGAAACGACTACTTATTTCTGGAAACATGGGAAAAGACCTGTCTCTCTTTGTGGCTTTCCTTGTCATCCCACCTCGCGCACACGATAAAAACGCAAACGGTGACTGACATCACGCCCGGCTTCTGACAAAATATGAGCATCCCCCCTTTCGATAGTGACAGACGGAATCCTCTCTCTGATGGCAGCAAAGATTATTGACGGTAAAACGATTGCGCAGCAGGTACGCTCTGAGGTCGCGGAAAAAGTGAAGGCTCGAGTTGCAGCCGGAAAACGTGCCCCTGGCCTGGCAGTTGTGCTGGTCGGCAGCAACCCTGCTTCGCAAATTTATGTCGGCAGCAAACGCAAAGCCTGTGAAGAAGTGGGCTTTATCTCCCGCTCTTACGATTTGCCGGAAACCACCAGCGAAGCCGAGCTGCTGGAGCTGATTGATACCCTGAATGCCGACGGCGAGATTGATGGCATTCTGGTGCAGCTTCCGCTTCCCGCAGGCATCGATAACGTCAAAGTGCTGGAGCGTATCGCGCCAGACAAAGACGTCGATGGCTTCCACCCGTATAACGTGGGCCGTCTGTGCCAGCGCGCGCCGCGTCTGCGCCCTTGCACACCGCGCGGCATCGTGACGCTGCTTGAGCGTTACAATATCGACACTTACGGTCTGAATGCGGTGATCATCGGCGCCTCCAATATCGTGGGTCGCCCGATGAGCATGGAACTGCTGTTAGCTGGCTGCACCACCACCGTCACGCACCGCTTCACCAAGAATCTGCGTCAGCACGTTGAGAACGCCGATCTGCTGGTTGTCGCAGTCGGTAAACCGGGCTTTATTCCTGGCGAGTGGATCAAAGAAGGCGCGATTGTGGTCGATGTCGGCATTAACCGCCTCGAAAGCGGCAAAGTGGTTGGCGATGTGATTTTTGACGACGCCGCAGCGCGTGCGTCTTATATTACGCCGGTACCGGGTGGCGTTGGCCCCATGACCGTGGCAACGCTTATCCAGAACACGCTTCAGGCGTGTGAAGAATATCATGATGTAGAGGAACACTGAGAATGGCCACTTTTTCCCTTGGCAAACACCCGCACGTTGAGCTGTGCGACCTGCTGAAACTCGAAGGCTGGAGCGAGAGCGGCGCGCAGGCGAAGATCTTTATCGCCGAAGGCCAGGTGACCGTCGATGGCGCGGTGGAAACCCGCAAGCGCTGCAAGATTATCGCCGGTCAAACCGTCAGCTTTGACGGCCAGAGCATTACCGTTATCGCATAAGGTTTGGGTATAGCCGCAAACCTTGTAGGCCGGGCCAGCGTCAGCGCCGCCCGGCATTTTTATGCCTGTCATTGCTGCCCGTCATCACCCCGTTTTACGATCCACTTCAAAAAAATCAGTAAATCCTCTGACCGAATGTGAAATTTACGTTGCGTGTTACATTCACATCACAGACGATAAGTAGAACGTTCTACTAAAACGTTCTACTTACTACAACAGCACGTAAAAAGTGCATCTCAGGGTCTCAGGTCGGGGGATAACAGCATGAGTCTGTTCTCAGGGTTTGTTAAATCGTTGTCAAAACTTTCTATGATTGGTCGCGCCTTAATGCTGCCAATTTCACTGCTGCCTGCTGCGGGTCTGCTGTTGGCCTTCGGCGATAAGTTTCATCTGCCGCTGATGATGAACGCGGGCGGGGTTATTTTCGATAACCTGCCAATGCTGTTCGCCATCGGTTCCGCGGTTGGGCTGGCATCAGAATCAGGTATCGCTGCGCTGTCGGCCGCGGTATCGGTGTTTGTCACTAACATCACCATCAGCACCGTACTGAGCATAACGCCAGAAATGGCCTCTCAGGGCGGGAAATTCGCCATGGTGGTCGGCATTCCAACTCTGCAAATGGGTGTCTTTGGCGGCTTGATTTGCGGCGTGCTAGCGGCATGGTGTTACAACCGCTTCCACCAGATGCAGCTCCCGGAATTCCTCGGCTTCTTCTCTGGCAAGCGCTTCGTGGCTATCGCTACCGCATTCCTCTCCTTCATTATGGGCCTGCTGCTGCCATACATTTGGTCGCACATTCAGTCCGGGATCGATGCGCTGTCGGTAGTCGTCAACGGTGACAATCAAGCGGCTTCGACCTTTATCTTCGGTCTGGTAGAACGTGCGCTGATCCCGCTTGGCCTGCACCACATCTGGTATCCGTCGTTCTGGTACTCTTTTGGCGATTACACCACTCAGGCAGGCCAGGTTATTCACGGCGACCAGACCATCTGGTTCAAAATGCTGGAAGAAGGCGTGAAATCCTTCAGCAGCGATTCCTACCAGAACGCCGGTAAATTCATGCAGGGTGAATTCCCGCTGATGCTGTTCGCCCTGCCAGCTGCTTGTCTGGCGATGTATCACGAAGCGCACACCGCGAACAAGAAAATCGCGGCCGGTATTCTGTTCTCTGCGGCGCTGACCTGCTTCCTGACCGGGATAACCGAGCCGGTTGAATTCACCTTTATCTTTGTTGCGCCAATCCTGTATGTGTTCAACGCCATCATGGCGGGCCTGGCCTACATGACCATGTACCTGATGCACGCGCACATTGCGAAGTCGTTCTCTGCCGGGTTCATCGACTACCTGTCCTTCGGCATCCTGCCGTCCTTCAACGGCTACCAGACCAACTTCCTCAGCGCGGTGATCATCGGCATCCCGATGGGGCTGATTTACTACTTCACTTTCCGCTTTGTTATCCGCCGTTTCGATGTGAAAACGCCGGGCCGCACCAGCGTCACCGCCAATGCGAATGACAAAACGGACACCGAACTGGCCACCGAAATTATCAGCCTGCTGGGCGGTGCACAGAACATCGATTCTGTCGGTTCCTGTATCACTCGTCTGCGTCTGGAAGTGGCAAAAAGCGACATCGTGGATAAAGACGGTCTGAATGCGGTCGGCGCTCGCGGTGTTGTCTTCGTCGGTGATACGGGTATTCAGGTGATTTTTGGCGCCCGCGCGCAATTTATCGCACAAACCATGTCGACGATGATTGGCAAATAAGCGGAAGATGGTAGTCTGTCAGCGTCTCCTGCTCCGGCGGGAGACGTTGTTTTATCTGGCTGATTGCGCGGATGTTTCAGGGAGCAGGTGTGAAAAAAGTCGGCATTATTGATGTGGCAAAACAGGCGGGCGTCTCGGTCTCGACGGTCTCGCTGGTGTTGCGCCAGAAAGGCAAGATTTCCGACGCCACCATTGAGAAAGTGCAGGCCGCGATTCAGGCGCTCGGTTACGTCCACAACGTGGCGGCCGCCAACCTGCGGGCAAACACCTCCAACCTGATTGGATTGATCCTGCGAGATTTCAGCGACAGCTTCTCCATCAAAGTGATGGCAAGCGTGGTTCAGGAGCTGGAAAAACAGGGCTTTATGGTTTTCCTCGGCCAACCACAGGATGACCGTGCAAGCCTCGAACGGTGCCTCTTATCGTTCAAGCAACAAGGCGTCGCCGGGGTTATCTATCTGGCCTCAGACACCAATCGGGCCACCTTG
Organism: Scandinavium sp. NPDC088450; assembly: GCF_044900545.1. Lineage (NCBI taxonomy): Bacteria > Pseudomonadati > Pseudomonadota > Gammaproteobacteria > Enterobacterales > Enterobacteriaceae > Scandinavium > Scandinavium sp. NPDC088450. The sequence continues at coordinate 77,918 of NZ_JBJDNI010000005.1, read as the reverse complement.
CCTGCGCTGGTGAGTCAGTGCCCACTGCCGCTGGTCGTGGTGTCGCAATCGCTGATGGAAGAAAACTGCAATCTGGTGATGAGGGATAACCGTCAGGCGGCCAGTCTGGCAACCCGTTATTTGATTGAACGCGGTCACCGCAGCATTGGCTATATTGGCGGCCAGACCGACTGCCTGATTCGCCAGCAACGATTACAGGGCTTTCGCAGCGCTCTGACACAAAACGGCATGGTGTACAAAGAAGACTCGGCCCCGGCGTGCAGCGACGATACTCACGCCGCCAGCCTCGCCACACGCCAGTTGCTCGAGAAAAACAACACCATCACCGCCCTGCTCTGCCATTCGCCCAACGCCATGATTGGCTGCATCAACGGCATTCACCACGTCGGTCGCACCATCGGGAAAGATGTGTTCCTGACTCAACAGGTCGCGCTGATTGGTTTCGAAGACATGCTGCACGTGAACCTGACTTCACCGTCGTTTACCTATGTTTCATCGGCAAGCGAGGAAACCGGTCGGCAGGCGGCGGGATTAATAATACGCAAGCTCAAAGAACCCGATTTGCAAACCCAGCGCATTACGCTTTCAGGCCAACTGATTGCGCGGGAATCGGCTTAATTCAGATATTTAATGGCGATTTATCGCCCAAATGACTGCTATAGTTCGCTTTTTCACCCTAAGCGAAATTGACATGCCAACCATCATTACACACGCTGCGGTGCCAATCTGTCTCGGCATTGGTCTGGGAACCCGAGTTATTCCGCCACGTCTGCTTTTTGCGGGAATTGTATTGGCCATGCTGCCCGATGCCGACGTGCTGGCCTTCAAATTCGGCGTGGCCTACGGCAATGCATTCGGCCATCGCGGCTTTACGCACTCGTTGCTGTTTGCCTTTGTCGTTCCCATTTTGTGTGTACTCATTGGCCGACGATGGTTCAAAACCTCCCTGCTCCGCTGCTGGGCATTTCTGACCGTTTCGCTGCTGTCTCACAGTCTTCTGGATTCGATTACCACAGGGGGAAAAGGCGTTGGCTGGCTGTGGCCGTGGTCAGATGAACGTTTTTTTGCGCCGTGGCAAGTTATCAAAGTCGCGCCGTTTGCCCTGTCGCGCTACACCACGCCGTACGGGCATCAGGTCATTTTGTCGGAGCTGATGTGGGTGTGGCTGCCGGGGATCGTGGTGATGGGGTTAATGTGGTGGAGAAGGCGCTAATCGACGAGCAACTCGTTTTTGTCTTTTCACTTAGTGGAATTATTCCGTTCACTTTATGCCTTGCAGTCACCTCAACTATCTCTGCACGTGAACGGGACAAGGGAGACTCTCGCGTCTCCCTTGTCAATCCCTGCGACCCCGCGAATGAAACCGGTGCTTTGCACTAAACCTCCCTGCCAACCAGCTGCCTGCGGCCGGCTCGACTCGACGTCCCTGTCTCATTTCGCCTCAGTCCGCCATCCATGGCGGCCTGACCTTGTCATCTGGTCGTCAGCTCGGCGGTTTCAGCGGGGAGCAACACCAGCGCCCACTGAAGCCGATGTGGTGGGTTTTGGTCCGGCTGAAAATCGCCTCAACTTTCAGTGACTGGCCAGGGCTGGCATGGCTAACAAGGACAAAATCATCGGGAAGGATTTCACTAAAAGTCACATATTACTCATTTTGAAGACCCTTTCCTTCCTGAAAAGGGTCAGCCTGAGGGATAAATTTACTTACGACGCCAGGTCGTTCCCTGCGCACCATCTTCCAGCACAATGCCCATCTCATTCAGACGGTCACGTGCGGCATCTGCTGCTGCCCAATCTTTTGACTGGCGTGCATCCAGGCGCTGTTTAATCAGAGCCTCGATTTCTGCCACTTCACCGTCGTCGGCCTGTGCGCCGCCTTGCAGGAACACTTCTGGATCTTGTTCCAGCAGGCCCAGCACGCCGGACAGTTTGCGCATGTGCGCCGCCATCCCGTTTGCCGCAGCCAGGTCTTCGCCTTTCAGACGGTTCACTTCGCGGGCCATATCAAACAGCACGGAATACGCTTCCGGGGTGTTGAAATCGTCGTCCATGGCTTCACGGAAACGGGCTTCAAACGCTTCACCACCTGCGGCTTCAACAGAAGCATCCGTGCCGCGCAGTGCGGTGTAAAGACGCTCCAGCGCTGAGCGTGCCTGCTTCAGGTTCTCTTCGCTGTAGTTGAGCTGGCTGCGGTAATGGCCGGACATCAGGAAGTAACGCACGGTTTCAGCATCGTAGTACTTCAGCACATCGCGCACGGTGAAGAAGTTACCCAGCGATTTGGACATTTTCTCGCGGTCAACCATTACCATGCCGGAGTGCATCCAGGTATTCACATACTCGCCATCGTGCGCACAGGTGGACTGAGCGATTTCGTTTTCATGATGTGGGAACATCAGGTCCGAACCGCCGCCGTGAATATCGAAATGGGAACCCAGCTGTTTGCAGTTCATCGCAGAACATTCAATGTGCCAGCCTGGACGGCCTTCACCCCACGGAGAAGACCAGCTCGGCTCGCCTGCTTTGGACATCTTCCACAGCACGAAATCCATCGGGTTGCGTTTAACGTCAACCACGTCAACGCGTGCGCCAGCCTGAAGCTGTTCCAGATCCTGGCGTGACAGCAAGCCATAGTTCGGATCGCTTGGCACCGAGAACATTACGTCGCCATTGTCCGCCACATAAGCGTGACCGCGAGCGATGAGCTTTTCGGTGATCTCAATGATCTCGTGAATGTGGTGCGTGGCGCGCGGCTCGTTGTCCGGACGCAGGATATTCAGGGCATCAAAATCTTTGTGCATTTCGGCAATCATACGATCGACCAGCGCCACAAAGTCTTCGCCATTTTCATTAGCGCGTTTGATGATTTTGTCGTCGATATCGGTGATGTTGCGCACGTACTTCAGCTGGTAGCCCAGGAAACGCAAATAGCGGGATACCACGTCAAAGGCGACAAAAGTACGGCCGTGGCCGATATGACAGAGATCGTAAACGGTAATACCACACACGTACATGCCGACTTCCCCGGCATGAATAGGTTTGAATTCCTCTTTTTGGCGCGTCAGTGTATTAAAGATTTTTAACATTGAAGATTCCATGTAAACGTGTGTGGTCTTAAACGGCGTATTCTACCTGTAATTCAATCCGGAAGCAGCACGCATTGCAAGGTGATCCAACCTTACGGTTATGCTATAACAAGCCCCTATACGTGACCCGTCTGCGGGTATTCGCACCACTCTATCGTAACAGGATGCAAAAATGGTTACTTTCCACACTAATCACGGCGATATCGTTATCAAAACCTTTGATGATAAAGCGCCTGAAACAGTTAAAAACTTCCTCGACTACTGCCGCGAAGGTTTTTACAACAACACCATTTTCCACCGCGTTATCAACGGCTTCATGATTCAGGGCGGCGGCTTTGAGCCAGGCATGAATCAGAAAGCCACCAAAGATCAGATCAAAAACGAAGCGAACAACGGTCTGAAAAACACCCGTGGTACGCTGGCGATGGCCCGTACTCAGGCGCCACACTCTGCCACCGCACAGTTCTTCATCAACGTGGTTGATAACGACTTCCTGAACTTCTCGGGCGAAAGCCTGCAGGGTTGGGGTTACTGCGTATTTGCTGAAGTCGTCGAAGGCATGGACGTGGTTGATAAAATTAAAGCTGTCGCAACAGGCCGCAGCGGCATGCACCAGGATGTGCCAAAAGAAGACGTTATCGTCACAAGCGTGACCGTCAGCGAGTAATCGTGGCGACACTCTTTATTGCAGATTTGCATCTGCACACAGAAGAACCGGCGATCACCGCCGGTTTTCTGCGTTTTTTACGCGGTGAAGCGCGCACAGCCGATGCGCTTTACATTCTGGGCGACCTGTTTGAAGCCTGGATTGGCGACGATGATCCCGAACTGTTGCACCGTGAAATTGCCAAAGAGATCAAAGCGCTGGTCGATTCCGGCGTTCCCTGCTCCTTCATCCATGGCAACCGTGATTTCCTGCTTGGTAAACGCTTCGCGCGTGAAAGCGGCATGACGCTGCTGCCGGAAGAGCAAGTGTTAGATCTTTACGGACGCAAAATGTTGATCATGCATGGCGATACGCTGTGCACAGACGACACCGGCTATCTGGCCTTTCGTGCCAAAGTGCATCAGCCCTGGCTTCAGGCCCTGTTTCTCGCCCTGCCGTTATTTATCCGCCGTAAAATCGCCGCCAAAATGCGTAATGGCAGTAAAGCCGCCAACAGCCATAAATCGATGACCATTATGGACGTGAACCCGCAAGCCGTGGTGCGCATGATGGAAAAGCATCAGGTGCAGTGGCTCATTCATGGGCATACCCATCGCCCGGCGGTTCACCCGCTTACTGCGAATGGTCGGCCTGCAAAGCGTGTGGTGTTAGGTGCGTGGCATGAAGAAGGGTCGATGGTCAAAGTGACCACCGACAGCGTCGAACTGATCGCGTTCCCGTTCTAATCAGCCGCGATCGTCTTTCGGGCCGAGGAAGTAAAAGCCAAACGGCAGGGAACCAATGATGGTGAACATGATGCTGTAAATGGCCGCCCACGCGCCCTGAATAAAGAACATACCCACGTTCCAGTTTTCCATTGGCAGGTTGTATTGATCTTCCACGCCCTGGAACGTCACTTTAGTCACTACCGTCACGGCAATCAGAAAGACAATCGCGACAGCGGTCAGAAATTTTTTCCCTTCCGGGGTGCGAAGAATGTGTTTCAGCATACGCTCTCCTCGTGGTTATGCTGCGCTGCGGTGTTTCCGCAGTCGTTTAGTCGGCAAGGTAACAACTCCAGCCGCAACTTTACCGTATTTCTGGTTTCGTTGCGGTAAATTTACAGCAGCTAGCACACCAGAAATGTGTGCATCCCGTTTAACCGCTTTTCTGCTGGTTGCTGGCGGCCGCGATGGCCTTGCGAATGGTTCTGGTCAGAACTAAAATCAAAGCTTGTAAAATGAGGCTCAGAGCATGGCAAAACAAAAAGTGCAGGATCCGATCACGAAAACTCAAATTGTCCGAACCGTTGCGAGTTCAACCGCGATCGAAACGGGGGCTTCTGTACAGAAAATAGAGCAGCAGCTTAAACGTTCACGGGCGAAGGTTAAGGCTATTGGTCTTGCACGCTAATCCGGCAATATATCATTCACGAGTTGCATCATAGGTTTGTAGTTCCCTGATACGCCCGCCTGAATCGCTTTGAAGTAATAATCTTTGTGTTTATCCCACAAGCTATAATCCAGCAGACTCCACCCCGCCTGAACTGACAGCATGTCACAAAGTAGCCTTGATAAGCGTCCATTACCTTCTCTGAAAGGGTGGATCAAAATAAACTCCACGTGGCTTTCAGCCAGATAGCGAACGAATTCTGAGCGTGATAAAGATTTCAACGTGCCAGTCCGTGACAAATACTGCCGATCATACCCGGTAATCAGCTGAGGAATTCGGTCTGCCGCTGCAAAGTGAAAGCCGTCCTTAGTCAGATTGGCGTGACGCAATCTCCCTGCCCAGCCATACACATTTCCCAGCCATTGGCGATGCCAGTCGCGGATCTGCTCAAATGCCAGCGGCACAGATAGCGGGTCAGTAAGAAAAAGTTGTTCGTACAGCATCATTAGCAGGCCTGACTCAAGTGACTCCATTTCCTGCTCATCGATGATCCCCAGCTTATTGGCAAGCACAAGACCGCCAGAGCCGGACTGATAGCGCTCCTCCGCTGAATAAAGGTCATATTTTGACAAGCCCTACCTCCAGGTTTACTGCTCTCATTGCTCACTGATGAATCAGCCAAACATACTACAGAGAGGATATGTGTCACCCCGTCCGCATTCGGCCATTTTACGCAACGTTAGTCATAATAAAGTCCCATATACCTTTTATATTTTCTCAGCACATCCACGTAATCCTGACCGCGCAACCGTTTTCCTTGCCGATTTTCCATGCTATTCTCTGTGGCCTTCAAAGCAGTGTGTTCCACACCCACAGGAGTTTTAAGACGCATGTCTTCCCGCAACAATCCGGCGCGTGTCGCCATCGTGATGGGGTCCAAAAGCGACTGGGCTACCCTACAGTTCGCCGCTGAAATCCTCGATACCCTGAACGTACCGCACCATGTGGAAGTGGTTTCCGCACACCGCACGCCCGACAAACTGTTCAGCTTCGCCGAAAGCGCAGAAGAGAATGGCTATCAGGTGATCATCGCCGGAGCCGGGGGTGCTGCACATTTGCCGGGCATGATTGCCGCGAAAACATTAGTTCCTGTTCTGGGTGTGCCTGTGCAGAGCGCAGCGCTGAGCGGTGTCGACAGCCTTTACTCCATCGTGCAGATGCCCCGCGGCATTCCGGTTGGCACGCTGGCGATTGGCAAAGCAGGTGCCGCCAATGCCGCCCTGCTGGCGGCGCAAATCCTCGCCACTCACGACAGTGAATTACACCAGCGCCTGGCGGACTGGCGGAAAGCGCAAACTGATGAAGTGCTGGACAATCCAGACCCACGGGGTGCGCAATGAAACAAGTTTGCGTCCTTGGCAACGGTCAATTAGGTCGGATGTTGCGCCAGGCTGGCGAACCGCTGGGCATTAGCGTTTGGCCTGTCGGGCTGGAAGCCGACCCGGAAGCCGTGCCCTTTCAGCAAAGTGTGATCACCGCAGAAATTGAGCGCTGGCCGGAAACGGCACTGACCCGCGAGCTGGCGCTGCATAAAGCGTTTGTGAACCGCGACGTATTCCCGATCATCGCTGACCGTCTGACGCAAAAGCAGTTGTTCGACAAGCTGGGGCTCGCTACCGCGCCGTGGCAGTTGCTGGCCGATAACGCAGAATGGCCTGCCGTGTTCGAACGTCTTGGCGAGCTGGCTATTGTGAAGCGTCGCACAGGCGGCTATGACGGCCGCGGGCAGTGGCGTTTACGCGCCGGTGACACCGAACAGCTTCCTGCCGATTGCTATGGCGAATGCATTGTTGAGCAAGGGATCAACTTTAGCGGTGAAGTTTCGCTGGTCGGCGCACGCGCCCACGATGGCAGCACGGTGTTCTATCCTCTGACACATAACCTGCATCAGGACGGCATTCTGCGTGTCAGCGTGGCGTTCCCGCAAGCCAATGCTCAGCAGCAATCACAGGCTGAAAGCATGCTCACGGCCATTATGAACGAGCTGAACTATGTGGGCGTGATGGCGATGGAATGCTTTATTACACCTTCCGGATTGTTGATTAACGAACTGGCCCCGCGCGTGCACAACAGCGGACACTGGACGCAAAATGGTGCATCCATCAGCCAGTTCGAACTCCATCTTCGCGGCGTGACAGACTTACCGCTGCCGCCGCCGGTGGTGAACAGCCCTTCAGTGATGGTCAATCTGATTGGCACAGACCTGAACTACAACTGGCTGAAGCTGCCGCTGGTGCATCTGCACTGGTATGACAAAGAAGTGCGCCCGGGCCGCAAAGTCGGTCACTTAAACCTGAACGACAGTGACACCGACCGTTTGAGCGCCACGCTTGAGGCGCTTATTCCCCTGCTTCCGCCGGAGTACGCCAGCGGGATCGCATGGGCACAGGCAAAGCTGAAATAAGCACACCGGAACCTGCATTTCAAGGATGAATGCAGGTTCCCGCGGTTCCCGCCAGCGTTTCATCCAGACGCGATAACGCGCCAATCCACGCAGGTTTTCCTTTCCGACGAACGAAGCCGCTTACCGCCGCCACTTTTGGCCCCATTGAACCATCATTCTTGGCGAAAGACGCTAACGCATCCGGCGTGGCTTCTCGAATAGCTCTCTGAGTGGGCGTACCCCAGTTTTCATATACCGCATCCGCGTCAGTGAGGATGACAAGACCATCGGCATCAATCTGCTCCGCCAGCAGCGCTGCCGCCAGGTCTTTATCGATGACGGCCTCCACGCCTTCGCCTTGCGTTGTCACAGGAACTCCGCCGCCACCGCAGCAAATCACGACTTGCCCGGCATTGAGTAACTGGCTAATCGCTTCGCTCTCTTCAATTTTCAGCGGATGCGGCGAAGCCACCACGCGGCGTAAATATTGCCCGTCACGCTTCATCTGCCAGCCGTATTCTTTCTCAAGCGCCGCCTGCTGTTCCGGGGCATAGACCGGGCCGATAAATTTCTCTGGGTCAAGAAATGCCGGGTCGTCTTTTGAAACCCGCACGCGAGTCATCACGCTGACCACTTGCGGCATCCCGGGCTGCTGGCGCAAACAGGTCACCAGCATCGACCCAATCATGCCCTGGCTTTCCGCCACCAGCACATCCAGCGGCCACGGCGCGACATCGCGATAAGCCAGATTTTGCAAAGCCAGCAGCCCCACCTGAGGGCCGTTGCCGTGCACAATCGCTAAGCGGTAGTGTTGCGCCAGACGAGCCAGCGCAGGCGCGGCACTGGCAATATTGCGATATTGATTTTCGACCGTCAGCGCTTCATTGCGCTGCAATAACGCGTTGCCGCCAAGGGCAACCACCAGCGTTTTCATGTTTTATCCTTTCGTGATGAGTTGACGGGCCAGCCAGAATCCCAGCAGAGTGTCCGCGCCGGAGGTATGCCCGACGCCAAGCAATTTTTCGACAGCCTGCGTAATCCGCAGGCCTCGTTGGAGAGAAGTGGCAAAATGCAGCAAAGGTGAGCCAAACAGACCCTGACTCGCGTAGCGCAAATAGCTGGCGCTAACCCGCGTGGTGACGACAAACAGATTTCCTGATGCGGCAAAAAATTTTTCGCACAGCTTTGAGCTGAGTGCGCCGTCCATTTGTGCAGCCAGCAGCATGCCCACCAGCATGTCGTCCGAACTGGGCGTGAGCCCCGGCCCCCTGCCAATCCATGGACGCCAATCCACGATCTCGCCCTGTAACGCTGCGCTGAAGCAATGGCAGAACTGTTTTAGCTCGGATGAGAACGGTGCAGCGATTGCCTGTGAGAGCAATCCAAACAGGCCAGTTTCCTCGGGCAAATCCAGCATTGATGCGGGTAGCGAGAGGCAAGCCGAATGCGCTCGTAAAGTTAACGCACAGCGTCTTTGCGGCGGTCGCAGCGTCAGGTGCCCGATGCGGAGAGCTTCCTCATCAGCATCCACCTTCCTTCCGGCCTGAAGCGCCCTGCTGATACGCGTAAAATCCCGATGTCGAAGCAGCCAGCCTCCTGGCGTGAGACCCCGCCCCTGATCGTGCAGCGTGAGCTGTTCGCCTTTGTCCGTGTACAGATTGACAGCCCGACGCCAGACACCGCCTACATGCCAGCGCTGAAGATGGACAGGCGCATGCTGGCTGCCGATCAGTGGCAGGATCTCACCGTTCATCAGACGCCCATTGACTCAGCCAGCGCCCGAAGCGCCAGTTCAAAACAAGCGAGCGGAGCACGAACGGTGCCCGCGCCGATTTGCCCGATCCCTGCTTCTTTGTGCGCAATCCCGGTATTGATCAGCGGTGTGATCCCGGTTTCCACCACCCGACGAATATCCAGCCCCAGACAAGCGCCCTGGAAATCCCACCCCGGGATCTGCAACTGCATATTGCGTTCGAGGAAAATCTCCGCCATCTCTTCTGACACGGTTTTCGCCGCCTCAACGCCACCTGCGCCAACAAAGCGCGTGACGCCTGGTGCGGCGATCATGGCTGCGCCACCGATGCCGAAGGTTTCCGTAATCGCGCTATCGCCCATGTCCGGGTTGGCCTGCTCCTGGCTGTAACCCGTAAAGAAGAGCCCTTGTGGCGTATTGACCGGTGCGGTAAACCAGCGGTCGCCCAGGCCACTGACGCGAATGCCGAAGTTATCGCCGTTGCGGGTCATTGCGGTAACGATACTGCCAGCACGAATCTGGGCTCCGGCATCCATCGCCGCCTTGCAATAGGCCATCGCCAGATTGAGGAAGAACTGATCGGTGGTGGCGAGGAACTCCATCACCTGCGCAATTTCTGCTTTATCGTGATCCAGACGGGCAATCGGTGCGGCCAGCGTGCGCATCAGCAGCGCTGAGGTCGCAATGTTGCGCTGATGGAACTCATCACCCATGGTGATGCCCTGCGCCATCATCGCCGTTAAATCCAGCCCCTGCGGCAATGTGCTCAAGGCCTGATGCAACACTGGCATCAGCACATCGCGCATCCAGCGCAGGCGGGCCAGCACTTCTTCGCCGTACGCGCCAAAGCGCATTACTTTGCCAATCCCTTCGTTCAGGTTGCAGTAGGCCCGATTGCCGTCGGTGTGGTTTTCGACCACCAGCATCGCCATGCTGGCCGACGTAATCCCGCCCATCGGCCCAACGGCATTCACATGATGACAAGGAATGAAGCGCACGCCGCCGCTTTCCAGTAAATCCAGCGCTTGTGCTTCGTTCTGCGCCCAGCCTTCAAACAGGCAGGCGCCAATGCAGGCCCCTTTCATCGGGCCCGTCATTTCCTGCCAGCGCATTGGCGGCCCGGCATGCAGCAGGGTTTTTGCCTCATTAAGTTCAGCAATGACGCGGCCTGCGGGTTGCACGTCCAGCCAGTGTGGACGCGCGTTACGGATTTTTTCGATCACTGCTTCGTTGGCTTGCGCCACGGATGTGTACATAACAACCTCTTATTGCAAACGTTCGAGTAAACGAGCCAGTTCGGTATTTCCGCCTGCTACCGGAGCCCACTGGAAGTGAACAACCGGCGTTTCGGCGGCCTGAAGATCCAACGCAAAACTGCGCAGGCCAGCGTTAATCACCGCCACGCCTTCAAGCAGAGCGGCTTTGGTTTGAGGAGACTTTGTAACAGGCGCACGCACCAGCTCAGCCGCCAGTAGCGTCGCTTCCGGAAGGGTGTCGACCACCAGAATGCCCGCGTCTTCCAGCGTGGCGATTTGTTGCGAGCGACACTGCGGATCCTGTTCTGTGCCAGTAACGGTGGCGATGATGTGCAGCGGCGAATCCTGCGTGCGTCCTGATCTTGCCTGATCGCAGGCGGTCACCAGCGAGCTCGCTGGATCTGCGGTGGCCCCATAGCCAATCACCACATCGAGCAGCAGAATGCCGACTTCCGGCTGGTGAGCCAGTTCGGCAATGAGTTGATTACGCAAGGAAGGGTCGATCATCGGATGCGGACGGCCTACGGTGTAGAAATCATCACCAAGATCGACAACCTGATGGCCTTTGCCCTCCAGCATCATGCCGTGCGGGTGGTGGCTATCGGTGTCAATTTGCAGACTTTGCGCCAGCCAGCCTGCGGCCTCGGCAGCAAGCGTTCCGCCGGTGTAAAGCCCGCGAATGGTGCGTTGGTGACAGCTCGGTAATGTTGCACGCAGCGACATCACACGAGAAAGCCGACACGCCAGTCTTGCGGCATCATCAAGACTTTGCGCGAACCAGACGTTGCCATCACAAGGTGCTGGCGGATACCAGCCAAGGAACAACGCCACGACAGGTTTCCCGGTCTTTTTCATCGCATCAATAATACGTGTACGCACTTCTGCGGCTGGCGGTTTAGAGACAAAAGCCAGCACCTGGCTTTGACTGTCTGCGCTAAGCATCTCCAGCGCCGTCAAAGCACTGATCCCGCCCACTTCCGCACTCAGGTCACGGCCGCCAAGGCCAAGCGCATGGGTGATCCCTTCCCCACCCAGCGCGATTTGCGAAACCAGTTCCTGAATGCCCGTGCCTGATGCGCCAATGACGCCGATATTGCCTTGTGGCATCACGTTAGCAAAAGCAAGCGGTGTGCCGGCGATCATCGCGGTCCCGCAATCCGGGCCCATCACCAGCAGACCTTTGCTTCGCGCTTGCTGCTTTAAGGCGATTTCATCTTCGAGCGTGACGTTATCGGAAAAAATCATCACGTTCTGGCCATCGTCCAGCGCCTGACGAGCCAGCCCTGCCGCGTATTCGCCCGCAATGGAAATTAGCGTCACGTTGGCAGGCGGTAAGGCGCGAGTGGCGCTCTGCCAACGGCGAACCACCGTCAGAGACTGACTGTTGCTGTTGCCCTGTGCGAGGCCCTTTAAGGCATCGTCCAGTTGGTCGAGAATGGTTTTGGCAATCGAGTCATCTTCGCTTTCTGTGCGTATCGCCACGCAGATATCGTTCGGCGTTGCCGCAGTAAAATCGTCATGCCAGAACCCTGTTGTTTCCAGCAACGTTTTATTGGCTGGCGTGCCCATCATCACCGACACATCATCAACATTTTCATTTTCGCTCAGCTTGCGAGAGATAATCATTAAGCTGACGGAATCCTGAAAACAGCCTTTTTTAATAAAAGCATGGATCATTACGGCTCTCCGGTAAGTGTATTTACAGCTCAGGTAAATATGCGCACAGGCTAGCCGCCAAAATAGGTTATTAGCGTGATAAAAATCACACTCACCGGATTGAAAGAATTATTGAAAAAATAGCCTACGCATTAGCGAAATAATTTACCAGGCTCTTTTATTTAATAATCACCGATAAAGCCAGCGGGATTATCAAACAAATTCTAACTAACTATATTTAGTCGTTCAGATCACAATTTTAAATCTATTCCCCGGTATTTTGGTGCGCAGTTAAAGGCTCTACATGCCCTAAAAAGGAAGACAGATGAAAATCAGTCGGGAAAAACTCCATCAACTTATTGCCCGTAAACTGCACCAGGCCGGACTCAACGACTCGCACGCCGCAACCGTTGCCGAAGTCCTGACCTACGCCGATGCCCGGGGTATTCACTCGCACGGCGCGGTTCGCGTGGAATATTACGCCGAAAGGATCTCCAAAGGCGGTACTAACTGCAACCCGCACTTCAACTTTGAGCAAACAGGGCCGTGCAGCGCCATTCTTCATGCAGACAATGCAGCAGGACAAGTGGCGGCGAAAGAAGGCATGGTACAAGCCATCTCGCTGGCGCGTGAGAACGGCGTCGCGGTCGTGGGTATCAGGCAAATGGGGCACAGTGGTGCCATTTCTTGTTTTGCTCAAATGGCGGCGAAAGCCGGGTTTATAGGCCTTTCCCTTTGTCAGTCAGATCCGATGGTCGTGCCTTTCGGCGGCGCAGAGATCTATTACGGCACCAACCCGCTGGCCTTTGCAGCACCTGGTGAAGGCGAAGATATCATCACCTTCGATATGGCCACCACGGTGCAGGCATGGGGAAAAATTCTGGACGCAAGAGCGCGCGGTGAAAGCATTCCGGATAGCTGGGCCGTTGATAAAAACGGCGCGGCAACCACCGACCCTTATGCAGTTCACGCCCTGCTGCCCGCCGCAGGCCCCAAAGGTTATGGCCTGATGATGATGATCGACATTTTGTCGGGCATTTTATTAAACCTGCCTTTTGGTCGTCAGGTCAGCTCAATGTACGATAATTTAAGCAAAGGCCGCGATTTAGGTCAGTTGCATATTGTGATTAACCCTGCCTTTTTCGGCAATGGCATTCTTTTCCGCCAACATATTAGTCAGACTATGCAAGAGCTCAATGCGATTGCGCCAGCACCAGGTTTCCAGCAAGTTTATTATCCGGGGCAGAATCTGGATATTAACGAACGCCTCTCAGAAAAAGAAGGCATCGAGATTGTCGATGATATTTACGACTACCTTGTGTCGGATGTTTTATACACCCGCTCCTATGAAACACATTCGCCATTTGCACAGGCAAAATAATATCAGAGGGCATTATGCAGACTTATTTTCGCCAGGCGGTAGAAGAGACGCTGCCGTGGCTTTCTTCCTTCGGCGCAGATGAATCAGGGGGCCTGACTCGTCTGCTTTATTCTCCCGAATGGCTACAGGCACAGCAGGCATTCAGGCAACGAATGAGCGACAGCGGATTTAACGCGCGCTTTGATGAAGTCGGCAATCTTTTTGCGTCGCTGGAGGGCACTCGCTACAAGGATGAAATTATCCTCAGCGGCTCGCATATCGACAGCGTCGTCAACGGCGGCAATCTGGATGGGCAATTCGGTGCTTTAGCCGCCTGGCTGGCGCTTCGCTGGCTGAGAGATACTTACGGCCCACCGCTTCGCACCGTGGAAGTGGTCGCTCTTGCCGAAGAAGAAGGCAGCCGTTTCCCGTATGTGTTCTGGGGCAGCAAGAATATCTTCGGCCTGGCCAACCCGGCCGATGTGCGCGACATCTGCGACGTCGACGGCGTGGGCTTTGCCGACGCGATGAAAGCCTGCGGGTTTAGCCTACCGAGTGCCCCGCTTCCCGCGAAGAAAAACATCAAAGCTTTTGTTGAGCTGCATATCGAGCAAGGCCGCGTGCTTGAGGTGAATCACCAGTCTATTGGCGTGGTGAATGCCATCGTCGGCCAGCGCCGCTATACCGTCACACTCAGCGGCGAATCCAACCACGCGGGTTCCACGCCAATGAGCTACCGCCGCGACACCGTCCATGCGTTTAGCCGAATTTGCACCGAGGCCATCGACAAAGCCAACGCCCACGGCGATCCGCTGGTGCTGACCTTCGGCAAAGTCAACCCTCAGCCCAATACCGTCAACGTGGTACCGGGCAAAACGGTGTTCACTGTCGACTGCCGTCATACCGACGCCGAAGCGCTTCGTGCCTTTACCGTCGAGCTGGAAGCCGATATGCGCCGCATTTGCCAGCAGATGACTATCGACATTGATATCGATTTGTGGATGGACGAAGCGCCCGTGCCGATGGACAAACAGCTGGTCGCTCAACTGGCCGCGCTGTGTGAAAAAGAAAAGATGAACTACCGGGTGATGCACAGCGGCGCGGGCCACGATGCTCAGATTTTTGCCCCACGGGTGCCGACCTGCATGATTTTCATGCCAAGCATAGGCGGTATCAGCCACAACCCGGCGGAAGCCACCCATATTGACGATCTGGCCGAAGGGGTCAGAACGCTGGCACTGATGCTGCACCAGCTGGCCTGGTGCGAATAAGGAGAAGTAAATGGGATATCTGAATAACGTGACCGGCTACCGTGAAGATTTGCTGGCAACCCGCTCTGTTGTTCGTCATGGCAACTACGCTCTGTTAACGCCTGACGGTCTGGTGAAGAACATTATTCCCGGTTTCGACAACTGCGATGTGACTATCTTGTCCACGCCGAAACTCGGGGCAACCTTTGTTGATTATCTGGTCACGCTTCATAAGGACGGCGGTAATCTGCAGGGCTTTGGTGGCGAAGGCATTGAAACCTTTCTGTATGTCATCAGCGGGAAAATCCACGCGACAGCAGGGAATGAGCGCCTGAACCTGGACGCTGGCGGCTACCTTTACTGCCCTCCGGGCGAGCTGATGACCTTTAGCAATGCCAGCCATGCCGACAGCCAACTGTTCCTTTACAAACGCCGCTACACGCCAGTCGCAGGCCATTTGCCTTACCGTGTCACCGGCAACGTTAGCCAGCTTGAGCCTGTTCATTACGAAGGCATGGACGACGTCATTCTGTTCGACTTCCTGCCCAAAGAGCTCGGGTTTGATATGAATATGCACATCCTGTCGTTCGAACCAGGAGCCAGCCACGGTTATATCGAGACACATGTTCAGGAACACGGCGCGTATATTCTCTCGGGGAAAGGGGTTTATAACCTGGATAACGAGTGGATCCCGGTGAAACAGGGCGACTACATCTTTATGGGCGCTTATTCATTGCAGGCCGGGTATGGCGTAGGACGTGAAACGTTCAGCTACATCTACTCGAAGGACTGCAACCGCGACGTTGATATTTGATTTATACCCTAAATAATTCGAGTTGCAGGTAGGCGGCAAGGGAGCTCATCCCCAGGAGCTTACTTAAGTAAGTGACTGGGGTGAGAGAGTGCAGCCAACACCCCTGCAGCTTGAAGTATGACGGGTATGGCGTAAGCCTTCTACCGATTGTGTTTAGCTATGTTGTTTTTTGCCACGGTGTAAACCGTGGCTTTTTTTTATCAGGCTATCTGCTGGCCAAGACGCAGAACCGCAGCAATATTGCGCGCGCAGTGATAGAGGTTTTCTTCACCGCTCGCCAGCACATCGGGCAACGGGGCAAGGCGCGGCAAAATGCTGAACACCGCATCGATACCGTACTGATGCACAATTTCTACGCCCTCCCCCAGCACGCCTGCAATACCAATCACCGGCACGCCATGTTTTTGCGCCATTTGCGCCACGCCCATCGGTGCTTTTCCGCCGACCGTCTGTGAATCAATTCTGCCTTCGCCTGTGATGACCAGCGATGCGCCTTGTACGGCAGCATCCAGCCCCACAGCGTCGATGACAATATCAATCCCTGGACGCAATGCTGCATTGAGGAAAACCAGCGCTGCTACGCCCATGCCGCCTGCCGCACCACCACCCGGTAATGTATCAACTGCTTTGCCCGTCAGACTCTGAATCAACGAGGCATACTTTTTCAGCCCGTTTTCCAGCGTTTGCACCATTTCTGGCGTAGCCCCTTTTTGTGGCCCAAACACCGCTGCCGCACCGCGCGGCCCGATTAAAGGATTATCCACGTCGCACGCCACTTCGATGGTGCATTCCGCCAGTCGCGGATCGAGCCCGCTGATATCCAGTTTCACCATTCGCTGCAGCTCGCCACCACCAAACCCAAGATTCAGGCCGTTAATGTCGTAAAATCGTGCGCCCAGCGCCTGCGCCATGCCCACTCCGCCATCTACCGTGGCGCTGCCGCCAATGCCTAAAATAATGTGTCGCAGCCCGGCGTCCAACGCATGGCGAATGAGCTCGCCGGTGCCGTAACTGGTCGCCAGCAAAGGGTTACGTTTTTCCGGTGGCACCAGCATCAAGCCGCTGGCCGCCGCCATTTCGATATAGGCCGTACGTCCATCGCCGCTTTGCCCGTAGAATGCTTGTATTTCCTGCCCAAGCGGGTCAGTTACCGTTTTGTAAACCAGTTTGCCGCCCGTGGCGCTGACCATCGCTTCCACCGTGCCTTCGCCGCCATCCGCGATCGGCAGGCAGAGATACTCCGCCATCGGGAAAAACGTCATAAATCCTTTTTTGATGGCCTGCGCACACCGCTCGGCACTCAAGCTTTCTTTAAACGAATCAGGCGCAATTACAATTTTCATGCTTCATCCTTTCACTGACGAGGGGAGTCAATCCGTTGCCACGGAATACAATTTTCCAGAACCAGAGCCAGCAAAACGCCCACCAGCAACCCGTTGCTTAATAAGGGGCGCAACGCCAGCGGCAAGCTTTGCAGGTAAACACCTGGCAAATTCATTAAAAACAAACCGAAGAACAGCGGCAGCGCCAGACGATAGATATTGCGGGAAGTAAACGTCACCTGCTGGCTGAAATTCAGGCTGGAATAGAGCAAAGGCAGATAAGAAACCAACATCACGGCGCTGCTCACAGTGAGCGGCAACGTGGTGAAAAATTGCGTTAACGGCGTAGCCAGACCGACAATCAGACAGCAGAAACCGCCCAGCACAAAAGGCGAACGTGAACTGTCCCCGGTTTGGGTCAACAAGCCAATGGAAGAGACAAACGGGGAAAACGGCACCACGGCCATCGGGAGAGTCACCAGCGTCACCACGCCGGAGACAAGGAAACTGCGGCGATATCGCGCATTGCCGTTTGTCTGCTCGGGGTAAAACGTGTCTGTGCCGCGAATGGCGCCGTAAGTGTTGGTGATGTTCACCAGCCCGGCCAGCACGGCGGTGAGAATAATACCCGGCATCAGTTGCCCACCGCTTCCAAGTGGGAACCATTGCCAGTGCGCCTCTGCTACGCCTTGCGTGGAAACCGCTGGAAAAAGGAGATACCAGAGCAACCAGCCCACCAGCGTTCCGGCCAGCAACGCATAGCGTGACCATCGAAGGGGCAGGAAAATGATCATGCCGAGCATCAGGCACACTATCGCCAATGACAACATCGCCGGCCCCATTTGAATGCTCACGGGAGCAATGGAGGCACCAAATGGCAGACCTAGCATGCCTTTGAAGAAAATCGTGGTCAGCTGTGCGCCGAGCATCAGCATAAAGAAGGTCATCACCACCGGGCTGAACAACCGGGCTAAGCGATAGCCAATGCCGCTGATGCCAATCACCATGCTCAACAACGAAGCAAGCAAAATACCCACTGCAAGGCTTGAGGCAATGCTGTTAATCGGTGTACCTCGCGCGGCTTCCCCGGCAGCAATGGTCAGGATCGTGCTCCACCACAGCCCCGTTGGGCCTTCCATGATAGCCCGTCGATGGCCGAAAAATGCCTGAGCCAGACAAGCAAAGCCGGTTGCGATAAACGCATATTGGGTCAGGGTCAAAAGCGACGAGGCAGGAAGATGAAAGACTGACAACAGCGTGGGTGGAACCACCACGGTGTTGCAGAAAATGAAGAAGAACCACTGAAATCCGCCAGGCAACTGGCGACGATCAAACTTGAATACGGCCATAGCACCACTCTGTAAAAGAGTGCCCGCGCAAGGCGGGCACACACGACGACTTACTGCTGATGTTTCAGGATAAATTTACCCTGCGGCGCTTTCGGGAAGCCCTGCTCGATATCATAAATTACTTCCCCACGCAGGATGGTGCGAGCAATGCGCGCGCCAATAGTGCGTCCCACGTACGGGCTGACTTTATGACGATATTCCAGATCTTCATTCTTCAGCACGTAGCTACTCTCCGGCTGAATAAACACCAGATCGGCGTCTTTGCCCGGGGCGATACGGCCTTTGTTTTTCAGACCAAAAATATCGGCGGCGTTGGTCGCCATCAGACGAGCAAACATCGGCAGCGACATCCCGCGCTTCTGCACCGCTTCGTCAAACATCACATCCATGCAGCTCTGCAGGCCTGCAATTCCGCCCCACGCCTGCATGATATTGCCGGCTTTCATTTCTGGCGGACATGGCGAGTGGTCAGACACCAGGCAGTCAATTTCACCGCTCAGCAGTTTGTCCCACATGCCTTTCTGATTCTCTGCATCACGAATCGGCGGTGAGCATTTCGCCAGGGTGCCGATTTTTTCAAACTGATCGGTATCCAGCACGAAGTAATGCGGGCAGGATTCGCAGGTCACGGCCTGGCCTTCCTGACGCGCACGGGTCACTTCCGCCACCCCTTCCGGGCTGCTGACGTGGCAAATATGAATGCGGCAACCCGCCACTTTCGCCAGATACAGCACGCGACGAATAGCTTCGACTTCCGTGAACACAGGACGAGAGGCCACATAGTCGTGCGCGGTGACACGGCCTTCGTTTTTGGCTTCTTCACCCAGCGCATCACAAATCAGGGCATTTTCGCAGTGCACCAGCACGGTCTGGTTCATTTTCGCCAGCGCTTGCACGCCTTTGTAAAACTCCCAGTCATTCACATCGCGGAAGTCGTTATCCACGGAGCGATCGCCGCAGGTGGCGACGAAGCATTTGAAACCGACCACGCCGACTTCATCCAGCTCATACAGACGGTCGGTGTTGTAAGACACCAGGCCACCCAGCTGCGCTGCATCCACCGTTAACTTACCTTTTGCAGCATCGAATTTCAGTTCGATAGAGGCCCGGTCAACGGTGGCGGGAAGCTGGTTCAACGGCATTTCAATCATGGTGGTGATACCACCTTTGGCGGCTGCACGGGTGCCGGTTTCATAGCCTTCCCAGTGGGTACGCCCTGGCTCGGAAATATGAGAGTGTGCGTCCACCATGCCAGGGGAAACAATCAGCCCGCTGGCATCCATGACGCTTTTCGCCTCACCCAGGTTTTCGCCGATGGCGGCAATTTTGCCAGCGTTGACGGCAATATCGACCACGCGTGCTTCGTTTTCTAAAATGACGGTACCGTTCTTAATAATCAGATCAAATGACATAACCTATTCCTTGTATTAATAAGAGTGTTTTATCTGCTTCATCCCTGAACTCAATCATCCTGTTACTTTGTACTTCACTAACCGGGAACATTTTGCTGCACTAAATCTTTTTGCAGCGTGCGTTTTTTTAATAATGAATAAGCCACGAAGGCAAATATGACGCCAACAAACCATGAGACACGAGACAAAGGCTCAAGCAAGGGAATAAATTTCCCGCCGAGCGAAAGAACAACCGCCACCAGCGTGACTAAAAAAGCCGTCAGGTTAAAACCATTCTCAAAATACTGGTAATCACCAGCCGCGGTATAAAGTTCATCGAGGTTAATCTGACCACGCATTACAACAAAATAGTGAGCCATCATGACGCCAATGACCGGGCCAAGCATGCCGCCAATAATATCGAGGAACAAATAAATACTGCTTTGGTTTTCCATCAACTTCCAGGGACAAATAACCAGACTGATAAGACTGGCAATCAACACACCGTTTTTATAGGTCAATTTCGTCGGTGCGATGGCAGCAATTTGATAGCCCGCCGGAATAATGTTCCCCGTCGCGTTCGTGGAGATAGTCGTCATCAGGATAACCACAACAGCAAAGAAGGAGGCGAACAGGCTGTCCCATCTCTGCACGATATCCAGTACGTTCCAGGTGTCCATGCCGTAGTGAATGCTCGCACCGGCGATGATGCAAACCCCGGCAACGGCAAACAGCACGTAAGCGACCACTAATCCCAGCGTTTGCCCTAGCGCCTGAGCACGAAACGAGTGCGCATTCTGGGTAAAGTCAGACGCACTGACCGCTGGCGCGGCCCATACAGCAACCACCGCGTTGATAACCACCAGCGTTAAGAAGCCGCTGTTTTCCGCTTTGGCAACGCCTGCTGGCAGGTAATCCAGAATGGGGCCAATCCCCACCAAAGAAATCGCCCAAATCGCCATGCCGCCGAACACGATGTAGATACAAGGGTTCAGCACCGCGGTGAATTTATTCAGGACTTTGCCGCCGCCAAAGCCGATGCCGACGTTAATCAGCCAGAAGATCAGGAAGGCAATTAACCCGGGCAATGAAAGCCCTAGCAGTTTGAAATCCCCACCCAATGTTAGAAATTCCGGCCAGAACTTGCCAATCAAAATCAAAAAGGCCAGTGACCCGGCATAGCACTGCAAGCCAAACCACATAATGGCGGCAATGCCACCTCTTAAGATCCCCGGGAATAACGCCCCGCGAACACCGTAAGAGCCACGTAAAATCATCGCAAAGGGAACACCATATTTACTGCCCGCGACACCGTTAAACACCATCACCGCGGCAATAAATAATGCGCTGATAATAATGGCCAGCATGATATTAAGCGTGGAAAGACCGAGGATAAAAAACCCGCCGACCATCACATAATTGGGCACGTTGTGAACTGATCCCATCCATAAGGTAAAATAGTTAAATGTCTTCCAGTTACGCTGAGCTTCTACTTTAGGCAGTAGATCCTCGCTGTAACCTCGCTGTTGGTACAGATTTCTGTGTTGTTCCATAATTCCCTCTTAAGACGTATCGGATTACGTTTTTCAGGTTTAGCTATGCGGAACAATAATTTTTAATATTATAATTATTAAATAAGAACTTCTTTTATTCGCCACATCACCGACGTGGCGATTTATTTTTATGACAACTTGTGATTCGCCATTAATTCCAGGGCCTGCACCAGCGCGGAGTGATCGAGGTCACTGCCACCGTTTGCCGCACAGGTATTAAATAGCTCCTGACAGGTTGCTGTATTCGGTAAGTTCAGCGCCAGCGCTTTGGCGCTCTGCAAGGCCAGATTTAAATCTTTCTGATGCAGCGCAATCTTAAAGCCTGGGTTAAAAGTGCGTTTCAGCATACGTTCGCCATGCACTTCAAGAATGCGTGAAGAGGCAAAACCCCCCATCAATGCCTGACGAACGCGCGCCGGATCGGCACCGGCTTTCGAGGCAAACAGCAGCGCTTCAGATACCGCTTCGATATTCAGCGCAACGATAATCTGGTTCGCCACTTTGCAGGTTTGCCCGTCGCCGTTGCCGCCCACCAGAGTGATGTTTTTCCCCAGCACATCAAACAAAGGCTTAACACGATTAAAGACGGACTCATCACCACCGACCATGATAGAGAGCGTGCCTTCGCGGGCACCAATCTCGCCGCCGGAGACCGGCGCATCGAGATAATCCGCCCCTGCCGCATTCACTTTCGCGGCAAAACGCTTGGTTTCGATAGGTGAGATGGAGCTCATGTCCACGATGGTTTTTCCCTTCAGAGACGCTTCAGCACATCCGTTTTCGCCGAACAAAACCGCTTCGACGTGTGGCGTATCGGGAACCATAATAAAGATAATGTCTGATTTCTCAGCGACCTGCTTCGCAGTCTCGAGATGCTGCGCGCCAAGCTCAAGCAGCGTGGATGACACCGGCCCAATCGTGGTGACGTGAAGCTGATGTCCGGCTTTTGCCAGACGTTCCGCCATCGGGGTTCCCATAATGCCCAGACCAATAAATCCCAGTTTCATCATTTCCCTCATTCCTTTTCAGATATTCAGGCAACAACAGTCCCTTTCCACCGGGTGGAAATAAAACACAGCCTGAATGTGATTACTTAATTAGCGATAGCGATCAAACCAGCCTAAACCCGCCTCGGTGGTTGTTTTCGGCTTATATTCGCATCCGACCCATCCGTCATAAGGTGAATCAGCGATAGCCGCAAATAAATAGTCGTAATTAATTTCACCGGTGCCGGGTTCGCCGCGCTGCGGGTTATCGGCAATTTGCAGGTGACCAATCTTGTCCTGATATTTTTGCATCGTCAGGGCAATTTCACCTTCGGTGCGCTGCATGTGGTAAATGTCGTACTGAACCTTCAGGTTGCTGCACCCGACTTCTTCCAGTAACGCCAGCGCTTGCTGAGTGCCAGAGAGGTAAAAGCCCGGAATGTCATACTGATTAATAGGCTCGATCAGCAGCAAAATGCCCTCTTTCGCCAGCACATTTGCGGCATAGCGCAGGTTCTCAACCAGGGTTTTACGCACGATTTCCGCACTCACACCCGCAGGCGTTTTACCCACCAGGCAGTTGATCTTGCTGTTGCCCAATTCACGAGCATAGCGAACTGCCGCCGTCACACCTTCACGAAACTCTTCTTCGCGGCCTGGAATGCAAGCGATGCCACGCTCACCCGCCGCCCAGTCACCCGCAGGTAGATTGTGCAGCGTGTGTTCGAGCTCATTGTCCTGCAATTTTTGTTTTAAAACGTCGATGTCGTAGTCGTACGGGAACATAAATTCCACGCCGCGAAAGCCCGCGTGTGCGGCACGCTCGAAACGCTCAAGGAAATCATATTCCGTAAACAGCATCGATAAGTTGGCAGAGAAACGAAGCATAGCGGTCTCCTACTCGTACTTCATGAAACAGGTTTCGGTTGGGGCATCAGCGGCACAGTCTGCCACGTCTTCAAACTCGTTAACGTTATCGAGCTCCGTCCCCATCGAAATATTGGTCACACGTTCCAGAATCACTTCCACGACTACCGGCACCTTATACTGCTTCATCCAGACTTTCGCCTGTGCCAGCGCTGGCGCGATATCTTCTGGTTTTTGCACGCGGATGGCTTTACAACCCAGGCCTTCAACCACTTTCACGTGATCGACGCCGTAGCCGTTCACTTCGCTGGAGTTGATATTCTCGAACGCCAGCTGCACGCAGTAATCCATATCAAAGCCGCGCTGAGACTGGCGAATCAGGCCCAGATAGGCGTTGTTGACCAGCACGTGGAGGTAAGGAATGTTGAACTGTGCGCCCACGGCCAGTTCCTCAATCAGGAACTGGAAGTCGAAGTCACCGGAAATAGCGACCACTTCACGTTCTGGATCGGCGGCACACACCCCCAGCGCTGCCGGAATCGTCCAGCCTAACGGGCCAGCCTGACCACAGTTAATCCAGCGACGGTCTTTAAAGACGTGCAGCATTTGTGCCGCCGCAATCTGCGACAGACCGATGGTAGTGACATAGCACACGTCACGGCTGAAGGCTTTGTTCATCTCTTCATAGACGCGCTGTGGTTTCACCGGCACGTTATCAAAGTGCGTTTTACGCAGCAGCGTGCGTTTGCGTTCCTGACATTCTGCCACCCAGCTATCACGCCTCGGCAGACGACCTTGTGCCTGCATTTCTTTCGCCACTTCAATCAGCAGCGTCAGCGCGGCTTTCGCATCGGAAACAATGCCTAAATCCGGGCAAAGCACGCGGCCAATTTGGGTCGGTTCGATATCAACGTGAATGATTTTGCGCCCGGCGGTGTACTTCTCTACTGAACCTGTGTGGCGGTTAGCAAAGCGGTTACCGATACCGAAGACCAGGTCCGAGGCCAGCAGCGTGGCATTGCCGTAACGATGCGCCGTTTGCAGCCCGACCATCCCCGCCATCAGTTCGTGATCGTCTGGAATAGTGCCCCAGCCCATCAGCGTAGGGATAACCGGCACGTTAACCAGTTCAGCAAACTGCTGCAGCAGCGCCGCGGCATCGGCGTTGATAACGCCGCCGCCGGAGACAATCAACGGACGCTCCGCCTGACACAGCATTTGCAGCGCACGCTCAACCTGTGGACGTGTGGCGGCGGGTTTGTACACCGGCAACGGCGCGTACAGTTCAGCGTCGAACTCGATTTCCGCAACCTGAACATCAAACGGCAGGTCGATAAGTACCGGGCCTGGACGACCAGAGCGCATCAGATGGAAAGCTTGTTGCAGAACGCCTGGCACCAGTGCTGGCTCACGCACAGTAACGGCCATTTTGCTGACCGGTTTGGCGATAGATTCAATATCTACGGCCTGGAAATCTTCTTTATGCAGACGCGCACGCGGGGCTTGCCCGGTGATGCACAGAATAGGAATTGAATCGGCCGAGGCGGAATAAAGGGCGGTGATCATATCCGTGCCAGCCGGGCCAGAAGTCCCCAGGCAAACGCCGATATTGCCTGCCGTCGCACGGGTATACCCTTCTGCCATATGGGAAGCGCCCTCTACATGACGGGCAAGAATATGGCGAATTCCACCGTGCTTACGCATCGCGGAATAAAACGGGTTGATTGCTGCCCCCGGTACGCCAAACGCCGTGGTCACCCCTTCTTTTTCCAGTATCAACAGTGCCGCATCAACAGCTCGCATTTTTGCCATTCTCTTTCCACTCCTTTATTTTTGGAAAAATTTTCCAACTTCAAATTTGGGTCAAAAAATCCCGCTCCAGAGAGCGGGGTCTTACGATTACTGGGCTGGCGCTTTCTGGCCCAACGCCAGGCTGATATCCCTCGCGGTATCACGCACTAATTCACCCTGACTGGTGAAGCGTTCCGGCGTCAGTCTTGATGCCGGGCCAGAGATGGAGATAGCCGCAACCACGGTGCCTACATCATCGTAAATGGCCGCCGCAAGACAGTTAAGCCCTGCCACATGCTCTTCCAGATCGATAACATAACCCCGTTCTTTGGCCTGCTTCAGGCTCGCCTGCAGTTCAGGCAGATCCACTATCGTGGTGGGCGTAAAACGTTGCAGGCCCGTTTTGAGGATAGCGTCCATCAACTCTTCTTCTGACAAGGGAAACAGCAACGCCTTTCCTGCACCAGAAGCATGAAGTGGCAGCCTGCTGCCCAGCGGCGCGCACATCCGGACCATCGATTTACACTCTTGCTGCCCTATCAGCACGGCTTCATTGCCATTGCGAATAGCCACGTTCACGGTTTCACCTGACATCAGCATCAGACGGCGCATAAACGGTGCGGCAACCGACAGGACATCGCGATTGTGGATGTAAGCCGCGCCCACGTTAAACGCACCTAGCCCGATGTGCCACCAGCCTAACTGGCTGTCCTGGTTGACGAAATCAGCGCTTTCCAGCACTTTCAGCAAGCGGAAAGTCGTTGATAACGGCAAGTCCAGATTCGATGAAATATCGCTGACCGACGAGCTGCCACCGCTTTTTTCCAGGTACTGCAGGATAGCAATGCCGCGCTCCAGCGCCTGTGCGCCCTTTTGCGCCGTGGGCTCTGCCTGGCTCGGCCTGCCACGCCGTTTAACTTCAGTCATACTTCGATTATCTCCACCCTAAAAGCGGGCATCAGTTGTCTGAAAACACCGACATCTTATGCAAGATAATCAACCGGGTCACGTTCAGTTCATGCAAAGTGCAGCTCTTTGGGTCCTACTTTCGCCACATCGCAGTTGTCCTGGCCGCCACGATCGACGGTCAAAAAGTCTGTCACGCTCTGCCAGGCAAACAGCGGGTGGTGCCAGACATTACGGTGATAATTCACGCCCTGCTTGCCGTTACTGATAAAGGCACGCAGCGTGGTTTCATCGGGTGTATCACCGCCCAGCGCCACAACCACCACAAAGGCTTCTCCGCCTAGCGGGATAAAAGCCTGGGTTCCCAGCGGATGACGTTCCAGTTCGGTGACAATAATGGGCAACGCTGCCGGCTGGGCTTTATTGATGCTGATAAGCGTTCGGGGCTGTTCCAGCACCTCGACCAGCGCCAGATCGTGGAAACGTTGGACCTTTCCCTCGTTAATGTGGAAAAAATCCTGCCCGTCGGTTTCGATGACATCGCCATACGGACGGAACGCTTCACGCGACAGCGGTAACACTTCAAGTTTCATCGCCTTTTCCTTGTTATCTCAATCCGTTTTGCCCGGCCTTTCACCGCCGTAGCATTTCTGTTGGCTAATTTAGAACCATCGAATCGGAACATCAATACCAAAGTTGGAATATTTTTCCAAAAACAGATGAAGGCCACATTATTCACAGGGCCATTATGAAAAAATACTTTTAAATCAGCCAACAAGAAAACTAACGCCTCCACAGAGGGGAAACCTCATGTTAGATCCTGATACCTTACGCACCTTTGTTTGTATTGCCGAAACCGGGAATTTTTCACGCGCAGCGGAAAAGCTGTTTAAGACCACCGCCACCATCAGCTACCGCATAAAACTGCTCGAAGACAATGTCGGCGTTCCTTTGCTGATCAGAACCACCCGCAGCGTCTCCCTGACCCCCGCAGGACGGCATCTTTTGAGCCAGGCGAGGGAATGGCTAGGCTGGATAGACGGCATGCAGGGCGAGCTTCGCCAAATCAACGATGGCGTTGAGCGACAGGTTAATATTGTGGTGAACAATCTGATGTATTCCCCGCAGGCCATTGCCACGCTGCTGGCCTGGCTGACCGAGCGCTATCCTTTTACCCAGTTCCACTTCTCCCGCCAGATTTATATGGGCGTGTGGGACACCCTGCTGCACGATGATTTTTCCCTGGCCATTGGCGTGACGGGGAATGAATCGTTGTCCGACAGCGTGGCGCTGGCGCCGCTCGGCGAGGTCAACTGGCTGTTTGTGATGGCGCCCAATCACCCACTCAGCAAACAATCCTTACCGCTTTCCGATGCCCAATTACGGCGCTATCCGGCCGTCAATATCAAAGACAGCGCCGTGAAGCTAACCCGGCGTGTTGCCTGGTTGCTGCCGGGGCAAAAAGAAATTGTCGTGCCGGATATGGAAACTAAAATTGCGGCTCACCTCGCAGGCGTTGGCGTCGGCTTTTTGCCTGAGCCTCTTTGCCGACCGTTAATTGAGGCTGGCTTGTTGGTCAACCTGACCATTCCAGTGATGCGCCCGCCTTCACCGCTGAGTCTGGCCTGGCAAAAAGGCAATGTCGGAAAAGCCGTGCAGGATATTGTTGAGCTGTTCGTTCAGCGGAAAGCGGAAGTCGAAGGCTTCTGGCAGCCCTTTTCCTCGTCGTTGCAGTGAAAAATCAAAGTATCCTTCGGCGATGCGCGTAGAATCCCCCTATGCCATTCGAGAAGGATTTTTTCATGAACAATGGGACAGACTTCCGCGCCATTCTGCGTGCCGGAACGCCCATCATCGATGTACGCGCGCCCGTTGAGTTTCAGCAAGGTGCCGTGCCTACAGCCATCAACCTGCCGCTCATGAACGATGATGAGCGCGCATCCGTTGGCACCTGTTACAAACGCCATGGGGCAGAAGCTGCGCTAAAACTCGGCCATTCACTGGTTCGCGGTGAGCTTCGCCAGCAGCGTATTGACGCCTGGCTTGAGGCATTTCAGCATCACCCAACCGCTTTTCTTTGCTGCGCCCGTGGCGGCCAGCGATCGCATATCACTCAGCAGTGGCTGCGCGAAGCAGGGCTTGATGTTCCGCTGATTGTCGGCGGGTATAAATCCCTGAGGCAAGCAACGATAAGTATCACCGAGGAGAAGGTCAAAAAGCCCATTGTGCTGGTTGGCGGTTGCACAGGTAATGGCAAAACGCTGCTGGTAAAGGCGCACGCTTCGGGTGTTGATCTCGAAGGCCTCGCACATCATCGCGGCTCTTCATTTGGCCGAACCCTGCAACCGCAGCTTTCGCAGGCAAGTTTTGAAAATGCGCTAGCTGTTGAACTGTTACGCACTGAGAGTGAACGCTGGGTGCTGGAAGATGAAGGCCACATGATTGGTGCCAATCACCTGCCAGAATGTCTGCGCGACCGGATGGCGCAATCGCCGATTGTGGTGGTGGAAGATCCGTTTGACGTTCGGCTAGAGCGCCTTCGGGAAGAGTACTTCACGACGATGCATCAGGCGTTCTTACAGGCTTTTGGCGAAGAAAAAGGCTGGCAGGAATACAGTGATTATCTGCACCAGGGCCTGTTCGCCATTCGCCGTCGTCTGGGGTTACAGCGCTTTGCTGAACTGACGGATAAACTGGATACCGCGCTGGTAGAGCAGCAGCGTACAGGCTCGACCGAATCACATTTCAGTTGGCTCAGGCCCTTGCTGATTGACTATTACGATCCGATGTACAGCTATCAGCTCAGTAAAAAAACACAGAAAATTGTGTTTCGCGGGAAGTATGATGAGGTTGCGGCCTGGCTCGCAAACTGAGCGGGAAAGTGGGCCGTTTGTAGGCCCGTGCAAACGCAGTGCCGCCGGGCAAAATATCTCAAAAATGCCGGGTGGCGCTAACGCTGACCCGGCCTACATTAGCCACACATCATGTGACGATTTTTTCACATCAGAAATCGTAGCGCAGACGCACCAGATTCATGTCGCCCAGATCGTCGGTACTGGACGTGAACACGTGTTCGTAATCCACCTGGAAGCCGTAATCCAGCTTGAAGCTGATCCCTACGCCGTTATCGATACGCTGGTAGTTACGCCCGTTGACGTATTCCATGCGGTCGCCCATAAAGTAAGGCTGAACGGATTTGAGCCCGTACTGACCGATTGGGAATTTATAGCCCGCGAAGTATTCAATCCCCCACGCGTCGCCCGCAAAGTAATCATCGACCGACACTTTTTTAGTGGTCAGGAAGTTCTGATACCAGCCGCCGCCGAACGAGAAGGTCCAGTTGTCCGGCGTGTAGCTCAGCGCCGTACCGACAATGTTCTGATCGTAGGTTTTGCTGTCGTTATTGCCTGGATTGCGCATTTCGGCGCGGGTGTAGTTCCACGCGGTACCCCAGGTCAACTCATCGGTGATGTGGTAATCCACACCGAGTGAGCCGCCGCCTTTACGCTTGTAGCGCAGGCCGTTGCCCGGCAAGTATTCGTCATCATTAAACAAATAAGAGGCATAGAGATCGACATTCTCCACGGTTTTCTTGTACTTCAGCATGCTGCGTGAACGGTAAGATCCGTCGTAGTCGCCGTTGATCCCGTTACCTGGCGCCTGCCCAATCATGTCGTAATCCCAGATATCGGTTTTTACACCGACAACGTCATAATAAACGCTGTTTTGCTGACCGTAGGTTAACGTCCCCCAGGTATTACTTTTCAGCCCGGTGTACAGCATACGACGCTGGGTATTATTGGCACCTTCGGCATAGTGATTATCCCAGTTAAACAACGCTGGAATATTGACGCCCAGTTCGTAGTAGCTTATCCAGCTAATATCATCGAAAAGATAGTAATCCGCTGCGAAACGGAAACGAGTCCCACCGTCAAAACCATTGCGCTTATAAGAACCTTTATCGCCATCCCCGGTCATATTATTGAACTGAGGACGAATACTGCCCCCGACGGTGAAGTTGAGGCGGCTTAGCGGGTCGCCAGCCTGAGGATCTTGCTTGAGGAGCGTTATCTCAGCCTGTGCGGCCATCGAGGTTAATGCCACTGCAGCACCGATCGCAACAGACAGTGCTTTCATTGTTATTTTCATGTTATATCCCTGAGTAAATTAATAGAAACGCATTTACCTAACGGATATTAACTTTTATCAATTTCGCTGTGTTGTTGTGTTTTTAATAAAATGTGCGGTTAAACAACAGAGTTTATCCTTCCGTGCTCTTAATATAAAAAAACCGGCACTTTGGCCGGCTTTAATTAATGACGGAAATAAACTATACGCTGAATTGGCGGAATAACGCTTTGCCTTTAAGCAGGCGAATCCCCAACCAGCCACCACAAAGGGAAAGTAGCACTGCGCCGCACACCGGTAAGGTCACCCACAGCCGCCAGTCTGGTTCCCAGGGGAAGTCAAAGACTTTGGTCTGCAATACGGCCAGCGCTGTTTCCGCCCCTATCGCGGCGACCAGCCCGGAGACAAAGCCAAGCAGCGCAAATTCGGCCCACAGCGTGGTTCGCAACAGTGATTTACCTGCGCCGAGCGTGCGCCACACCACCAGCTCCTGATGGCGTTGCTGCATGCCGACTTGCACCTGCGCTAACAGCAGCAGTACGCCACAGGCGGTAACCAGCACCACCATCACCTCCAGCGCCCGGCTGACCTGCCCCAATACCTGGCTAACTTGTTTGAGGATCGCACCGATATCCAGCAGGCTGACGGTCGGGAATTCACGGTTCAGTTGGGTCAGCAACGTTGTGCCGTTATCCCAGCGGAAACTGGTCAGCCAGCTTTGCGGTTGCCCATCCAGCGCCCCTTGCGGGAAGATGAAGAAGAAATTGGGCCGCAGGCTTTCCCAGTCCACCTTGCGCAGGCTGGTGACTTTGGCGCTAAACGCCTGCGTGTCGCCGGTAAAGGTCACACTGTCGCCCAGCGAAATACTCAGCCGTTTCGCCAGCCCCTCTTCTATCGAAACTTCGCCCGCTTTCGGCGGCCAGTTCCCTGCTGTCACCTCGTTGTGATCCAGCTGGTTTTGCCAGGTCAGATTCAGTTCTCGGTTCAGCGATTCGTCAGCGCTGCCATCGGTGGATTTGCCGTTAATCTCTGTCAGACGTGCGCGAACAATCGGGTAAAAAGCCGAAGGAATAACCTGATGCTCGGCCAGGAATCCCTTCACTTGCCCCACCTGCTCCGGCGCTATGTTGATGAGGAAGTAGTTCGGGCTTTCGGGCGGCAGTTGTTGTTGCCATCTGTCCAGCAGATCGCCACGCAGCACCAAAAGCAGCGCCAGCAGCATGAATGACAGCGAAAACGCCGCCAGCTGACTGAGCGTCGACCACGGCTGGCGTAGCAAACGACTCACCGCCAGACGCAGCGGCAGAGACTTCAGCGTCAATCGCTTCAGGCCATTAAGCAACAGCCAGCCGACAATGCCGCACAGCACGGCCAGCACGACCGCCCCAGCCAGCACCGACCAAAGCAGCATCGAGCCGCCCATCAGCCAGGCCAGAAGCAACACTACGACCACCACAATCGCCGGGATGTAAAACTTCAGCGGCCAGACATCTGCCACCGCATCACGACGCAGCACGCGTAACGGCTGGGTTGCCAGCAGCAATCGCCACGGGCGAAGCCCCACCAACAGTGAAATCACCACCATCGCGCCAGTGGCCCACAGCCACGGCCACAAACTGGCTGGCGGCAGCGCGGCAGGCAGCACAGGTTTTAGCAACACCATCAGGACTTTTTCGAACACCAATCCCATCGCACCGCCGGTGATCAGCGACAACGCCAGCAGCATCGCCCACTGCCCGAGGATCAGTTTTCGCAACTGCGCTCGCCCGGCGCCAAGCGTTTTGAGGATAGCCACCAGATCGTAACGGCTGCGGCAGTAATGCCCCATCGCCACAGCGACGGCGGCCACAGCCAGAAGCAAAGTCAGCAAAGCGGAAAGCAGTAAGAATTGCTGTGAGCGTTCGAGAGATTTGCCGAGCGCGCCTTCATCCTGTTCAAGGCCAATCCAGCGCTGATCGGGTTTGAGCTGCGGCAACAGCCACGATTCATAAGCGGCTATTTGCTGCGGCGTGCCGCCAAATTTATAGCGCCAGCTCACACGGCTTCCAGGCTGAACCGCGCCTGTTTTCGCCACGTCGGCGACGTTCATCATCAGCCGTGGTGCCATCTGGAAAGGGTTAAATCCTGAATCTGGCTCCTGAATCACTTCCCCTGCTATCTTCAGTGTCGCATCACCCACATCGATAGAATCCCCGACTTTCAGGTTCAACAGCGCCATTAAGCGCGGCGCTAACAACACGCTGCCCGCCTGCGGTTTCAGGCCTGGAGGGCGCGTATCCAGTTCGCCGTACATCGGATAAACATCGTCCACCGCTTTCACATCGGCAAGCTGCGGGGTATCACCTGCAAAGGTCATGGTGGCGAAATTAAGCTGCTCGCCCACTTTCAGGCCTGATTCCCGTGCTTTATCCAGCCAGGCGGCGGGCACTTCCCGCGCGCTGCGCAAGGCTCTGTCGCCCGCCATAAATTCACGGCTTTGCTGACTTAACCCTTTTTCCATTCTGTCGCTGATATTGCCCAGCGCCAGCACGCACGCCACCGCCAGGCTCAACGCCAGCCAGACAATCAGCAGCGAGGGCGACCGCCACTCTCGCCAGAACCAGCGGGCAATCATGATTCTTCCCTCAACTGACCGTTGACCAGACGCAGACGTCTGTCGCAGCGCGCCGCCAGTTCCGGGTCGTGCGTCACCAGCACCAGCGTGGTGCCATGTTCGCGGTTAAGGGAGAAGAGTAAGTCAGCAATGCGATCCCCGGTTTGTCTGTCGAGATTGCCTGTTGGCTCATCGGCAAACAGCAAATCAGGCCGACCGTTAAACGCACGAGCCAGCGCCACTCGCTGCTGTTCGCCACCAGAAAGTTGCGCCGGAAGGTGATGCAGACGCTTACCCAGCCCAAGCTGTTCTAACAGGGCTTTGGCATGAGTGCGCCCCTGACTGTCGCTTTCCCCACGCAGCAACGCAGGAAGCTCGACGTTTTCCAGCGCATTCAGCGTTGGGATAAGCATGAAAGACTGAAAAACAAAGCCGACATGCCGTGCGCGTAATGCCGCCCGAGCCTCCTCATCAAGCTTATGCAGTGGCTTACCCATCAGATTCACTTCACCGCTGCTGCCATCATCCAAACCCGCAAGAATGGCCAGCAACGTCGATTTCCCCGAGCCCGATTCGCCCACCAGCGCGAGTGTCTCCCCCCGTTTGACAACCAGCTCAACTCCGGTAAGGATGGAAAGCTCCTGCTCACCCTGACCGACGGATTTCTTAAGATGATGAACTTCAAGTATGTTTGCCATTGAATTCATATCAATCTGTTTTTTATCCAAAAAATCACTCCAACAAAAAATCAAGGAACACTTTAAGGGACATGATTAAGAGGGTTTCATTCCTCGCGCTTCCCTTCATGGTTGTTAACTGGTTCTCTTAGGCGCTTCATGTGCAACAACCCACCAGCGGTTGAAATGATGAAATCATCGACAGTTCCATCAATGCCATACCAAAGGCTTTGCTCCGCAATGGCTTCATGCTGAGAGTAGGCGTCCATTCCATCTATCAAGGTTGCATCGTCAGGTATAACGCCCCCCTCATAAACCTCGCCATACTCAATAGGGTCAACATGTCGCCAGTATTCTTCATGGGTTAAACCAGAGCCAGAGTATTTGAATACGTTTACAGAAACAGCCGCTTCCACCAGGTCTGTTAGTTCCACAATGATCAGTCCGGCGATTCGTGGGGGAAGCCGTTCAGTGTCGATGTGTCCAAGGATAGTTCGAACAAACTCGCGGTACTTGGAATCTACGATGCTATAGCGATATGAAGAAATGAGATCAGCGATACGGCACAGGGATTCGCTTATTTGTTGCAAATCTTTTGCCGCGCTTCGTCGGAAAGGAACATGCATCACATTTTTGAGGGTTTCGATATGAGCCTTATGAATGGCTGAAAAGCGGCTGGCTATGTCTAAGGAAGCGGAACGGATGAAAGATTCAAATCTTTTCTTCCCCTTGTCGTGAAGCACTTCACGCGCAGAAAGAAGTTTTGCCCTGACAAATCCCAACCCCTCAAGATACGACAAAACATCAGAGTTGGATTGTTTCTGGCAAATACGTTGAACCGCCTGAATCCTTACTTCAAAAGCTTGTGTTGGCAGAAACGTAAAATCAGGGACGGTAATCGCCTCAATTCTAGCAACTCGTTCCCTGAGTTCACTCATCGAATCCCTGCTTTGCCATGGATGATCACGCATGGTGCACCCCACAATAACAAAGAACTATTTTTTAAAGCTGTAAATAGTGGTTTTCCCCGCTTTGAAACCGCGTGAGGTAAGCTCTGCAACGATCTCAGGGTAGGATAAGCCGTTAGCCCATAAAGAGGCTATTAGCTCACCATGCTCGCATTTGGGACGCCCCATATGAACGCCATCAGCTTTAGCTCTTTCAATGCCAGCAGTACGGCGTTCTGCGATTAAATTTTTTTCCATCTCGGCAAAACCCGCCATCATGTGAAGCATCATTTTTCCTGCTGGTGTGCTCAGGTCAAACCCTTCTCTGAGGCTTACAACTTTCACCCCTTTGCTATCTAACGCTTTAACTGTCGTAAGTACGTCAACAGCATCACGGCCTAAACGGTCAATTGCCGAAACAACAAAAATGTCACCTTTACGCGCCATCTTTACCGCTTCCGTCAATGCTGGTCGTTTTAGTGCCGGTATCGCACCACTGATCCCTTCATCAAAAAACTCGAAATCTTTTTCTACCTGATAGCCTGCATCGTTAATCTGGCGACGCTGGTTTTCTATGGTCTGGTCATTCGTTGAAACGCGTAGATAGGTAATTACTGCCATTGCTCGCTCTGGTGTTCAAAAAATTAGTTCGTAAACTATATCGTTCATAAATTATAGAATCAACCTTTACGAACACCAATGAAGACGCAAATCGTGCTGTTCGTAAAGGAGTACCTTTATGAACATAATGTAAATGGAGAAAAAGCACTAATAAGCAATTTCGCTAAAAGAATTAAAAGACTCGATACTAATGACCTTTGACAAAGGCTTGGCCTAATTAATTAGGCCACTAAACTAACTCAATACGCCAATTATTAGTTCACGCGGTGCAATACCATAAGTATCCCCAAGGTAGCCCAACACATTATACTAATAAAGAAAGCCGCATGTTTTACAAACACCCATGATATTTCTTTATTATCAAGACTTTTTATGAAGGATATTTCTTTTTCAGTTAATACTTTTCTTTTAAGTAGAGCACGAGGAAAAATAAAAGCAGATATGAGCACAAAGTCTTTGGCAAAAATTCCATATTGAAATATTAACTCACCTGCAACCATAGAAGAAGGTACATAGCCAAATTCTTTTTTAAACTTCTTCTTTATTACAAGGTATTTCTTCTCTGAAAGAAAAGAGTATATTATGGAAAAAAGTAAAGAAAGTACGCATACACCCGCAAGAAAAATAACGACGACTTTAAAGACAGGCATTATTTATCTTCCTCAACGACATTATAAATCCACTCACCTGTATTTTCTCCCCCCCAATTACCTAACGCCCCTCCGAGGTTTCCCCCTGCCACACTAAATACGACCCCACAAGCGAGGGCACCAACCCCGAAAGTTTCTGGTCCTAAAACAAGGGAGCACAGACCAACTCCAGCACTACCACCAGCAAAACTACCAATCATTCCACCAGTAAAACTACCCACCTCAGTATATTTCTTCTTGGTACATTCATTTTCACGCCCAATACTACATGCTTCATGGATTTCATTAAGAGAATGAAGTACGCTAAACCCGATACCCACATAACCCAGATATCGCATTTTTTCAACAAGTTTAGCTGCGCGTTCAATATGAGTTGCATAGCCCTCAATATCGCTGATACCTGTTTCGTTCCATTTATGAGTGATTGAACTGGTTGACAAGCCAAGTGCATTTTTTATTTTTGTGTACTCACCAAATTTCATGGCTTTATTTAAAAAACCGACTTTGAGCACGCGTTCAAGCTCTTTGAACAACTGAGAACGTCTCACATAAAACTGTTCGCCTATTAATGCCCCTCGTGTCATATACGTATTTTTGTAAGTATCTTGAATCTCTTTAAGGATTTTTTCGATATTCTCAAAATACTTACCAGCGGGATCAGCTGCAAG
This sequence comes from Scandinavium sp. NPDC088450, assembly GCF_044900545.1. Classification (NCBI taxonomy): domain Bacteria; kingdom Pseudomonadati; phylum Pseudomonadota; class Gammaproteobacteria; order Enterobacterales; family Enterobacteriaceae; genus Scandinavium; species Scandinavium sp. NPDC088450. The sequence continues at coordinate 41,813 of NZ_JBJDNI010000005.1, read as the reverse complement.
GCCAATACCCTTATCAGCGATATCAGAGAAATTAGCAATAGTCGCGTAGTGCTTATGCAGGAAATTAGCTTCCTGATGCGTCAGCGGTTCCAGTGCTGTATCAATACGCTGTTTAGCCGCCTTCATGTGGGCGATCTGTTCATTGTCCTGCTTTTCAGGATCAACCACCAGCAGGATAGAACCTGCTTTATATTCCTTACCCACACCGTTTAATGAGCGGTACAGTTCTCGTGTTCCTGCCGGGGGCTCACTTTCGAATAGCCACGGCTCATAGGCTCCCGTTTCAGCCCCATAGGGGAGAACACAAAAACCTGCATCTACAGGTTCACGCTTCGCCTCTGAATGCTTTTTAGCAGCTTGTGCGTGCTGTACTGGTTCATCAGCTTTTACTGGCTCAGGTGCAGGGGCTGCTGTGACCAAAGGTGCAGCAACAGGCGGCGTGGCTTTTACTTTCTTTTCTTCCTCCACCCAATAAGAGGCGTTTGGGAAGGATGAAATGAATCTTGCCCGGCAAGGGCATGTGCTCCGGCTATGCAAAGTACCCGCTGCGGCAACACCGTGAATTGAGTAACTGGGTATGCCACCAGCGATATGATAGATTTTGCCATCTTTGCCGCACGATACAGAATCACCATTTCGCGCTGTCGCAATCCCGCCAAAGCTGTGATTCGGAGATCCAGAAAGTATGCTGCCACCGCATGAAGTTTTATCGCCGATACGAAGAAAATGACCAGTTGGCATAGAATCATCCTTAATGAAGTTTGTTGGCGGGTTGAGCGCCGCCTACAGACAGGGAGGATACAACCCACATTTGTTTTTCGATGGAATAAGTACTGACGCAGTATTGTGATGCAGCGCTGATAATCGGTGTTGTGGTGACAAGTGCCGCTGAAACTGCATTCCGGGCGTGTTCTTTGATAAGGTCGAAAGGCAGAGAGTTCTGCTTGTCCATCGTTTCGCAGTAGCTTGCAAATTCCTCATGCCAGTAATCATTCATGCCCTCGAAAAAGGATTCGTTAAACTTCAGGATTGCCTTATTCGTTATGGGATCTAAACCATCACCAATCGGGAATGATTCAGGAAATTGCAGGCTGCGATAAAGATTTGAATGAAGGATAAGATGTCTGAAATCATCAATTGAGAATCCAAACACCAACATGATCCCGTAGTTTGGCTTTTGACTCTTTACATTAATCATCATCTCGGTGATGTTGATATCAGAGAAGGAGTAAACCTGCCATGCCGTTGAATTTTCCCTCTGGTTCATAACCTCCGCTGCAACCGCAGCATCAAGTTTCGAGGTATAAAGCGCCATCCCGTGGAGTTCACCGCCACCGACCCATTGAGTCTGTAGCCAGTTCACACCATCATCATTTACCGTCACACGGGCGACTGACCATAGTGAAACAGGGCTAATGTAATCGTTTACTGCTGATGCGAGAAAATGAATCTTCTTACTCATAACGTCCTGTACTGATGTTGTTTTTTCAGCCTCCCATTGTCACACAATCATTAAGGTTTTGTACAGCGTGCGTAATTTTTATCCACTTTTAGAATCTTCGATATCATGCCATACCGGGCAAAATCTATAGCCGTCCATTCACTCCGTTTGTAATCTCTGCTGGTTCCCCTTTCCCTGATGCTGAGATAAAAGCCCCGCGCGCACGAAGAACATTTGCCTACCGATGGAGGGTTTTGACTACCCATCCCCACGGTTTGCCTACCGAAAATGATGTACAAAGAATGTTCATTAATTCCTGTCAGTTCCACAGGTAGGCAAGTAGTCAAAGTAGTCAAAGAAAAAAAGACATGTATATAGTGATTTTTTTAAATGCTGATTTATGGATTTTGTAAATGAAAAGCTCTCGCGCATAGAGAGTGTATTGCACTCAATTTTTGACTACTTTACTACCTATATATAAATATCTATATAATACATATAAATAGATAAATAAATGGGTAGTAAAATCGGTAGTAAAGCGGTAGTCAGGTAGTCAAAATCGAATGCAGCCTTTAGTAGAAGTGATTTCCCCCCCCTGTAACAACCTTATTATTTAATTTTTAGCGGGGCATAAAATGGCTATAGCTGCCACTGATTTATTTACCGTATGGCGTTTTGAGGGGTTTTGCATTTCAAGGGTCAGGGGAAGCTCTTAATCCTGAGATGGAGGTGCGCTGATTTTAATGAGGTCAAGCGGGGTACTGGCATCTTTGCCAACCCAAACCTTGATTTTCTTTGTGCCATAGAGCTTACCTCTCTCAGTATCAGGCGGCTCGTGATATCCGTGACGGGTTAACAATTGCAGCATTTCTTTGCCTGACATACTGCATGACTTTAGGGAAGCAGATTTCAGTTGTGTTTGATTGAGATAGAACACGGTGACTACGCCCGTCCCGTCCGGTGACTCACGAACATCAGCCCATCCCATCAATTCAGCGCTCCGGTTCTGCCGCGCTGCGATATTCCCTTCTCTTGCAATTGCGCCCATGTTGCCAGTGTTAGCGGTGAGAAAGTCCCATAGACATTCTACAGCTTCTGTTTCTGAGCGCTGTCCATTGTCGTTGCTTTCAATTTCGGCCTCTACACAGACAATGATGGTCTCCAGTACCTGCTGGTCAGTAAACCCGGTTAATGGCTGAGACATTTTACCTGCGGCATAAGCTATCGCGTAAATCTGGTGCGCCCGCTTTTTATGGTCAGGGCGGTAAGACCATTCTGCGGGGAAAAGCTCATTCATGTGAGTGTCAAATTCATCCCGGTAGCGTTTGATTTCGCGTTGTATGGTTTGCCAGCCATTTTTATGCAAAAGCGCCACCCACGCCGCCCCCAGCGTTCCATAGAAGTCTGAGAACGCAACCAGCAGTTTGCTGGCAAATTCCTGAAGCGTGGCACACCCTTTGAAATCAGAAACCCGGATGAACGGCTGTTCAATCAGTCTCGCTTTTGCCCCATCCTTGAGGTGATGCTGGGTTTTCTCTTGTATGGTGTCCGTCATGGATTTCTCAGCGGTTATCAGGCAGATAACACTGAACTCACTGACAGGGAGATTTTTACCGTCAACACTGCTGCGGCCTTTGCTTCTGCCATTACCGATGGCATAAAGCAGGCTTTCAGCTTCCTTGCCGTTCACATCCGGCATTGAGGACAAATCATCAACATGCATAATGCCGCCGCTGGAATCCACCGCGCTGTTTTGCAAAGCGGTAAACGTAGCGTTGGCGCTTTCAACCAGAACGGAATGGTCGCCCCACACACTGGCAGCAAGACGCAACGAAAGTGATTTACCACTTCCGGATTGCCCGTACATCACGATAGTCATTCCTTCTGCACGTAACCCGCCATGCCGTATGGGGTTAATTACCGCTGCAAGCTCCAGTAATACAGGGAAAACAAGCCCCGGATTACCGGTAATCAGAGCCAGAACATGCTGGCGGTACTGCTCCAGAGTCCCGGCGGGTTTGCTGTTGTCCCGCTGAACGCGAGAAGAAATGAACTCAGCCCGTAAGCCACCGGGGAGGTCGCATTTCCCCACGGGGGGAATGTAAATGCGATTACCGTTTATTTCATGCCAGCCGGGTACATTGATATAAGCCACTTCTTCAAGGTACTGCTGCGACAGATAAGCACTACGGTAGAAATCGAGGTGTTTTGGTGCAACAACACCGCCAATACTACGCAGAGCGGCAGCGAGCGCCCTCGCATCAGCAGAATCGGGGACTGAAACCCGCAATCGCTTTTCACGGCGATTTGCATAGGTTGTATAGGATTCGTTGTCTCTTCTTCCCCGCTGAATGGCTTTTACGCCCGATACTACCGTTTCAGTGGTCGCAGATTTAAACACCCCTGAGCGTTTTTCATCGTCCACGGTTTCACGACCAACACGGGTAAAGACAATCTGAATGTCACCGTTGTCACGCTCAACGAGATAAGGGGAAATATCAGGCTGAATTTCCTGCGGTGTGACCCGGTCAGCATAGTATTTTTTAAAACGGTCAGGGCAACGATGATTCACAATATCAACGCTTTCAGGCACAACAGAAATGCTACCGGTCTTAATAGCAGAAGGTGCATCCTGCCTCTTTTTGGGGATGAAGTCATCGGGTATGGAACGTGCTTCTGCAAGCTTTGCAGTGAAACGGGCGATAAGTTCGTCATTGCCAAATTTCTGGCGTACATCACACCAGTCCGTTTTTTTGTTGTCCTGCATATCAGGTGCGACAACCAGACCGCCCACCGCATGAGCGGCAACAGAGGCACTTTCCAGACCCGTATTACGTTTAGGCTTACCGTTAGCATCCCGTTCATCCACTGAATGCCAGTCGTTATCTGCGGCAATGATGATCTCCGCGTCGCGGAAATTAGTTCTGAATACATCAGCGATATTTGCAAGATGGGCGGCAAATAATCCCGCCACAATCCGGCTGTCAGGCAAACATTGAGCCACCGCCAGCCCGGTAGCATAACCTTCTACTATAACGATACTTTTGGTTTGCGTCGGGTTGCTGACGTTAATGAATGCATCACGCAAAGGTGCTCGCTTCATGAAGATTTTGGTATGCAACTCACCTCGGCGACTCACTGCGCCGGGAGGGGGCAGATATTGTAAAGAGCGTTCACGATTATCAATATCGGTAATAAGAAGTACCCCCCAACCATTCGCAGTGAGCGGAAGCTGGCATTCAGAATACCCTTTGCCTTTAAGGTAAAGACACTCCCCTATAATCGCTTGTGTGAGTATCTCCCGAATACGGGGAGCAGCTTCAGCGATCCTGGACGCTTCTATTGCATGAGCTTCTTTTGTCTGTTGTTCATAAGCGTCCTGTTGTTTCTGTCGGTATGCTTCCCGCTCCTGCGGTGAAATAGCATGAGATTGCGGTTGGCTGGTTTTAAAACCAGTTCCCATGCGTTCATCAATCAAACTGGCTGCACGATAGGCCAGAGCGCCACTTGGTCTGCCATCTTTCGGTGCATCAAAATACAGCCGCGCAATCAGATCTATGAATCCAAAGCCAATGCCAGCAGAACCGCAGGTGCAAATATATTTACCTGCTCGCGTTCCCGTAGCTTGAAAGCGAAACTTCCTCTTGCCGCAAATCGGGCAAGAGTGATGTTTCCCGCTGGCATCACAGGGGATATTAAAGGCCGCACATGCCGCCGTAAGATTGGAGGGATTCCTCAACCAATGCTTAACATCATCAAGGACGCTCATTTTCTCCCCCTATTTTTTGATGATAATCCCCCGCTACTTCCCTTAATAATCGTTTCCGCATACGCATCTAATTTATCTGGATTTACTTTTCTGGACGGTGATCTTTTTTCAACAGCACGACAAGACTGAGATAAAATAATAAAATCATTATCTCTGATAAGGAACTCATCATTCGAAACTTTCCTTTTCCTTCGCGAAGATAGAGAAATCGTGAGCAACGTAGTTGATGCAGTATATTTAATTCCTTTAATCAAACCAGATAATGCATCGCATAAATAGAGCATTGTCCCTCTGATGACTCTGGGATCGGAACTTGCAATAACATAAACATGGATAGCATCAACAACGAAGCCATTTCGATTATATAAAACCGCCTTACCTACTCTTTGACAATTGAATGAAATTGACCTCTCCAGATGAAATGAACTAATCATATCGTTTCTCCTCAACAGCACCAGAACCAATACTCTTAGCTGATTCAACTAACCATTTTTCTATTTCTTCCTTCCTCCATACGCTAACGGCAGGTGATAACTTAGTTGGCGTAGGAAATTGCCCTTTTGCCATTTGCTCATACACAAATGTTTGCGTGCGAAAGATCATATCGCATACATCCTGTATGCGAATATGTGTGTACTTAGGATCGAATGGCTTTGCCACCCAAAGAATGTTTTTAGCCGCCACGACTCACCTCCAATAAACATCAATGATTACTGGAGAAACCCTGGCATTTCGTGATGGATAATGCCCGACAGCAACTAGCTGTATTTTTGTAAATCTTTGAGCCTATACCTATCAACATGAAATAATTGATATTTATTTCTTTAGGATTCTTAAATCTTTAGTCCAACGCTCAATTTTGCGTTGATGAGGAAGTTTCCAACCTTCACGTATGAGACGTTCATAGAAGTCACGAACACTTTTCCCCGGATTGCGGATATATTCATCGCGAACATCTAATCGCAATTGCTCCTCCTCAGGATCAGTAACACGCTTATGCTTTGTTTTTCTCTGAGTAAATTCGAGGAGTGCCCAATAGCGTATAGCTTCACATCCCCTTTCAAAGGATAATTCCAAAGGCCAACCGTTCATGACTTTCTTAATTTCTGAGAAACTTGCAGACTCACTCTTAGAGTCATATTCCTGACCAAAAATATTCTTTAATAGCTCCAATTCGGCTTCACTCATTCCAGGTGTGGTTATTTTCTTATCACGATTAACCAATAAACCCAATGCATTTATATTAGCTTTATCTTGTTGAGAAATGAGACCTATCGCATCACTCAACATTTCACACAAATCCCAAATATCACACCCAGACTCATGAATCATAGCCGGAGTAATAATTGGATAACCTCCGCCATTTCTGTACTCCCCCACAAGGGAATCAAGTGTGATTTTTTTACCCTTATAATTATTATTGTCACGTGTAGTCATGCCATCACCTACAATAGTTATTGAGACTTCAATTCATCAATATAATCAGCATACCATTGAAGCATTTCACGTCTGCCATCAAGGTATTGAGCATGATTATATGTGCTACGAATAGTATTTTTGTCAGCATGTGCGAGCTGTAACTCTACCCATGCGCTGTCATAGCCCTTTTCATGTAAAGCTGTACTCATTGTATGCCTGAAACCATGTCCAGTAGTTTTACCACCATAGCCACAATCTGCAATGAGAGAACTCACTACGCCCGGAGCCATTGCACGGGTAAGATCTCGACGGTTAGGGAAAAGATGCCCATACCCACCATTCATTGATTTCAGCGTTTTCAGTAGTTCAATTGCTTGTCGTGATAAGGGAACGATATGCGGCCTGTTGGCTTTCATTCTTTCAGCAGGAATTCTCCACAAAGCAGCATCAATATCAATTTCCGACCATGCCCCTTCACGAGCTTCAGTCGGACGTAACCCTGTAAGCATCATTAGCTTGATTAAACTGATGGTTAACACACTCCCTCTTGAGTTTTCCAGCACATGCAGAAACCCCTTTAATTCCGCAACATCCAAAGAGGCAAAATGGCCTTTACGGAAACGTTGTAATGCCCCAGCCAGGTCGCGAGCAGGGTTATATTTTGCCTTTCCGGTAATAATTGCGTAAGCAAACACTTCGGAACAGCGCCCCCGCACGTTTTCTGCGACAGTTTTAGCGCCTTTTGCTTCAATTCTTTTTAGTAGTTCCAGCAATTCCATCGGCTCAATTTTCGCAATTGGGCGTTTTCCAATGACAGGGAAAACATGATTCTTGAACAATCGCTTAACACCAAGCGCGTAATTCGCCGCCCATGTTGCTGAACGGACACCTTGCCACTCAAGGCATACCGCTTCAAACGAGCTTGCACTATTGCTGGCTTTAGTTTCTTTCTGACGCTCGTCTACAGGACTGATACCCTGTGCAACTTTCGCTCTTGCGTCTGCGGCTTTTACGCGAGCCTGAGAAAGCGTGATCTCTGGGTAGCTACCGATGGAGAGTTTCTGTTTTTTGCCAAAAAGAGAGTATCGAAAGCGCCATAGCTTTGCCCCGTTGGGCTTGATGAGTATCGACAGGCCAGCCCCATCAGCGATAAGGTACTCTCTATCTTTTACAGGCGCGTTTTTGATCTGTGCGTTGGTTAATGACATTAGGTGTCCCTCAAAAATACAATCAAGCATAAGGGTACACCAAAGGGACACCTTTTGATGTTGAATCAATGCTATTTCAAATGAATTCATCGGAAATGAAAACATGAGCAAAGCCAGAAACAGCAAGCCATACAGAGAAATCACCATAGTTAACAGGACATACAAAACAACTATCAAGTATGTTTTCCGCTGGCATTTGCCTTTCCTGTTTCTGATTCTGTTAAGCTTTCGCGCCGCGGCTGCCGACACGCTGCTGATTCTGGGTGACAGCCTGAGTGCGGGCTATCGGATGGCGGCCACAGCCGCATGGCCTGCGCTGCTGAATGAAAAGTGGCAGCCGAAGACGGAGGTTGTCAACGCCAGTATTAGCGGTGACACCTCGCAGCAAGGGCTGTCACGCTTACCCGCCCTACTGAAACAACACCAGCCCAAATGGGTGCTGGTTGAACTGGGTGGCAATGACGGCCTGCGCGGGTTCCAGCCTCAGCAAACTGAAGCCACCCTGCGCACTATTCTCACTCAGGTCAAAGCCGCCAACGCCAAACCCCTGCTGATGCAAATTCGTCTGCCTGCAAACTATGGCCGTCGGTATAATGAAGCATTTAGTGCGATATATCCGAAGCTTGCCAGTGAGTTCGATGTTCCTCTGTTGCCGTTTTTTATGGAAGAGGTCTATCTGAAACCGCAGTGGATGCAGGATGATGGTATTCACCCCAATCGTGACGCCCAGCCGTTTATTGCCGACTGGATGGCGACACGTCTGGCTCCCCTAGTTAAACACGACTCCTGAGAGTCGCGAGTGGTCTTCAGGTAAAGTTATGCAAAAAACGGTCTTAATAACAGGATGTTCCAGCGGGATTGGGCTGGAAAGTGCGCTGGAACTGAAACGCCAGGGTTTTCGCGTGCTGGCCGCTTGCCGTAAGCCAGAAGACGTGGCGCGCATGGCAGAATTGGGGCTGGTCGGGATCGTTCTCGATCTGGATTCGCCTGAAAGCGTCGATCGTGCCGCCGGTGACATTATTGCCCTCACCGGGAACCGCTTGTTCGGCATTTTTAACAACGCCGGATACGGGCTGTATGGCCCATTAAGTACGCTGAGTCGTGCTCAGGTAGAGAAACAATTCTCCACTAACTTCTTTGGTGCACACCAGCTAACCATGCGCTTGCTGCCCGCCATGGAACCGCACGGCGAAGGCCGAATTGTGATGACATCGTCGGTGATGGGGCTGATTTCCACCCCAGGCCGTGGGGCTTATGCCGCCAGTAAATACGCGCTGGAAGCGTGGTCCGACGCACTGCGTATGGAACTGCGCTACAGCGGCATCAAAGTCAGCCTGATTGAACCTGGTCCCATTCGTACCCGCTTTACGGAAAACGTCAATCAATCTCAGGCCGATAAGCCAGTCGAAAATCCAGGAATTGCTGCACGTTTCACGCTGGGGCCGGAAGCCGTAGTGGACAAAGTGCGCCATGCTTTCACCAGCGACAGGCCAAAAATGCGCTATCCGGTGACGCTGGTTACCCATGCGGTGATGCTGCTCAAGCGCCTGTTACCCGGCCGGATGATGGACAAAATTTTACAGGGCTGAGTTGAAGCTGTGGCTAAAGCCCCCATGTAACAGAGATATCCTCTGAATTCGACTATAGAGAGTGCCTCATGACTGCACAGTACATCGTTAACATTACCGAAGCTAACCTGCACCAGACGCTGGAGCAGTCGACCAGCAGGCCGGTGTTGTTTTACTTCTGGTCTCCGCGTAGCCAGCATTGCGAACAGTTAACCCCGATGCTGGAAAGCCTGGCGGCACAGTACAACGGGCAGTTTATCCTCGCCAAACTGGACTGCGACGCCGAGCAAATGATCGCCTCACAGTTTGGTCTGCGCGCCATTCCAACCGTTTATCTGTTCCAGAACGGCCAGCCGGTTGACGGCTTCCAGGGCCCGCAGCCGGAAGAAGTGGTTCGTGCGCTGCTCGACAAAGTGCTGCCTCGTGAAGAAGAGGTAAAAGCTCAGCAGGCGATGGCCCTGATGCAGGAAGGTAAATACGACGAAGCGTTGCCGCTGCTGAAAGACGCCTGGCAGTTGTCCAGTCAGGACAGCCAGATTGGCCTGCTGCTGGCAGAAACTCAAATCGCGCTACACCGTTCTGAAGACGCCGAAGCGACACTGAAAACCGTGCCGTTGCAGGATCAGGATACCCGCTATCAAGGGCTGGTCGCGCAAATCGAGTTGCTGAAACAAGCCGCTGATACCCCAGAAATTCAGCAGTTACAGCAGCAAGTAGCCGCCAATCCAGAAGATGCTGCGCTGGCTTCCCAGCTCTCGCTGCAACTGCATCAAGTGGGGCGTAACGAAGAAGCGCTGGAATTGCTGTTTAGCCATTTGAAGAAAGATTTGGGCGCAGCAGACGGCCAGGCGCGCAAGATGATGCAGGAAATTCTTGCAGCCCTCGGCACCGGTGACGCTTTGGCCTCGAAGTACCGCCGTCAGCTTTATTCTCTGCTTTACTAACTCCTTTGCTGAATGCCCGGCGGCGTTTCGCTTGCACGGGCCTACGGTAACGTAAACAGGCCGGGTAAGGCATCAGCCGCCCGGCGTTTTCAACTGCTTCACCACCAACTGGTGGCGCGAGTTATAGAACTTCCGGTACGTCAGGTAGCAGGCAATGATGGTCGACAGGCTCGCGGTTGAGAGCAGCATAAACGTCACCATAATCTGGTATTTGATGGCCTTCACCGGGTCGATTCCGGCAAAAATCAGGCCTGACATCATGCCCGGCAAACTGACCAATCCCACCGTTTTGGCCGAATCCACCGTTGGGATCAGCGACGCGCGAATACTCTCGCGAATCAAACGTTCAGACGCCATTTTCGGCGTTGCGCCCAGGCTCAACTTCTCCTGAATTTGCTGCTGTTCACTGTTGAAGCGCTGCCCAAGGTTGTTGTAGCACAGCCCCACCGCAATCATCGCGTTGCCAGCGATCATCCCTGCAATCGGAATCACCTGCATTGGCGTGAAAGTAATCGCCCCAGAGAAAACCAATACCGCCAGCGTCAGCCCCGCCCCGGTGGTGATAGCGATAAACGACGACACAAACGCCTGACTGATGTATTTACTGCGTTTTTGCGCATTCCACGCCGCGTTGAAACAGATAAACAGCACCATCAACAACGTCAGCAAGGCGTTATTGACGTTAAAAATCGTTTTCAGCACGTAGCCGACAATCACCAACTGGATAACGGCCCGGCAGATACTCCAGATGATGTCTTTCTCCAGCGCCAGTTTTTCCCTATAGCTGACAATAATCGCCACCAGCACCAGCACCATCGATAACGCCAGCGATTCGTTAGAAATATTATGCTCGCCCATCTGCGTGCTCCTCCATTCCACCCGCCTGCGGTTTCAGGGTAATAACATCATCGGCGTGGCTTATTTCGTCTTTATCATGAGTGACCCACAACACGCCGATGTTCTTCTCCTTCACATAACGATGAATAATCTCATTCACGTTATGCTTATTACTCTCGTCGAGTGCGCTGGTAATTTCGTCGAGCAGTAACACTTTCGGTAAGAATTGCAGATTGCGAATCAGCGATATTCGCTGTTTTTCACCGCCAGACAGCGAATGAATGGATTTTTGCAGCGTGTCTTCTGGCAAATTAAAACGTACCAAATCCGCCAGCAAGTGTTCCGGTTCCGGACGTTTATCCCGTATTTGCCACGGAAAAATGAGGTTGTCATAAACTGTCTCACCAAACAGCGCAGGGGTTTGCGCGCAGTAAGAAACCTGCTGTCGATAGGCTTCAGGGGAGAGCTGCAGGATATCTTCGCCACAAAAATGAATGCTGCCGGACGTTGGGCTGAGCAGCGAGGCAATGATCTTAAGTAAGGTACTTTTCCCGCAGCCGGAAGGCCCTGTAATCAGCGTAAATTGTCCTTCGCACAACCGCAGATTGATATTATTCAGGAGGGAAGTTTCACCAGACATAAAACCCAGTTGGCTGACCTGCAATAATTCCTTCATTGTTTTCCCATTTATCACACTTATTCCCCATTATTGTACGCCTGCGCACTTCGCGCTGAGAAGGATAAAAGTTATACTTTCTGTTCTCGGGCTGACGAAGGCTGTTGGCTATCAGGCAAAAAACAGGAGGTTTTCATGCTCATCTTTATTCCCGTCTTAATCTTTGTCGCGCTGGTGATTGTTGGTGCAGGCGTCAAAATTGTGCCGCAGGGCTATCAATGGACAGTAGAACGCTTCGGCCGCTACACCAACACCCTGCAGCCAGGGCTGAGCCTGGTGGTGCCGTTTATGGACCGCATTGGTCGTAAGATCAACATGATGGAACAGGTCCTCGACATCCCTTCACAGGAAGTCATTTCCAAAGACAACGCCAACGTGGCGATTGATGCGGTGTGCTTTATTCAGGTTATCGATGCCCCGAAAGCGGCCTATGAAGTCAGCAATCTTGAGCTGGCAATCATCAACCTGACCATGACCAACATCCGTACCGTGCTCGGTTCTATGGAACTCGATGAAATGCTCTCACAGCGAGACAGCATCAACACTCGCCTGCTGCACATCGTGGATGAAGCCACCAATCCTTGGGGCATCAAAATCACCCGTATCGAAATCCGTGATGTTCGCCCGCCAGCCGAACTTATCGATGCGATGAATGCCCAGATGAAAGCCGAACGTACCAAGCGTGCTTATATCCTTGAAGCCGAGGGGATTCGTCAGGCTGAAATCGTCAAAGCAGAAGGGGAAAAACAGTCCAAAATCCTCAAAGCGGAAGGTGAGCGTCAGTCAGCGTTCCTGCAGGCGGAAGCCCGTGAACGTTCTGCGGAAGCAGAAGCTCGTGCAACACAGATGGTGTCCGAAGCGATCGCTGCCGGTGACATTCAGGCGGTGAACTACTTCGTGGCGCAGAAATACACCGATGCGCTGCAGCAGATTGGATCCTCCAGCAACAGTAAAGTGGTGATGATGCCGCTGGATGCCAGCAGCCTGATGGGCTCCATCGCCGGGATTGCCGAATTGATGAAAGACAGCGCCACTGAGCGGAAAAACAGATGATGGACACCCTTCTCACACACCCGCACATCTTCTGGCTAAGCCTCGGTGGTTTGCTGCTGGCGGCGGAGATGTTGGGCGGGAACGGGTATCTGCTGTGGAGCGGCGTGGCAGGTATCATCACCGGCTTGCTGGTGTGGCTTCTGCCGCTTGGCTGGGAGTGGCAAGGGGTAATTTTTGCCGTCCTGACACTGCTGGCCGCCTGGTTGTGGTGGCGCTGGCTGGCCAATCGCGTGAAGCAACAGCCCCGCGCCGACAGTCAGTTAAATCAACGTGGGCAGCAATTGGTGGGTAAAGTGTTTGCGCTTGAAGCCGCGCTAATTAACGGGAGAGGCCACATCAAAGTGGGTGACAGCTCCTGGCCCGTCTCTGCCGATGACGATTTGCCGGCAGGCACACGAGTGGAAATCATTGCCGTGGAAGGGATCACCTTAAAGGTGCGCCCTCACTGATCAGGCCTTACGATGACAGCAGCCGGAAAGATTATCGATAATCGGACAGTCGGCGCTGTCATCCCCTGGACAGGCATCAGCGAGCGTGAGTAATTGCTTACGCATTCCCTGAAGCTCTTCAATGTGGCGTTCAATATCCGCCACTTTTTGCAAGGTTCGCGCTTTCACATCTGCACTGTGGCGAGCAGGATCGTTGAACAAGTTCACCAGCTCACCGCACTCTTCCAGATTGAACCCCACCTGACGTGCCTGACGCAGTAGCGTCAGCTCATCCAGATGCTTCTGCGAGTATGTGCGGTAGCCGTTATCGCTGCGCAAAGGCGGCGTTACCAGCCCTTTCTCTTCGTAGAAGCGAATCGCTTTGCTGGTCAATCCGGTTTTTTTCGCAACGTCGCTGATGTTCACGGGGCCTCCTGGGGCGAGCAAAGGTGCATGCCAGAGTGAAATTATACTCGCAGCCAGGCGTTCCGGGCCAGCGCCTATACCCTGCTTTACCGTTTCCACCTGAAGCCTGAAAACAACCTGAATATTTTTCCCTGAGACTGGCAGTTGTCGCCTACTCCTTTATTAGTATTAATGCTGATTATTTATTGCCATTTATAAACAATAATCTCGTCTTGAAAAAACAAAAAAGACACAATTTATCAACATTGAAAATATTCAATTTTAAATTTTAAAAAAGTGGAATTCAATATAAAACACGCCGAACAAAAAATGGATTAATCATTACAAAACAACCATATATACAAAATAGCCACCATCAAGCCGCCATTTAAAAACGTTAATTAATACTGCCATAATGTAATTTTAAACAGATTAATAGATTGAAATGTGATTAATATCTCGGTAGAAAACAGTTCACCGATGAAAACATCATCACCACGGCACAGCTATTGCATCACTCCCTCAAGAAAGGATTTCTCTCACGCTGGGTTATTACGACGGGTGCTTTTGTGCTTACTCTATTGGGCCATTGTTCATTTGATCATTATGCAAAAGTTTTTTTACTCGGTTAACAACTGGCTGGTGGACTCGCCGACGGGATCGCTCATTCACTTAGCCAACGGTGAAAAGAAGCGGCTGGGTGAGTATCAGATAAAGCTCCTCGAAGTGCTGCTGGAAAACGCGGGCCGTATTATGTCTCGTGAAGAGCTCACGGCGTTGGTCTGGGAACGCCGTGTTATCGGCAGCAACAGCCTGCCTAACGCCATTCATGCGCTGCGTGCGGCACTGGAAGATGATGGGAAGCAGCAGCGTATCATTAAAACGCTGCCCAAAAAGGGCTACATTCTCGAAGCTGAATACTGCACTCAGGTCGAAAAGGAAGAGTCTGAGGTTTCCGCCGCCAACCAGAATGCGGAGCTGACGGAAACCTTCGAGCACGAAGAGACAGAAGAGGGGATCGTAACGGAAGACGTCACGCTGGTGGATGAAAGCCAGCCGACGGATGTCTGTCTTCACTGTGCGGAAGTCCAGCACATGCCTGAAGTCACGGCACTTCCTGAGTCAACCGCCCGCGAGCCACGTAGCGCGTCTTTCCGCCTGCTGGTTGTTTTTGCAGCGATGGCCTTGAGCGTGCTGGTCGCCACCGGCGGAACCTGGCTGATGAAAGTAAATGCTTCCCAACTGACGCTGTCGTCTCGCCAGCAAAAAGTGTTCGATCACATCACGCTGTATGAAGTCAAAAACACCACCGACGACGATCTCGACCAAACGGATATGTATCTGTTCAGTCGGTTAAGAGACACCTATACCCAGTTAAATCAAGCGTTGAAAGCCCGTTCGGTAGACATGACGGTTTACTACCACTATGTGCAACAAACGCTGAACTATACCTTCGTCCTGAAAAGCCGCTGTGAGGACAAAGAGACCATCCTCTATTTCTATCACTGGCACAGTGATAACGCGGCCCTGAATCGCTCTATCTTTGACAATACCATGAGTACACTGAATGAAATGGCAACCTGTAAATAAGACACTCTGGCTCTTCATTCTGGCATTGGTCATCGGGCTGACAGGAACATTTGCATGGCACACGCTGCATTCGCCTCGCTTCCTGATGAACAAGCACCAGAAGGCGATGAAAATTGGTTTTGTCGATTTAATGTCGCATCAGGAGGAGATGTACAACGTGGATGTTCAGGTGCTTGATGACTGCATTCTGGCGACGTTCACCGACCCGAAAGACCCGGGCTTTCTCATCAAAGCCAATATGGTGGAAGTGAAAAAGTACGACGATCGCTACAACTATAAGTTCAGCCCGGTGATCACGTCATCAACCGTGAAGACATCAATGGCCTGGGAATATATTGAGATGCTGACCCACACCGATTTGTGGATGCAAGCGCAGGACGATAATCAGAGGACGTTAATGATCGGTAAGGAAGGCGTGGTTTTCCCACTCTAACCTTCCTTAAAGCCGCTAACTCAGCAGATTCTTCACCGTCGCCAGACGGACGTTCCCCTGGGCCGAGAGCGCCCGGGAGAAGCTCTCGTAGCTTTCGCCACTGTTCGCCAGAATATCGCCCAGCGCCTGCGAAGTCGTTTGTGCCTGAGCCGCTGACATCGGCGGGGCTAAATCATCAATACGGCTGGCAGCACGCCCCTGATGCTGATTCAGGCGGCTACGTTGCTTCACAATATTGTCCATCACTTGATTCAGCGTAGTGCTGCTGACCTGTTTGCGATCCTGGCTTACCTGTTGCAGCACATCTTCCTGCGAAGATTCCGCTTTCGGGGTCAGCATCGTGAACGCATCAGCCGGGAAATTCTGCCCTTCCCCGCGCACGCTCAGATACTGGCTCACCCGGCCCCAACGTTGTTCGTCCACGCTGAAACTGGTTTGTCCGTCTTTGCCTTGTTGAGCATGAATACCCAGCCGTCCTAGCCCCAGATTCATCTGGCGCAGTACCTGCCGAGGGTTGTCCTGCTTTGGCAAGGTCACCGCCGCCAGTTCTCGCTTATCGCCACCCAGGGAGAAAACCAGCGTTTCGCCTTGCGGGTTCTCCACCAGTTTATCCAGGCCAGACAGACTGAAATTCACCTTGCTGCTCTGCTGTAAGCGCAGCGCGAACTGTCTGTCGACCGTGCCGCCAGACAGTTCACTCCGTCCTTCGAGGTGTTGCTTCAACTCAGAAGAAACCTTACGGCTATCCGCCCCATTTGAAGAAGCATGGCGCAACTGCATCAGTTTCGATTCCGTTTGCGCCAGATAGCTGTCTGCCTGCTGCACCGCGGTCAATTGCTGATTTAACTGAACGTTATAGCGCAGAGGCTGACGAGAAATGATCGCCGCTTCCGGGAAAACGTTATTACGCGCGGAAGACGCGACATCGGCCACCGCAGAAGACTGGCGAATCGTTCCGGGCGCGCCTACCGGGCGCTGTCCAACCGCGGTTGAGGCGGTTGGGAGGGGGCTGGTTTTAGAAGAGACCTGGGTGACCATGATTACAAGTTATCGAACAATGAAAGTGAACTGACCATGCTGTAGGCCTTGTTGCTGATCTGCACCGAGTTGACGTACAGCTGCATGTTCATGCTGGTTTCAGCCCAGTCGGTATCAGAGAGATCGTGAACCACCTGATCGTTAGCAAGGCTGACATCGGTGTGTGCGTTGCCCAGCAGCGTGAGCTGATTCTGGCGGCCACCCAAATCCGTGAAGACCGAAGAAATCTTATCGCGCGAGTCAGACTCCAGTTTCAGTACCTGATCAATCTGCGGCTGATAGTCTTCAAAGTGCGCGGTGGGGTCCTGCATCTTATCGCTCAACTCCTTGAGCTGATTGAGCATCTCCAGATCGTTACCGCCGGAAGAAAAGACGGACGCCATATTGGTGTTTTCCTGAATCGTCACGCTGTTGGCAACGGTTGTTTCACGCGTGCCGTCGTTGCCCTGATAAACATACTTGCCGGTCGCATCGTCGAACACCACCGGTTTAGTATCGGTTTTGGTGCCCGAGAAAAGGTAGCTGCCGTTTTCATTCTGCGCGTTCATGCTGTCCACCAGCGAATCCAGCATCGACGACAGTTCTGCACCAAAGCCTGACATATCTTTTTCGCTGTAAGTACTGTTGTTGGCCGACAGCAGCTTGTCATTAATCGCCAGCAGGTTATCGCTCATCGCCTGAACGTGGGATTCCTGCACTGACAGCGTCCCGCTGACGCGGCTGATGTTTTGCTGATATTGCTCAATCGCCGATTGCTCGCGGTTAAGTTGCACCAGACGCGTGGCGGCTACTGGATCGTCCGACGGCACATTGACACGTTTTTGCGTCGACATCTGTTCCATCAACTTGCTCAGACGGTCGTTGTTGCTGTTCATCTGGGCCAGCATGGCCTGAGAATGGTAAAGGCTACTGATTCGCATAATGGTCTCTCCTCATCCCTGATTAAAACAGGCCCAGCAGGTCAGAAAAGACCTGATTGCCCGTGGCGATCACTTTCATGTTGGCCTGATAAGACTGCATATAGGTTTGCAGGTTTATCGCCTCTTCGTCCTGATTGACCGCGCTGACGTTATCGCGCTGAGTCTGAGACTGATCGCTGACGGCTTGCGCCGCTTCCAGCTCAGCTTTGGTCTGCTTACTGAAAATACCGATGTTGGACACAATCGCCGCCGCCCCTTCGTTCAGGCTCATGTTGCCCATCCCCGGAATGTCGACTTTGGCGTTTTTAATGTCGATAAGCTTCTGCAGGTTATCGCCATTGCCCGGTTCGCCTGCTGCGCTGGAAAGCGCAATGTCGTCAGGCTTCAAATCATTGACCTGCAAGATGCCGTTCGGGCTGCTCGGGTCGTAGGTAAACATCGGCTGGCCCGGGTTGCCGTTCAGGTCATAACCCTGCGCCAACTGATCGTTAAACTGGGTCGCGAAGGAATCAGCCATGCCACGAATACTGTCTCGCATGTCCTGCAACGTGCCCGTTTCATAGTCGTACAACGAGCCCATTTCGCCGCCCACAGACTGCGACAGCGGGAAGTCAGATTTCGAGAAACTCAGGTTCAGCGAAGGGTTGCCATCGGTGTCATAATCCGCCGACAGTGTGCCTGCCGTGCGGCCACTGACCAAAGGCTGGCCGCCTTTCAACGCCACGGTATAGTTGCTGTTGTCATCTTCGGTCACGTTGACGTCGATAATGCCGCTCAGCTCTTTCACCAGACCATCTCGCTGATCGCGAAGGGTATTGGTGTTAGCGCCTGACGCTTCCGCCGTGGTGATTTTTTGGTTGTAGTCTGCAATCTGTCCGGAAAGCGTGTTCACCTGCGTCACCAGCGCGCCACGCTGGGAATGGATCTGATCTTTCTGCGAGCTGATAAACCCATCCATATTGTTGAAACGGGTCGCCAGCGCATTGGCCTGATTCAGCAACTGCTGACGATTCGCTTCGCTTTCTGGCTGTGTGGTGAGCGAGCTTAACGCCGAGAAAAAGTCGTCAAACCCTGTCCCCAGGCTGCTGGAGTCTGTGCCGATCACTTTTTCCAGCGCGCTGGTGTACTGATCGGTCATGCCGTAATAGCTGGCTTTGGTGTTCGACTGCCAGACCTGATTCACCAGGTACTGGTCAGACACACGACGGATGCTGTCGACCTGCACGCCAGAGCCCGCAGACTTGCCCGCTTCGCCCATCGGCCCTACGGAACTTTGGGTCGAGCTTTGACGGGTGTAGCCCGGTGTCAGGGCATTGGCGACGTTCATCGACGTGACGCCAAGGCCAATCTGCGCCGCCTGAAGCCCGCTGTAGGCAATGTTAATAATGTTCATGGGGTGACTTACTCCTTGCTGCCATGCCCGGTTGGCACGACAGGGGTTTTCAACTCTTGTGGATGCTGAATAAGAGCGACCATATCCTGTTGGTTCTTAACCGCGTTCTGCGTCGAGGGCCCTAATTGCGCCATAATCATCTGCGCAATCCCGCTGCTGCGGGTGGTCGCGAGGTGTAACGCCATTTTGTCATCGTAAAAATCACGCAGCATTTTTTGCTGTTTGCTCTCAAACGGGTTGTCGGCAAACAGCGCATCGGAGGATTTGCGCATCTCTTTCATCATCGAGCGCAGGAACATCGCTTCAAACTGCTCTGCGGCCTGCTCCAGGTTTTGCGGCTTCACGGCCCCGGTCACATCGCCTGGGATCACCGCCGTGTTGAGATGAACTGCGTTAACCATATCCTCTCCTTAGATAACCACGAGTTCAGCGTCGAGTGCGCCCGCTTCATGCAGCGCCTGAAGGATGGCCATGGTGTCATCCGGGGATGCGCCGAGGCTGTTCAGGGTATTGACTATCGCTCGCAGGCTGGTGCCGGTGCGCAATGTCACCATCTGGCCTTTGCCCTGATTCACGCTGATATCGCTTTGCGGCGTGACCACCGTGTTGCCCTGGCTAAACGCGCCTGGCTGCGAAACAGTAGAAGACTCACGAACGGAAACCGTCAGGTTGCCATGAGAGACCGCTGCGGCATGAACCACCACGCCATCGCCAATCACCACCGTGCCAGTGCGGGCATTGAACACCACGCGCGGCGGCTGTTTGCCTGCATTAATCTGCACGTCTTCAAGCTGTGACATAAAGGCCACGCGATCGCCCGGATTCATTGGCGCACGCACGGAAACGTTGGTAGAACTTTCCGCCATCGCGGTGCCGTAGCCGAACGAATTATTCAGCGCAACGGCTATGTTATTCGCCGTTTTGAAGCTGGGCTGTTTCAGGTTGAGCATCACGCGGTCGGTCTGCTGAAAATCACTTGGAATTTCACGCTCGATGGACGCACCGTTCGGCACCAGACCAACGGTTGGGGTGTTCACCGTAATGCTGGAACCGCTGTTGCCCTGGGCTTTAATGCCGCCCACCACGATATTGCCCTGTGCCAGCGCGTAAACTTCACCGTCTGCGCCGTGCAGCTGTGTCATCAGCAATGTGCCGCCACGCAGGCTTTTCGCATCGCCCATGGAGGACACAGTCACGTCAATCGACTGCCCACGAGCATAGCCCGGTGGCAACGTTGCACTGACCGCCACGGCGGCCACGTTCTTCACTTTCGGGTTAATTTTGGCTGGCAGCTGCACGCCAAACTGACGCAGCATGTTGGTCACCGACTGGCTGGTGAATTTCACCTGGTTTTTGTCACCGGTTCCATCCAGCCCAACAACCAGGCTGTAGCCCACCAGTTGGTTGCCACGCACACCCTGTACATCCACGATATTTCCCAGACGGGCGGCAAAGGCGTTCACACTGCACAGCGCCAGGCAGAAAATCACTAACTTACGCATCATCTTCTCCATTAAATCGGGAACAGCGGATGGTTGAAGAAGCGCGTCAGCCAGCCTGCCGAGTTGGCATCGCTAAGGGCACCGCGTCCCGCATAAGAGATACGTGCGTTGGCAATGCGTTGGGAAGAAATCGAGTTATCGTGTTCGATGTCTTCAGAACGTACCAGCCCGGTGACGCGCAGGTATTCGTCACCCTGATTGAGGGTCAGCCATTTTTCGCCGCGAACCGCCAGCACGCCGTTGGGCAGCACTTTGTAAATCGCCACGGTAATCGCGCCACGCAGGCTGTTTTGCTGCTGTGAACTGGCACCGCCGTTAAAGTTACGGTCGCCGCTGACAGAGCCAGAAGCCTTGTCGAGGGTTTTGCCCATCACCGTTGGCACGCCAATCGTGACATCGTTCTTCTTGCCGAAGTTGGTTTTCGCTTGTTTGCTCGACTGGGTCGATTCATCGAGGATAACCGTCAGGATATCGCCCACGCGATAGGCGCGGTGATCCTGCACCAGACCCCAGTTGTAGCCTGAATTGTAGAGCCCGCCACCTTTGACCTGGGTCGGCGGCTGGACGTAATCTTCCGGCGGCGCGAACGCCGCATCGTCTTTCTGGACCAGCAGTGCCGGGCTTTCACAGCCCGACAGCAACAGTGCCAGCATTCCAATCAATAACTGCTTTTTCATATCTCTTTCACTGTTTCGCCGCAGGCATTACATCTGCTGCGTGACAAACTTCAGCATGTCATCGGCGGCAGACACCATCTTGGCGTTCATTTCGTAAGCACGCTGAACGGTAATCATGTCCACCATTTCTTCCACAACCTGAACGTTGGAGCCTTCGAGCGAGCCTTGTTCAAGCTGGCCAAAAGCCTCTTCGCCCGGCACACCTTCCACGGCTTCACCGCTGGCTGCGGTTTCCATGTAGAGGTTGCCGCCGACCGCTTCCAGACCGGCCGGATTGACGAAGTTCACCAGGGTAATCTGCCCCAGTTCAACCGGTTCAGCTTCACCGGCAACCGTGGCGGTCACCGTACCGTCTTTGCCAATCTGGATGTCTTTGGTGTTCTCCGGCAGCTCAATCTGCGGGATCAGCGGTAAACCTTGCGCATTAGTGATCATGCCATCGGCATTACGTTGCAGGTTGCCCGCACGGGTATAGGCGGTGTCGCCGTCCGGCGTTTCCACCTGGAAAAAGCCCTGCCCGGTGATGGCCACGTCCAGCGACTGTCCGGTGTTCTGGATGTTGCCTTCGCCGAACTCTTTCTGCGTGCCAACGATCTTCACCCCGGTGCCGTACTGGATGCCGGTTGGCGACGTATTCTGTTGATCCAGCAAACCGCCCGGTGCGCGATCGGTTTGATAGAACAGGTCGGCAAACATCACACGATCGCGCTTGAAGCCTGTCGTGTTGACGTTCGCCAGGTTGTTGGAAATCGCGGTCATTTTGGCGTCTTCTGCCGCCAGGCCGGTTTTACTCACCCATAATGCTGAATTCATTGTGACTCCTTGTTCTTATGCCGCCGCTTACGAGTTCCGTAGCAGTCGATTTCCTGCACTGGCCATGTCTTCGGCCGCTTTCATCATCTTGATTTGCGCTTCGAACTGGCGGTTAAGCGAGATGCTCGCCACCATTTCGCCAATCGCCGACACGTTGGAAGTTTCAAGATGACCCGAAGCCACTTCCACCTCTTCGCTGCGAGGATTGTCGGTGGCCTGGGTTATCAGCAGGCCATTTTCGTTCTTGTGCAATTGCCCCGGGGCGATATCCACCAGCTTGATGCGATCCACATCGATCGCCTGACTGATTTCACCGTCATCCGGAATGATGGTGATGATGCCGTCGTCGCCAATGGTCAGAGAGGTAAAGGTCGGCAGAATGATCGGCCCGTTATCCCCTTCCACTGGCAGCCCGTTGATCAGCAAATCGCCTTCCGGGCCGACTTCCATCTGACCGTTACGGGTATACACTTCGCGGTTGCCATCATTCAGGGCGATCAGGCCATTGCCTTTGATCGCCACATCCAGATTGCGCCCCGTTTCACGCACCGCACCGGGCGTCATGTCCACGCCACCGTTTTGCGGTTCAACCAGGAAACGAGAGGAATACCCCTCGCCCATTACCTGCTCAGACTGCGCACGTTCCAGATCCTGGCGAAACCCTTCGGTATTCACGTTCGCCAGGTTGTTGGCGTGGATGCGCTGTTGGGAAAGGTTGCGCGCCGCGCCGCTGACTGCGGTATAGAGGAGCTTATCCATTACACCGCCTGGAACAGAGCCGTCATCATCTTGTCATCGGTGCTGATAACCTTGGTGTTGGCCTGATAGTTACGCTGGGCCGTCATCAGGTTCACCAGTTCCGCCGTCAGGTCGACGTTGGAAGATTCCAGCGCGCCAGAGGTCAGAGAGCCGTTCAGGCCGCTACCCGGTGTGCCAGAAATTGGCGCACCAGAAGCCTGCGTCTGAACCCAGGTGGTGCCGTCAGTGGACTGCAAACCGTTCGGGTTAGGGAAGTTGGCGAGGATCACCTGGCCCTGCAGCATGCGCTCACCGTTAGAGAACGTGGCGTAGACCGAACCATCTTCGTCGATCATCTGACCGGTACGTTCGCCGGAGGCATAACCGTCGCTGTTGTTCTGGCTCACGGAGAAATCGCTGCCGAACTGCGTGGTGCCGTTGTAGTTCACGTCGATGCTCAAATCTGCCGCGCCAGCAACCGGAACGCTCAGGTTCACCGGGCCCGTTGGGCTGGTCAGCAGACCTTGGTTATCAAAGCTCATCGCCTGCGGGCTTGGGCTGGAGATCGCCGCGCCGTCCATGTAGTAGTAAGTGTCCCAGCTGTTTTCGCCGGTTTTCACGTAATACTGGTTCAGCGTATGTTCACGGCCCAGGGAGTCATGCACCTGGGTGGCGTAGGTATTGTTGTAAGACGTGTTATCCGCCGGATCGAACGTCGGCGTGGCCGGGACATCCGCGTTAGCATCAAAGTTGGCGGCGAAATCCAGCGAGGTGGTCGCTTTCGCCGGAATAGAACCGGACGCCACTTTCAGGTCGCCGACAGAACCGACCTGCAGCTCGCCGTTCGCATCCACCGGATACCCCTGCAAACGCATTCCCTGGTTGTTGACCAGATAGCCGTTGCTGTCCGTTTGCATGTAGCCCGCACGGGTATACGCGGTGGAGCCGCTGGAATCGCGCATCACGAAGAAACCGCTGCCATTAATCGCCAGGTCCAGATCATTACCGGAGGAAAAAATGCTTCCGCCTTTATTGATGCTTTCTGTCACACCTGTCACGCCCACACCTAAAGGCTGGCCTTCGGCATACATTGACGCAAATTCTGCACGGCCCGATTTAAAGCCCACGGTGCCGGAGTTGGCGATGTTGTTGGAGATAGAATCCAGCTGCTCGTTGATGGCATTCAGGCCGCTAATCGCAATGTTAGAACTCATGGTATTTCCCTCTTAATCTCAATGTGTCTTGAAATGCCCGATCCGTCAGGCGTCTGTCTCGCCAATTTGCGAGATATGGTTGTAAGGCACTTCGCCGATACCGGCGACGTTCAGCACAGTGGTGCTGCCATCCAGCGGAATACGGACGTTGTCGACGTTGCCGCCAAGCTCGACAGCGGTGTCGTTATCACCGGAATCAGTCACCACGGCGACCGTGTATTTTCCGGCTGGCATACCGAGTTCTGCCGGGTCGATGGAGAAATCAACCTGACCCTGCTCCTGATTACCCAGTGGAATTTTGTACTCGGTGCCGGCTTCGTCTTTCAGAATGACGTTGACGACGTTGGACGCGTGATCCAGCGTCAGACGGCCATCCACGGTGGTTGCACCGTCGCTTTCCAGCGAACTGGTCTGCACCATCACTTTCTGATCCACCAGGCTTGAGGTGGACAGGGTCTGGATGTTGTCCATCAGCACCATGTTGTTGGCCATAATCTGCGACATGCTTTCCATCGACTGCACCTGAGTGAGTTGTGCCAATTGATTGACGTACTCGGTGCCGTCGGTCGGGTTGAGCGGGTCCTGGTTCTGGATTTGCGCCACCAGCAGCTGCATAAACATGGTGTCCATGCTGCTTGAGGTGTCGTTGCTCACCACAGTGTTGGTATCGCCCACATTGCCGCTCTGGCTGTTCGACGTGCTGTTAACGTTCATGTTTACGCTTCTCCTAGTCGCAGCAGGCTTTGCTGCATGCTTTTCACGTTGTTCAGGACGTCGACGTTAGTCTCAAAACTGCGTGAGGCGGACATCATGTCTGCCATCTCTTCCACGACATTAATGTCCGGGTAGTAAACGAAGCCGTTGTCATCCGCCATCGGGTGATTCGGTTCGTAGCGCTTCACGGACTGTCCGGTCTGCACCACATCCAGCACCTGGACGCGAGCGCCTGTCAGCGCGTTGTCGTTCATTAACTCGTCATTCTGATAAACAGCGGCAAAAACCGGGTGACGCGCTTTGTACACATCCCCTTCCGCCTGGGCTGGTGTTTCAGCGTTCGCGAGGTTACTGGCCACCGTGTTCAAACGAACGGTTTGGGCAGACATCGCAGAACCGGAAACACGGTAAATATCAGAAAAAGCCATACGGGTTTCCTTTCCTTATTACTTGCCTTCGATGGCCTGTTTCAGACCAGCAAACTTCATGTTTAAAAAGGTCAGACTCGCCTGGAAATCCTGTGAGTTACGGGCGAATTCAGACTGCTCAACATCCAGAGAAACGGTGTTGCCGTCCTCAGAGGGTTGAAAAGGCACGCGATATTTCAGTTCCGGGGAAGATGCATTGGTGAAATAGTGCTGTGACCGTTGCATCTCCTCGGCAAAATCAATATCTTTGGCCTGGAAATTCGGGGTATCGACGTTTGCAAGGTTCGCTGAAAGCAGTTCTGCCCGGTCAAGACGGACTGCTACAGCGTGGGGATGAACACCTAATGCTTTGTCAAAACTAATACTCACAATTCACTTCCTCATGATGATTTCACTGCCCTGCCTTGCTGGACACACTCCATTTAAGCAATAGGCGTGCCAACTTTTCAACATCATGAAAAACTTAACGATTACTGAAAAAAACCGATCATTCGGGAAAACACATTTCCTCCTTTCACTCATCGCGGTAACCCTGTTGTCAGTTCCCGTCGCGCGAGCGGATGTTCAGCCCACCACGGCGCGTAAACAGATCTATGCCGCGGCACAAAAACAGGCGACAACCCTCATCCAGCGCGAAGCCAAAAAGCGCGGCTGGCATGACTACAGCGCCAAACTCAATATTTTTGTGCCCACTGAAGCCACGCAACTGGCAGCCTGCCCTTCGCCACTCAAAGCCATGTCTGCCGAAAATGGCCGCGTTAACTTAAGCCGTCTGAGGATTGATTTACGCTGTGAAGGCACGCCGGGCTGGAACAGCAGCGTGACCGTCAAACCGGATATTTCGATGCCCGTCGTGATGGCAAACGCCACGCTGGAGCGCGGTCATGTCGTGAGTGAAGAAGATTTAACGCTAAAGAAATACAACGTGACGGGAGCGCGCAGCGATATCGTCTGGCGCGTGGATGACGTGGTTGGACTAACGGTAAAACGCCGTTTGCGTGAAATGACGCCCATCACCCAAAGCATGCTCGAAGCACCCGTCATGGTAGAACGCGGACAACGCGTGGCGATGATTGCCTCGCAAGATGGCGTGACCGCGCAAACCACCGGTTTTGCGATGAAGAAAGGCCGTCGCGGCGAGATTATCAAAGTAAAAAACGAGAGCAGCGGCCAGCAGGTCAGCGCCCGGGTGACCGACTTCGGCGTGGTGAAGACCGTTGCAGTTTCTGCTAAATAAAAATTTTACGCTCGCAGTTAAGTTTTCTACCCGGTGCGCCGCTTTACTCAGTTGCAGGGGAATTGCTTCACAAAAAGAACAAAGCACTGCATCACTATCTAATACCGGGAATGGGGTTTGAAAATGAAAGTCACCGCTTCGCAGTACACCACTGTCTCAGCCATCGACACAAAACAGTTGGCGAAAAACAACGACGTGAAAGCAAGCGTTACAGTGCAGAAAACGCAGAAGCCGGGCGCTATCGACCCTGTTTTGGGTGAAGCACAATCGCAGCTCTCCGCCATGCCAGAAATCGACATGGATCGTGTGGCTGAAATGAAAGAAGCCATCAGCAAAGGGCAGATCGGTATCAATATTGATGAACTGACTGTTGCGATGCAGAAGTACTACCAGGGATAACACCGTATGAGTAACGCCAGCGAGAGTGTGAAAACGCTGATTCAGGACATGGTTGCGGATCGTAACCTCTATACCCTTCTGCGCGATCGTCTTGAAGCGCAGAGGGAAGGCATTATTCTGCGCGACGTGGCGGTGCTGGAAATGGTCAATCAGGAGATCATTACCCTGTACCAACAGCTTTCCGCTCACAGCCAGAAACGCCACCGTCTGTTGAAAGCGCTGGGCATTCCGGTTGGTGTGAAAGGGTTAAAGATGCTCTTTTCTCGTCTGCCTGAAAACTGGCAGAACCAGGTAAAACAGCTCTGGGCCGATCTGGAAGACAACGCCGCCACCTGCAAAATGGCCAACGATGCCAACGGCATGTTACTGAATATGCAAAATGACATTCTGCAAAATCTGCTCAACGTGAGTGAGCCGGAGAACTGGCTGTATCAGCAGGTGTAAATCGGCTTACGCCTCAGTTATATGTGTCTACCATGTCCCCGAACAAGTGTTCAACATGTCTCCGGACTTTACACAGGCTGAGGGGCCCCAGAAATAAGCGTATATAAAGCAGCAGTGGAATCGTTCCGTTCACTATAAGTCCATTGCTACTGTGTAATCCCCGCTGCGGTGAACGTGCTAAGGGAATTCACCGCCATTCCCTTAGCAATCCCGGCTCCCGGCAAAAGAAAATCGCCGCTTCACGGAACCTCAACCTTCAGCAACGGGCTAATCGGGTCGGGCGAGATGCAACGTCCCTGTAAGTCACGCCCTCAGCCCGCATCCATGCGGGCTGCCCCGGCCAGTCGCTGAAGGTTGAGGCGATTTTCAGCCGGACCAAAACCCACCACATCGGCTTCAGTGGGCGCTGGTGTTGCTCCCCGCTGAAACCGCCGAGCTGACGACCAGATGACAAGGTCAGGCCGCCATGGATGGCGGACTGAGGCGAAATGAGACATGGACGTCGAGTCGAGCCGACCTTAGGCAGATGGTTGTCAGGGAGGGGAGTGCAAAGCACCGGTTTCATTCGCGGGGTCGCAGGGATTGTTAAGGGAGCCGCGAGAGGCTCCCTTAACCCGTTCACGTGCAACCAGATAACAGGGGAAAGCAGGTCATAAAGTGGACGGAACAATTCTACCTAAATCGGCATATTTTTGCCCAAAGGATTACCGCCCCTGATGCTGACGCAACCAGCATTGCGCTGAGGCCGCATCCGTCTGCTTTTGATCTCGTCTGTCTTGTTCGGCACGCAGTTCATCGCGGCGCATATCCAGCAGTAACTCCACGCTTTTCTCCCGCTTCGCTTCCACCAGCAGCTTGAGCTTTAACTGGCGCGCTTCGGCTTCCGCCAGCGCCTGCTGCTGTTTTTGCCAGTTCACCACGCGTTGAATATTACTTTTGTAGGCCGAGTGGTTCACCATCATGGTGGCATCCAGCAGCCCTTCACTGGTGACACTGCCCGCCAGTGAATTCAACGTGTCGATATTGCGCCCGCAGCGGTTGCTGATTTGCTGTTGCTGGGTCAGTTTGGTGGTCAAGTCATCCACGGCCTGATGACGAAGGCGCTTTAACTGTTCCAGGGTGGTAATCATCCTGCTCATTGCTTTCCTTAGCCCGCCTGGGCGAGGGTTTTCAGGTCTGTCAGGGTTTGATCCAGCAGTGAGGCATCGTGCACCTGCTGCTGAAGGAATCGGGCAATGGCTGGCGCCAGTTTCACCGCTTTATCGGCCAGAGGATCAGCACCTGCCACATAGCCGCCCAACGGGATCAGCGGTTTAATATTCTGGTACTCGGCATAAAGCTGCTTCAGGTTGATGGCCGCTTTACGGTGATCGCTTGACGTCACCTGACTCATACAGCGGCTGATCGATTGGCCGATATCTATTGCCGGATAGTGTCCGGACTCCGCCAACTGGCGAGACAACACAATATGCCCATCAAGCACCGCACGTGCGCAGTCAACGATCGGATCTTGCTGATCGTCACCTTCCGCCAGAACGGTATAAATGGCGGTCATCGAGCCCAGACTTTCACTGTTCCCGGCGCTTTCCACCAGTCGTGGGATCATGCCAAAAGCTGAAGGCGGATATCCTTTGGTCGCAGGCGGCTCGCCTAATGACAACGCGATTTCCCTTTGTGCCATGGCGTAGCGCGTCAGGGAGTCGACCAGCAGCAGTACGTCTTTGCCTTTATCGCGAAAATGACTGGCAATGCTGTGGCATAACTCGGTGGCTTTAATACGCATGAGGGGGGATTCGTCTGCAGGTGCCGCCACAATGACCGACTTCTTAAGGCCCGCTTCCTGCAACGCTTCTTCAATAAATTCTTTGACTTCACGGCCACGTTCTCCAATCAGCCCGACCACAACCACTTCCGCCTGAGTGAAGCGGGTGATCATACCGAGCAGCACACTTTTCCCTACGCCGCTGCCCGCCATCAGACCGACGCGCTGGCCTTTGCCGATGGTCAGCATGCCGTTAATGGCACGCACGCCAACGTCCAGCGGTGTGTTCACCGGCTGGCGTTTCAGCGGATGCACCTGCGGTGCCTGAGTCAGCAAAGGTGTGTCGCCGGTAAGTTTGCCCTTGTCGTCCATCGGTTCGGCAAGACCATTTACCACGCGCCCGAGCCACTGATCGCCAATCATCACGCTTTCCTGCTTCTCAGCCGGAAAAACGCGAGCACCGCTGATCATGCCGGAGCACTGTTTGAAGGGCATCAGGTAGGTCACATCGCGGTCAAACCCCACGACTTGCGCATCAATTAGCTCATGGTCGTCGGATTCAATACGGCACATCTGGCCGACTGCCAGACGGCAACCGACCGCTTCCAATAAAATGCCATTAGCGCGTACCAGCCTCCCCGCCACGCGCGCGAGGTTGATATTGTCGATGGAGCGCAGCGCCTGCTCGAAATCAAAATCACTCATTCTGCGCTTCCGGCAGCAGGTTCTCTTTCAGCGCAGTCATGCACTGATTCAGGCGATGCTCGCAGCCAATGTCCATTTCAGCGGATTCCGTGATAACCCGGCATTCGCCCGGTTCGAGATCGGGGTCTGCGACTAAGCCCCACTGTTGGGCTTTCTCCGGTTCGGTGTCACTGATGCGGCGATATTCTTCACTATTGAGCAGTACTTTCACCTGATCGGGCTGCTGAGGCAGACTGGTCAGCGCTTCTTCGACCAGCGTCAAAAGCTGAGTAGGATGCAGCGTCAGTTCGCAGCGGATCACCTGGCGAGAGACTTTTTCCACCAGTTGCAGCAGCTCTTCACGGCGGCGAACTTCAAGGTTCGCCAGAAAGGACTCCAGCTGATCAATCATGGAATCGACAGGCTGTGCCGCTTCCTGAAACTGCTGACGCGCCTGCACTTTGCCTTCGACCAGACCTTTGCGCATCCCTTCGTCGAAACCAAGACGAGCGCCTTCCTGATAACCTTCTTCTTTGCCCTCTTCCATACCCTGAGCAAAACCGCGGTTCAGGCCGTCGTTAAAGCCCTGCGTCAATTGCTGTTCGAAAGCTTCAGGATCGAGGCCCGACTCATCACTTGCGACCTGTTCAACGGCGTTCTTCTGCCAGCTTTTTTTCAGCGGCGGGAATTTATATAAGCGCGGTTTCACTACCGCTTTGCGACGCGGAGTCAGGCTGTCCAGCGACAAAGTGCGTTTCTTGAACATCGGTTACTCCACCGTCGCTTCCGCAAAGAGCTGCACCTGAATATCCCCCTCTTCCGCAAGTTGGCGAACCAGGCCCATGATGTCTTTACGCACCTGCTCGATACGGCTGACTGGCACGGGGCCAAGGCGCGAAGTGGTGCTTTCCAGCAGCGTCACCTGACGTTTTGGCATGGCGTTGTAAATCACCTGGCGCAGCACCGGCTCGGTGCCTTTCAGGGCAATCGCCCACTCTTCCATCGGCACTTCTTCCAGCAGACGCTGAATGGTCTGCTGCGACTGACGGCTGAGGATGAAGAATTCGTACATTTCGTCGGTAATTTGCTCCAGCACGTCGCTGTCACGCTCACGCAACTGATCCAGCAGCACCTGCTGATTATCGGCGATGCGGTTCACGATGTTGGCCGCATGTTTAATGCCGACCACTTTCGAACCGTGTTCGGAAAGCACGGCCACACCACGTTCCACCAGACGTTCGAGTTCATCGATAACGTCCGGGTTCACATCATCCAGACGCGCCACGCGATAGACAATTTCATCGCGACGCTCTTCCGGCAGCGAGCTCAGCACGCTGGCTGCCACGTCCGGCGGCAAAAATGCGAGGAACACGGCCTGCAATTGCAGGTGTTCCTGTGCAATCAGCGCCGCCAGCTGTGGTGTATCAACCCATTGCAGGCGCGCCATACGGTGGCGAATCTCATCGCCGTAAATGCCGTTGATCACGCTGCGGGCAATTTCACCGCCCAGCGCTTTTTCCAGAATGCCTTTAAGATAGCTGCGCGAAGCACCGTTGATGCCACTCTGCTCGGAATACTCTTCGAAGAACGTGTTCAGCGCGTTACGCGCATGCACCAGCTTCACGTCATGCAAACGAGCCATCGTTTCGCTTAGCAGCACCACTTCTTCGCGGCTCATCTTTTGCATCACTTTCGCTGCCGCATCTTCACCGATGCTCAGCAGGAGGATAGCAGCCTGATCCAGACGGCTGCGGGAACCGCTTTTAGTGTTACTTCTGGCCGTTGCTTCGCTCATTACTGTTCACCCATTGTTTTAAGACTTCAGCGACACGCTCGGTTTCGCTCTCGGCAATCATTTGCAGATACTCCACTTTGTCCTCAAGGCCGGAACCCTGTGGCGGCAACGCAATATCTGACGGGAAGGAGTGCGTCAACGACAGCGGAGAATCCCTGGTCGGTGCGCCATCCATCTCTGTCGCTTCCGTGGCTTGCAATGCCGCGTTGCTGGCGGTCAGCAATTCCTGACGTTGCGTGGTCACACGTTTCACCAAAGGACGCACGCCAAACAACAGCGTCAACAGCGCCAGCAGGCCAATGCCACCCATTTCGCCCCAGTGCTGAATGGACGGGTCTTCCCACCATTTCAGCGGCGGCGGTGTGTAGTCCGGCGGCTGAACAAAGCTCAGCGTGTCGAGCGTCAAGGAATCGCCGCGTGATTTGTTGATACCTGCCGCTTCTTCCACCATGCGTGTGATGGATTCCAGTTGCCCCGGCGGCATGCTTTTCAGCCCCGGCGCGAGCTTGTTAAGCGCAACGGCGACCTGCAATTTTTCGAGGTGATATCCCGGATGGCGGATATGGCGAATATCGCGATCGTAAGTATATTTGCGCTGTTCCTGACTACGGCTGGAGAGCGAGCTTGGGTTTGATTTCTGGTTATTCGCCTGTGCCGCTGCACCCGGTGGCAATGCGGCTGCCCCCGGAACAGGGATCGGACGGTTGCTCAGCGAGCCCGGAACGCCTAACGCCAACTGGTTGGTGGTGTTCTCTTTAGAGACGTTTTCATCGCTGATGCGCGGGTCTTTGCCGTAATGTTCCTGAGTCTCTTCGACGCTGCTCAGATCCATCGTTGGCGTAACGCTGATACGGAAGTTGCCCTGCCCGACCAGCGGGATCAGCAGACTGGAAATGTTTTTAGTGGTTTCCTGCTTCACGCGATCGGCGGCTTCGGTACCACGCCGCACGTTGACCAGATTTTCAGCGCCGCCCTGATAGTTTTCTGACAGCAAATTCCCTGCCTGATCGACCACGCGAACGTTTTTGCCCAACATGCCCGGCATGCTGCCTGCGACCATTTGCACAATCGCGCCGACCTGCTCATCCGTCAGGTGCGTGCCGTAGCGGAGTTTGAGCATCACTGAAGCGCTGCTGTCCGGCTTGTTGTTCATCACAAACGAACTGCCTTCGGTGATGCCCAAATGCACACGAGCCTGCTCAACCGGATCGAGCGACATGATGCTCTGCGCCAGCTCGCCTTCCAGACTGCGTTTATAACGCACGTTCTGAATAAACTGGCTGCTGCCGAGCATCTCGTCCTTATCCATCAGGTTGTAGCCATCAGGTTTAATTGCCGTGATCCCTTTCGCCGCCAGCGCCATACGCGCGGCAGGCAGTCGGTTTTCCGCGATCAGGATCTGACCGTTATCCGGATTGATACGATAAGGAATGTTTTCTGTGCCGAGGACTTCGACCACCTGCGCGACAGGAATATCTTCCTGATGTCCGTACAGCGCGACATAACCGCGATCGCTGTTCCAGAGTGAAAAGACAATCCCTCCGGCCAGCACGACACCGCCGGCGATCATCAGCCAGCGGGGATTTTTCAGCGCTTCAGGAACGGGCAGCGAAGCGAATTGCGCTTTTAACTTGTTTAACACTTTCTGTGAACCTTAGAGAGGGAGATTCATGACTTCATCCAGGGCCGAGGTCAGCTTGTTGCGAACCTGTACCATGGCGCTAAACGACACGCTGGCCTTCTGGGATTCAATCATGGCTCCGGCCAGATCGTCGCTCTGACCCATATCGATGGCTTGCTGTTTCGCATCCGCACTTTTTTGCAGCCCGTCGACGTTGTCGATAGCCTGGTTCAGCACGTTGGCAAAAGAGGTGTTGCTGGTCGCCCTGGTCGCAAAGCTGGGATCGGCTGCCATCACCGGCATATCCAGTGAGGAAACACCCGCCTGCGAGGCCATTTGCGACATCTGCTTAAGCAGCGTTTGTTGTTCGGTGTTGATACCGATAGCGCTAATCTTGTCCATGTGTTCGTCCTTAATTGTTAGCTAAACGCGACAATATCGATCCCTTCTTCCCGCATTGACGCCAGGCGGTAGCGCAAAGCCCGGGGCGTGATGCCCAGAAACTCTGCGGTGCGTGATTTGTTACCGTTGTTCCGTTTTAGCAGGTCGATGATGTACTGGTACTCCGCCATCCGACCGTGCAGCTTCACGTTTTGAATTTCCGAGGTGGATTTTTGATCGTGGTAGGCGGGCAGGCTTTCACTGATTTTGTTCACCAGTGAAAGATCACTGTTCACCGGGGTCAGACCAAAGTCTTTGGCGGTGATTTCTTTGCCGTTGCTGAGGATGATCCCACGCTGGATCACGTTCTCCAGCTCACGCACATTCCCCGGCCAATCGTAGGCCAGCAGTGATTGCCAGGTTTCATCGCTCAACTGAATTTCGCCATTGTGGAACGCTTCGTATTTGGCAATAAACCGCGAGGCCAGCGGAATGATGTCCTGCTTGCGCTCACGCAGCGGCGTGATGTTGATAGGCACCACCGCGATACGGTAAAAGAGATCCTGACGAAAACGGCCTTCGGCAATTTCAACCTGCAAATCTTTGTTGGTGGAGGCAATCAGGCGAATATCGAGAGGAATACGCTTCGGGCTGCCCAGACGTTCGACTTCCTGCTCCTGAAGCACACGCAGTAATTTCGCCTGCAACGCCAAAGGCATATCACCGATTTCATCCAGTAATAACGTCCCGCCGTTCGCCTGTTCGAATTTCCCTGCCACGCTGGTCACTGCGCCGGTAAACGCACCTTTCTCATAACCAAATAAGATGGCTTCCAGCATACTTTCTGGAATGGCAGCGCAGTTCACACCGATATACGGCGCATCAGGGTTGCCCGCACTTTCATGAATATATTTTGCAATACACTCTTTCCCGGTCCCTGTCTCACCCGTGATCAGCACTGCCACATTATATTGCGCAACACGTCGAGCTAAAGAAAATACACTTTTACTTTGTGCCGCACTGGCAACAAATCCACTTTCTTTACTGACTTCGTGTTCAGAAAACAAATTCATATTAGCTCACCAATTTATTGGTAATACGTTAAAATAAATTCTCTGGCCACTCACAAGAGAACACACCAGGCAAAATACATTTAACTCTGTCGAACGCGCTATTGTTGACGTGACACGGAAGTGACGAAGCGCCTCTGGATTTCAATCAGGAGGAACTATACCTTCCCCATTGGATTAGTCTTAATTTTTTAGCGATATTAAAATATTAATCCATAAAAATCATATGTTTATGCAAAGTTATTAATCTTAAATTACGCTTTCTAAATAATAGAATAATAACGAAACAGACCTTGCCCGAGCGGAAGAAAAACGGTTTAATCGTTCAACATTTATTAGCACCCACATCTGCTGTTTATTGTCACAGTCAGTATTGCGTCATTCATTCACGCACGTGTCCCACGAAAAAGGAAAACGACTTTCCTTTTATTCGGGCTAATATCACGTTTCAGACTTAGCGAATAGAGCCATGAACCCAGCATCACAGACATTCAGGATTTATCACAGCGATGCACTTCCAGAAGTGACGACCCTGGATGCGCAAAAACTGGGGCGTCCCTGGCATAAATTGCCAAAAATCATTAATGACCGCTTCGATATTACCGATTCGCAGCTCAGCATTTATTTCTTAAAAAAGCTGCGGGTCAATGTGGCGTTAAAGAACCTGCACTTTGGCATTGATCAGAGTTTTAAAAACACGCAGATTTTTTCGACCCAATATGGGTATATCGCCATCAGCATTGAGCGTCCTTTATTGCTGAATATTCTCTACGACTACTATGGCCTGCGCGATGACAGCGATGTGGAGCCTCAGGTTGAAGATGAAAAAGTCACCAAAACAGAAGAACGGTTAAAGGTCAAAATAGGCAAAGAACTCACCTGCCTGTTAGTGGACGAAGAAAGCTTCGGCAGCAAGCTGGATATCAAAACGGATAATTCAGTGGTTATCAATAATTGGGCGTGGAGCATTACCTACACGCTTGCCGGCTATGAACATGGCACCTTCACGCTGCTTTTTGATGAAAAGCATGTGGATCACTACCTCGCCCAACTGCGCAGCAGCGCCATTGAAAACGGGGAAAATCCACCCGAGTCGCCAACGCCTGCGCAGATAGAAAGCATGTTCCATTGCCTTCCGTTAACGCTGAATGCCCGGCTGGCTAACCTCAACCTGACGGTAGCCCAGCTTTCAGATTTAAAACCAGGGGACATCATCCCTATTTTCATTAATGAGCCAGTT
This sequence comes from Scandinavium sp. NPDC088450, assembly GCF_044900545.1. NCBI lineage: Bacteria > Pseudomonadati > Pseudomonadota > Gammaproteobacteria > Enterobacterales > Enterobacteriaceae > Scandinavium > Scandinavium sp. NPDC088450. Next base: position 5,972 of record NZ_JBJDNI010000005.1, on the reverse strand, counting down.
CCCGTGTTCATCGGTAAGGAACAGATCTTCGATGCGGAGATAGCCGAAGATCGCGGCAAACTTTTCCTGAGTGACCTGTCTGGCAGTACGGTTGAGAAACAATATGAGTGATTTGCAACAAGAGTTTGGCCAAAGTCTGGATCTCGGCGATCTGAATCTCAATGAGTTTGAGCAAGAAGAGACTGTTGAAGGCAATATCCGCATGGATATTCAGCCCGATGCCGCCCCGACGCCTGGCATGAGCGAGATGCAGAAGATGTCGCTGTTCAGCCGCATTCCTGTGGTGCTGACCCTCGAAGTGGCTTCGGCACATATTTCGCTGGCAGAACTGATGACCCTGAACAATGACTCGGTGGTGGAACTGGACAAACTGGCCGGTGAACCGCTGGACATCAAAGTGAACGGCATTCTGTTCGGCAAAGCAGAAGTGGTGATGCTGAACGACAAGTATGGCCTGCGCATTCTCGAATTTAACACCAAAGATCTCGGCGAATTAACCCGATGAAACGCGTCCTTTCCCGCAGCGGCCTGGCCACGCTTTTGGCCATCGGGCTGCTGTTTTCGCCGTGGGCAATGGCTGCCAACGGCGATATCACTTTGTTCAGCTCGACCGCCACTCAGGCCGGCCAGGATTACAGCGTTAAGATTGAAATCTTAATCATGATGACCCTGCTGGGTCTGCTGCCGATTATGGTGCTGATGATGACCTGCTTTACGCGTTTCATCATTGTGCTGGCTATTCTGCGTCAGGCGATGGGCCTGCAACAAAGCCCGCCGAACAAAGTGCTGACCGGTATTGCACTGGCGCTAACGCTGCTGGTGATGCACCCGGTGTGGACCAAAATCTATCAGGAAGCGGTTATCCCTTTTCAGAACAACGAGATGACTCTGCCTCAGGCGCTGGCGACGGCCGAAGTGCCGATGAAAAAATTCATGCTGTCGCAGACCAACAACAAAGCGATGGCGCAGATGATGGATATCGCCGGTGTGAAAGGCGATGCCAAAGATCAAGACCTGACGGTCGTCACACCGGCTTATCTGCTGAGCGAGCTGAAAACCGCCTTCCAGATTGGGTTTATGATTTACATCCCGTTCCTGGTCATCGACCTGATTGTGGCGAGCATTTTGATGGCGATGGGCATGATGATGCTGTCACCGCTGATTGTCTCCCTGCCGTTTAAACTGATGCTGTTCGTGCTCTGCGACGGCTGGACGCTGATTGTCGGCACGCTGACTGCCAGCGTCAGAGGGCTGTAATCATGATGAACATGGACATTGCGGGCGATGTGGTTGCCGCAGGCGTTCGCCTGGTGCTGATCGTGTCCGCCGTGGTGATTGTCCCGAGCCTGATTGTCGGCCTGTGCGTCAGCGTGTTTCAGGCGGTGACGCAAATCAACGAACAGACCCTTAGCTTCCTGCCGAGACTCGTGGTTTCCCTTGGTGTGCTGGTGTTTGGCGGGAAATGGATACTCACTCAACTGGTGGATTTCACAATCAATATTTTCCACCAGGCCGCTACGCTGGTGAGTTAACACCATGGGCATTCAGATTCAGACCCTCTACACGCCACTGCTGGCGCTGCTGCTGCCGTTCTTTCGCATTCTGGCGCTGCTGCATTTCGCCCCGGTGCTGGATAGCCACGCCTTTTCGCGCCGTTCGCGCGTGGCGCTCGCCCTGATGCTGTCGATCATCATCACCCCGATGCTGCACAAACAGGTGATGCTGAGCGAATTGCTCTCAATGCGCACCGTGTTGCTGGTCGGTGAGCAATTACTTTGGGGGATGCTGTTCGGGCTGATTCTGCGTCTGGTGTTTACGGCGCTGCAAACCGCCGGGCAAATTCTGGCGATGAATATGGGTCTGGGCATGGCGACCATGAACGACCCGGTGAACGGCGTCAACACGCCCGTCATCTCTGAAATTATTACTATTTTTGCCACGCTGCTGTTTTTCATCATGAACGGCCATCTGCTGTTGGTGACCGTGCTGTACAAAAGTTTTACCTACTGGCCGATTGGCGAGGCATTGAATCGCCCGACCCTGACATTACTGGTCGAGAGCTTCGGCTGGATTATTTCGACTGCCACGCTCATCGCCCTGCCCACCACCTTCGTGATGATGATTGTGCAAGGCGGCTTTGGCCTGCTTAACCGTATTTCACCTTCGCTGAACCTGTTTTCCCTCGGCTTTCCCATCAGCATGCTGTTTGGCCTGCTGTGCGTGTCGATGATGATGACCAATATTCCCGATCACTACCTCAACCTGACCAATGAAATCCTCGCGAAGCTGGATGCGGTAAGGAACTACTGATGTCGGGAGATAAAAGCGAAAAACCCACCTCGGGCAAATTACGCAAAGCGCGTGAAAAAGGGGATATCCCACGCTCCAAAGACCTGACCATGGCGGTCGGTCTGGTGGCCTCATTCATGACCATCACGGCCTTTATGCCGTGGTACAAAACGTTGATTGGCGAGTCGTTCACAGCGGTGGGCATGATGGCGGGCAAACTCGACGACCCCGGCGCCCTGAACCAGTTTTTGCTGACCCAGGTGCACATCATGCTGCGCATTATCGCCTCGCTGACACCGATTCCAATAGCCTGCATTATTGCAAGCCTGGTGCCGGGCGGCTTTATGTTTAGCATTGCAAAACTGAAGCCTGACTTTAAGAAAATCAGCCCATTAAGTGGCATCAAGCGCCTGTTTGACAGTAACCATTTCGTTGAACTGGCGAAAATGATCCTCAAGTGCGGCATCCTGCTGGGCATTATGTATCACGCCATCCACAAGCAGATGGAGCCCATGCTGTTCTTGCAGCGTCTTTGGCTGAATCAGGCGGTTTACCGGGGATTCGACATTTTTCACGGCGTCATCAGTAACTTTATCGCCGTGATCGTCCTGTTCGCCGTTATCGATGTGCCGCTCAGCAAATTCATGTTCACCAAAAAGATGCGCATGACCAAGCAAGAAGTGAAAGAAGAGCACAAGAACAACGACGGTAACCCACAAATTAAAGGGCGCATTCGCCAGTTGCAGCGCCAGATGGCGATGGGCCAGATCAGCCGTAAAGTGCCGACCGCCGACGTGGTGATTACCAACCCGACGCACTACGCCGTGGCGCTGAAATACGATCCGAAAAAAGCCCAGGCACCGTATATCGTGGCAAAAGGCGTGGATGACATCGCGCTCTATATCCGTGAAGTCGCGAAATCGCACGATGTGGAAGTGGTGGAATTTCCGCCGCTGGCGCGTGCCGTGTACCACACCACCCGTGTGAACCAACAAATTCCGGCGCAGCTGTTCCGCGCCATTGCCCACGTCCTGACTTATGTGATGCAGCTGAAGTCCTGGCGTACCGGCAAAAACAAAGCAAAACCCCGCCTGAACAGGCAAATATCACTCCCGAAAGAGGTGTTAGACGAACATGGCAAACAGTAACTTTCAGCAGAAGCTTGCCATTCTGAAGCAGGGGCGCGTGGGCGTACCTGTGCTGATCCTGAGCGTGCTGGCAATGGTGATTTTGCCACTGTCACCGATGATGCTGGACGTATTGTTCACCTTCAACATCGTGCTGGCGGTGCTTATTCTGCTGGTGTCGATCAACTCCCAGCGCCCGCTCGATTTTGCAGTGTTCCCAACGGTGCTGTTGATAACCACATTAATGCGACTCTCGCTCAACGTGGCGTCGACACGTGTGGTGCTGCTGCACGGTCATGAAGGTGAAGGCGCTGCCGGTAAGGTCATTGAAGCCTTCGGGCAGGTGGTGATTGGCGGCGACTTCGTGGTCGGCTTCGTGGTGTTTGTGATCCTGATGATCATCAACTTCGTGGTGGTCACCAAAGGGGCCGAGCGTATCTCGGAAGTGTCGGCTCGCTTTACGCTGGATGCCCTGCCTGGTAAGCAGATGGCGATTGATGCCGATCTCAATGCCGGGTTGATCAACCAGCAGCAAGCGCGTGAGCGGCGAAAAGACGTTGCGCGTGAAGCAGATTTCTACGGTGCGATGGACGGTGCGTCCAAGTTCGTGCGTGGGGATGCCGTCGCCGGGATCATGGTTCTTATCATCAACGTGCTCGGCGGGATCTGTATCGGGATCTTCAAGCATGGCCTTGATGCTTCGCACGCTTTCCAGACCTACGTTCTGCTGACCATCGGTGATGGTCTGGTCGCGCAGATCCCTTCCCTGCTGCTCTCCACCGCGGCGGCGATCATCGTGACTCGCGTCAGCGATGGCAACGACGTCAGCCAGGAAATCAAATCCCAGCTGTTGGCGAAACCTGCCGTGCTCTACACCGCGGCGTTTATTCTCTTCGTGTTGGCGATTGTGCCAAACATGCCGCACATCGCCTTCCTGAGCTTCACGGCGATCCTCTGTTTTGTTGCCTGGCGTCAGGGTAAAGAGGTCAAACCCGCTGCGACGAAAGAGGACGATTTTGCCGCCATCAACGATACACTCAGCAATGACAAGATGCCCGACATCAGTTGGGACAGCATTCCGATGGTCGAACCGATTGGTCTGAACCTTGGCTATAAACTTGTGGCGTTGGTGGATGCGGCGCAAGGGAATCAGCTTTCACAGCGCGTGCGCGGCGTGCGGCAAGTGGTATCGGAAAACTGCGGCGTACTGCTGCCTGAAATTCGTATCCGTGAAAACTTCCGCCTTAAACCTGCGCAGTATGCGATTCACATCAACGGCATTCGTCGGGCGATGGGCGAAGTGCATGCCGATAAACTGATGGCGATCCCTGGCACCGAAACCTACGGCGATATTGATGGCGTGCTGGATGTTGACCCGGCTTATGGCATGTCGATTGTGTGGATTGACCACAATCAGCGTGCCGAAGCGCTGAATCTGGGTTATCAGGTGGTGGATTGCGCCAGCGTGGTGGCCACCCACATCAACCGTATTGCGCGCGAAAACCTGCCGGACTTGTTTAACTACGACGACATTACGCATCTGCACGGCCGCCTTTCTGCGCTGGCCCCGAAGCTGGCTGAAGATTTGGGGAATGCGCTGAACCACAGCCAGTTGTTGCGGGTTTACCGTCAGCTATTGCTGGAAAATGTGTCGTTGAAGGACATTGTCACTATCGCTACTACGCTTATCGACAGTGCCACGATGACCAAAGATCCGCTGTTGCTGACCTCAGACGTGCGCTACGCCCTGCGTCGCGCCATTGTGAACAACATCAATGGCGATAAGCGCAAGCTGCCGGTGTTCACCATGGAAAACCAACTTGAAAATATTTTGCTGTCAGCCCTGAACCAGTCACAGCAAGCCGGGAAAGTCTCGCTCGACAGCTTCCCGGTCGACCCGAATATTTTGACCCAGTTGCAAAACAACATGCCAGTGATTGAAGAGCAGATGAAAGCCAAAGGGCTGTCGCCTGTGCTGCTGGTGACCCCTCAGCTGCGTCCGTTGATTTCCCGTTATGGTCGCCTGTTTGCTTCCGGCCTGAATATTCTCTCTTACAACGAGATCCCGGAAGACAGCGAACTGAGCGTGGTCGGAACTTTAGCCTGATCCTTTCCTTTGCCGGGTGGCGGCTTGCGCCTTACCCGGCCTACCAAATCTGCACGACAACCGACTGATTTTTATTCCCTTTTAAAATTATCAAAATAAAATTTAATTTCCCCTCTCCCCGTGTCGTTTTATCTCAGTACACAACAGGAAAGCCGGATACGCCGGTTTCTTCAGGAGATAAATACTATGGCACTTTCCCTTTTTACTAACTCTGCAGCAATGTCTTCCACCAATGCCCTGAACCAGGCGAATAGCCTGCTTTCCACTTCCATGGAGCGTCTGGGTACCGGTAAACGTATCAACTCTGCCTCTGACGATGCCGCTGGTATGCAGATTGCCACCCGTCTGCAGGGCCAGACCAACGGTATGGCTGTTGCTCAGCGTAACATCTCTGATGCCACTTCCATGCTGCAGACCGCTGAAGGCGCATTCGACGAAGTCAGCAACAT
>NZ_JBJDNI010000004.1:0-225165 GCF_044900545.1 Scandinavium sp. NPDC088450 | reverse complement strand
GACAAAATAAACCATCGTATAATCCGGCTCGATTGATATGAAGGTGTCACCCATGTGACCGGTCAATGTTGTTACCCATGTGACCGGTTCATACACGGTGAATTCCCTTAGCACGTTCACCGCAGCGGGGATAATAGAGTAGCAGTGGACTCATAGTGAACGGAACGATTCCACTGCTGTTTTATATACATTCGTTTCTGGGGATGACTCAATCCCGAGATAGTAGATCACTCTTTAATATCAACTTCTTCAATTTTACTTTCACGACGCAGGGTGAGCGTAGAGCCCATTGACGCGGCGATGATCGCCAGCAGCGCCAGGGTCTGGGTGCCCGTTAACGTCTCGCCAAGAAAGATCATCCCGGACACGGCGGCAAGCGCAGGTTCGAGGCTCATTAACGTGCCGAAGGTGCGGGTCGGCATGCGGGTCAGGGCAATCATTTCCAGAGAGTAAGGCAGCGCGGTCGAGAGAATCGCAATCCCCAGTCCCAGAGGCAGAATCGACCATTGCCACAGCACGTCACCGGCTTGCAAAGCACCAATCGGCACGAAAACTACCGCCGCAATCAATGAGCCCATCGCCACCGTCGCCGGGCCATGTTCTTCACCTGCGCGTTGCCCGGTGAGGATATAAACCGCCCAACAAGCCCCCGCGCCCAACGCCAGCGCCGCGCCGGTTAAATCGACGTGGGCAATATTTTGCCCCAGCGGCAGCAGGAACCAGAGGCCGAGCACGGCCAGTGCGACCCATAAAAAATCGACAGGGCGGCGGGAACCGAACAGCGCGACGGCCAAAGGCCCGGTGAACTCCAGGGCGACCGCCACACCAAGTGGGATGCGCTGAATAGAGAGATAAAAGAGGTAGTTCATTGCGCCAAGCGACAGGCCGTACAACAGCAACGGCACACGCTGTTCCGCAGTGAACCGTAAACGCCAGGGCTTAAAGACGCAGACCAAAATCAGCGTGCCCAGCGCCAGACGCAGCGCGGTGACACCGGGTGCACCAACTAAAGGAAAAAGGGATTTCGCCAGCGCCGCACCGCTTTGTATCGAACACATGGCAATGAGGATTACAACGATCGGCAGCCAGACCGGCATCTTACGGGATGACCCAGGCATCCTTTCTCCTGTCAATTTTTGTCAAAGGAAGTAAAACAGGCAGTGTAAATGAATTACCCCTTTGCGGTTTAGGTATTGTTGAAAAAAAGCAACAAAAAGGGCCGTACAATAAAGTTCAGTTGATGGCGAAAAATACTGTCAATTTAAGAATAATCTGGATGAATGCGCCATCCAATGAGCGCAATAATGACCAAATCTGCGAGGAAACTGCTGATTTTCAAAAGGGAATATCTACGATGGAAACGTTTAGTTACATGAAGACCCCCTTAGACAACGTGAATCGCAAAGAGTTTCTTAACAAGTTTTGGTATATTTAAAACTTACGGATTTACTTGAAGCACATTTGAGGTGGTTATGAAAAAAATTGCATGTCTTTCAGCACTGGCCCTGGTTCTGGCCGCATCCGCAGGTACTGCAGTCGCTGCAACCTCTACCGTTACTGGCGGTTACGCTCAGAGCGATATGCAGGGCGAAGCGAACAAAGCGGGCGGTTTCAACCTGAAATACCGTTACGAGCAAGATAACAACCCACTGGGTGTTATCGGTTCCTTCACTTACACCGAGAAAAACCGTAGTGAAGACGGCGTGTATAACAAAGGTCAGTACTACGGTATCACCGCAGGTCCTGCTTACCGCATCAACGACTGGGCAAGCATCTACGGTGTCGTCGGTGTTGGCTACGGTAAATTCCAGGCTAACGACCTGCCAGGCAGCAAATCCGACATGAGCGACTACGGTTTCTCTTACGGTGCAGGTATGCAGTTCAACCCAATCGAAAACGTAGCGCTGGACTTCTCCTACGAGCAGTCTCGCATTCGTAACGTTGACGTTGGCACCTGGATCGCCGGTGTTGGTTACCGTTTCTAATCACTTCGGTGATAATAAAAAATCCGCCCCAGGGCGGATTTTTTTTGTCTGTAGATTGGCGTGGGCAACGATTTTGTAGGCCGGGTAAGCGCAGCGTCACCCGGCAAATCTCTTGAATTAATGCGTTCCTGTTGAGAACACATCCGTCCCGAGATGATCGTATTCCACTTTTTGTAACTGGAAGTTAGTAACGTACACCGGGCCCGCTTTCTGATTGGAAACAAAGCGGTACGGCGTAGCAATTTCCTGCGCCTGGATCCCTGTCCACTGCGAGAAGAAGCTGAGGAAATCGTTGGCTGAACGCCGCGCCTTAATAATGCGATGCGCTTTGTCGTCACTCGATAACACTAAGAACGGTACCTGGAAGTTCTGCTGGAACTTATCGTCGTGCGCCAGATACTGCACCGCTTTGCCTCGTTCTTTGAAGGCCAGACCATGGTCGGAGAAATAAACCAGCGAGAAGCTATCTCCGGCATTGCGTAACTGATCGTAGAGCTTGCTCAGCAACTGATCGGTTTGCGTCATGGTATAGAGGTAACAGGACGTCTCTTTTGACTGTACAAAATCCGTGTATTTACCCTGAGTTCTGTCGCAGGCCTGCGGATGCGATCCCATCAGATGCAGTACAATCAACTGCGGCTGAGTACGTTCGGTCGCCAGCACCTGGGCTGTCATTTTTAACAGTTCTTCATCGCGGGTATTTTTATCCGCTTCAAAATCGCCGTTTTTCAGGAAATGCACTTCGTCGGCACGTTTGGCGATACTGGCGATAGCCGTATCGTATTCACCAATTTGCCCCTGATTAGAGAACCACCAGGTCTGGAAGCCCGCGCGGTTCGCCAGCGTCACAAAGTTGTTTTGATATTGTGGCTTGCCATCCACCACGTGGTTGAGGGTCAGGCCGAGTGATTTTTGCGTCGAGCCGCTCGCGGAGACATAGTTGGTGAACAGGTAACCATTGACCTGGCTTTCAAACGGGGTGTTATCCCAATGACCGCCGAAGGCACCCATCGCGTCCCGGCGTGCGCTTTCGCCAATCACCACCACGTAAGTGTGATATTTCGGTTTGACCGCCACCACATTCCAGGTGTCTTTTTGGTTTGAGAATTCGGCCAGCCGCGCTTGTTCTTCCAGTACCTGCTGGTTGCTTATCACCACATCATGCACAAAGCGCGCGACGGGATAGCCCACTTTAGTGATGCGGAACACGCCATCCCAGGCAATCTCCTGAACCGGGCGGACGAAAATCATGCCGACGGCAAACAGCAGACACAGAATATCGATTTTGCCCCAGGCGCGTTTTTCTTCCTTTTTACGGCGAATGGCGATGACGCCGAGCGCGAAAATAAACAGCGAAATAAAGTAGCTGTACCATGGGAAAATGGTCAGGATTTCCGTCGATTCCTCGGCATTGGTGGAGTGCAGCGCCAGCAAGGTATTAAAGTTCGGCGCGCCGTAAGCCTGGCCAAACGGATAATAGAAAGCGGAAATAAGCGAAATAATCCCAAGCAGCACTTTCTGCGTGCGAGGTGCGGCACGCCATACCACATGCAGTACGCAGGTGAAGGCGATGGCATACAGCAGGCTGAAAGGGTATCCCAGCGCCAGATTAATTAGCAGTGATTGTAAAAAGTAAAATCCGGTCCATGGGTTAAGCGCCAGACCACGCGCGGCCAGCGATTCTTTCAGCGTTACATTCATAGGTCACAATCAAAAAGCCGCCATGTGCGTCCCCTGGCGTCAAAGGGTAAAACCTGCTGTGCAGTGCGTGAAGAAAGGGTTCAACGAGGCGCAAGATCCGCAGGGATGCCAGAAGATAAATTTGATGAATGAGTACGTCAACTACTCATAACAAATTGTTTTGCGAAGACGATTACAAATCCGGAAAAAAGAAGGGGGTTTTTAGGCCAATCGGCCAGTCTGACAGGGTTTGATGACAGTAAAATGAAGCGGCGTACCGCGACGCCGCATTCAGTGAGTGGGTTTGTCCTGCTGCGGTTTGCCGTTGAAAATGTCACACAGCATGTTAATCAGCATCAGACGGACTTTAAAAGGAGAATGGGTAAACACGTTTAAACACCTCTTGAGTTCGTTCATCTTGACCTCCTGAACTTTCCGCACCTTCGTTCCGTGAAGGATGTTCGTATTACATACAGATATAGCACAGGCTATATTGTATAGCTATTGCTAAAACGTTAATTTTTTGTGCCGGGCTCACGATCCTATACAATGGACGCATCTTTATCTGATGCTGTGACGCGTCACCTCGAAGAGGAAGCCCCATGAGTCGTCGCCCGGGAAAACCAGGAATAAAAAAAGTGACGCAGTTAGTGAATGTCGAAGAACACGTTGAAGGATTTCGTCAGGTGCGGGAAGCGCATCGCCGGGAGCTTATTGATGATTATGTGGAGCTTATCTCCGATCTGATCCGCGAAGTCGGGGAAGCCCGTCAGGTGGATATGGCTGCGCGGCTGGGCGTATCTCAGCCAACGGTGGCCAAAATGCTCAAACGACTTGTGGGCGTTGGGCTGATCCAGCAGATCCCCTGGCGCGGAGTATTTTTGACACCGGAAGGGGAAAAGCTGGCACAGGAAACCCGCGAGCGGCATCAAATCGTGGAAAACTTCCTGCTGGCTATTGGCGTAAGCCAGGACATTGCCCGCCGTGATGCTGAAGGGATGGAACACCATGTCAGCGAAGAAACGCTGGAACGCTTCCGACAGTTTACTCTTGAGGCGGGATTTCACGCTGAATGAACCTCCCTTTTCTGCGGTCGCTGCTGAGTGACCGCTTCTTACATCTGCTGATTGTTATCGGCGCTATCCTCTGTTTTTTTGTTCCCTTTCAGCCCAGGGCCTGGCCTGCGGCGATTGACTGGCACACAATCATTACCCTGAGTGGCTTAATGCTGCTGACCAAAGGCGTGGAGCAGAGCGGTTATTTTGATGTGCTGGGCCGCAAAATGGCGCGGCGCTTTGTGACTGAACGGCAATTAGCCCTCTTTATGGTATTAGCCGCGGCGCTGCTCTCAACTTTCCTGACCAACGATGTGGCGCTGTTTATCGTCGTGCCGCTGACGCTGACCCTCAAGAAGTGGTGCGCCATTCCGGTGAACCGGCTGATTATTTTTGAGGCGCTGGCGGTCAATGCCGGGTCGTTATTAACCCCGATTGGTAACCCGCAGAATATTTTGCTGTGGGGGCGTTCCGGGCTCTCTTTCCTTGATTTTAGCTGGCAGATGGCGCCGCTGGCTCTGGCGATGATGCTGACGCTTCTGGCGCTGTGCTGGTTCTGTTTCCCTGCGAACACGTTGCATTACCAAAGTGGCGACCGTACACCTGGCTGGAAACCTAAACTGGTCTGGAGCTGCCTGGCGTTTTATCTGGTGTTCCTGCTGAGCCTGGAATTTCATCAGGAGTTATGGGGGCTTGCCATTCTCGCGGCGGGCTTCCTGCTGCTGGAACGGCGGGTGGTGATAAACGTCGACTGGACGCTGCTGCTGGTGTTTATGGCGATGTTTATCGACGTCCATCTGATGACGCAGTTGCCGGTCTTGCATCACGCGTTGAACGGCGTGGCCGGGTTGTCAGACGGTGGGCTGTGGCTGACAGCGATCGGCTTATCGCAGGTGATCAGTAACGTGCCGTCGACTATCTTGCTTATCAACTATGTCCCGCCTTCCATACTGCTCGCCTGGGCGGTTAACGTTGGCGGATTCGGCCTGTTGCCCGGGTCGCTCGCCAACCTGATTGCGCTGCGAATGGCGAATGACAAGCGAATCTGGTGGCGTTTCCATCTCTATTCCCTCCCTATGTTGCTGTGGGCGGCGCTGGTCGGTTACGGGCTGTTGATAGTTGTCAGATAATGCTCATTTGTCAGGATTTCCTGGTAATTTCCTGGCAAATGGTAAGCAACGACCTAAGTTTAGTTAACGGCGAAACTGTTACGCCGTTAACCAACAGGACCGTTGCGACACTATGGCTGACACCCACGACATCCCTGAAAACGAACAAAACACCGACCCCAACGCTTCCCGCAAGCGACCCGGCAAAAAGCCCTTAATCATCCTTGGCGTAGTGGTCGTGGTGATGGTGGTGGTGGCCCTGATCTGGTGGTTCTTAACCCGCAATCAAGAAACCACTGACGATGCTTTCACCGATGGCAATGCGGTCACTGTCGCGCCCAAAGCGGCGGGTTACGTCACGGATTTAAAGGTGACCGATAACCAGCGAGTGAAGAAAGGCGATCTGCTGGTGGTTATCGATCCGCGAGACAACACTGCCCAACGCGATCAGGCGAAAGCCCAGTTAGGCTTGGCGGTTGCTCAGCTTCATCAGGCTCAGGCACAGCTGGATTTGTCGAAAGTGCAATACCCCGCGCAGCGCGATGAAGCCAGAGCTAATGTGTTGAAAGCGCAGGCTGACCTGGCCAATGCGGAAGCTGCCTATCGTCGCCAACGTGGGGTCGATCCTCGCGCCACCACTCAACAAAATATCGATTCGGCGAATGCTCAATTGCGCAGTGCACAGGCGGGATTAGCCAGCGCCAAAGCCCAACTTGAAGTGGCCGATCAGGTTCAGCTGCAAATTCGCCAACAGCAAACCAACGTCGAAGCACGCGAGCGTCAGGTTGATCAGGCCAGAGCTCAGCTTGAAACCGCAGAACTGAATCTTTCTTATACCGAAGTGCGAGCCCCATTTGATGGCTTTGTCACGAAGCGTAATGTGCAAAATGGCACGCTGGTACAGGCAGGCACTGCACTGTTTTCGCTGGTTTCAACGGATGTCTGGGTGACCGCCAACTTTAAAGAGTCTCAACTGGAACGCATGAAGCCCGGCAACAAAGTGACGGTATCGGTCGATGCGTGGCCGGATATGGCGCTGGAAGGGCATGTCGACAGCATCCAGCAGGGCAGTGGGTCGAAGTTCTCGGCGTTCCCGGCGGAAAACGCGACCGGCAACTTTGTGAAAATCGTCCAGCGCGTGCCGGTGAAAATCGTCATCGATAAAGGGCTGGATGCGAATCATCCGCTACCACTCGGCTTGTCCGTTGTCCCGAAGGTCACAGTGGAATGACCGAGTCCAGCCATGAAAACTGGCAGCCTGCCAGTAATCCGTGGGCGGTGGCGATTGTCGTCACCCTGGCGGTGTTTATGGAAATTCTCGACACCACCATCGTCAACGTGGCGCTGCCGCATGTCGCGGGGTCGCTCTCGGCAAGCTATGACGAATCCACCTGGGTGCTGACCAGTTACCTGGTCGCCAACGGCATCGTGCTGCCCATTTCTGCCTTTCTGAGCCGCCTGCTAGGGCGTAAGCAGTTCTTCATCATTTGCATCGTGATGTTCACCATTTGCTCGTTTCTGTGTGGGATAGCCACCGAGCTGTGGCAGATCATTCTGTTTCGCGTCATGCAGGGCTTTTTCGGTGGCGGCTTACAGCCCACTCAGCAGTCAGTTTTACTCGATTATTTTAAGCCGGAAGACCGTGGCAAAGCGTTTGGCCTGTCGTCGATTGCGATCATCGTCGCGCCCGTGATGGGGCCGACGCTTGGCGGCTGGATAACCGACAGTTACTCCTGGCGCTGGGTGTTCTTTATCAACATTCCGGTCGGCATTTTGACGGTGCTGGCGGTGTATCAGCTGCTGGAAGACCCGCCGTGGGAGAAAAAAGCCGAAGGGAAAGCGAGCATCGACTGGACGGGTATCGGGCTTATCGCGCTCGGCCTTGGTTGTTTGCAGGTGATGCTGGACCGCGGTGAAGACGATGACTGGTTCCACTCCAATTTCATCATCACGTTTGCGGTGTTAACGCTCATCGGCATTGTCGGCGCGATTTACTGGCTTCTCTACGCCCGTAAACCGGTGGTGGATTTACGCTGCATGGCGGACAAAAACTTTGCCGTCTCCTGTCTGCTGATGGCGGGGATGGCGATGATTTTGTATGGCAGTTCCGTGGTTATCCCGCAGCTCGCTCAGCAGGATTTGGGCTACACCGCCACCTGGTCGGGGCTGGTGATGTCGCCCGGTGCGGTACTGATTGTCCTGACAATCCCGCTGGTGCTGAAACTGATGCCGATTGTGCAGACTCGCTGGATAATCGCCTTCGGTTTTACGCTGCTGGCGGTCTCTTTTTACTGGTCGCGAAACTTAACGCCCGCCATCGATTTTGAAACGCTGGTGCTGTTCCGCTGCGCGCAGTCGTTGGGGCTGGGGTTCTTGTTTGTGCCGCTCACTACCATTGCGTTCATCTCCATTCCGCGCCGCTTGAACGCGGATGCTGCCGCGTTGTTCACCATGTTCCGCAACGTGGCGGGGTCTGTGGGCATCTCGCTGTCTACCGCGGCGTTGACCGAAAGGGCGCAAACGCACAGCTCGCACCTGGCCTATCACGCCACGCCGTTGAACGAGCCGTTCCAGTTGACGTTGAAACAAATCGCGCAAGCCATTCGCGATTTCACCACTCAGGTTGGCGATCCCCTGAGCCTCGCCAGCGGACAACTGTACAAAGAGATGATCGCCCAGGCGCGATTCCTCGCCTATGTCGACGTTTTCACGATTCTGAGCGTGGTCGCGCTCTGCCTGATCCCGTTCTGTTTACTGCTCTCGCCCGTCAGGAGTGAAGGCAACGCAGGAGCACACTAACAATGCAAAAAACTTCGCCTTATCTCCTGATCCTGTTTCTGACTGGCTGCGCCGTTGGGCCAGATTATCAGCCGCCGCAGCCCAAAACGCCGACGCACTGGAACGATCCGGGGGATAAAACCGCTCAGTCGCAAACGGCAACCCAGGCGGTGAATACTCGCTGGTGGACGACCTTCAATTCGTCGGAGCTCAACAGCCTGATTGAACGGGCGATCATCGGCAATCTTTCCTTGCAGCAGACGGCGCTGCGCATTGCCGGAGCGCGTGAGCAGCTTAATCAGGCCAACGGGGCTTTCTTCCCGTCAGTGAACGGTTCGCTTCAGGCCACACGCCAGCAGTTAGGCATTGAAGGGGAGCTGAAATCACACGGTGTTTACGACCAGATAGACAGCGTGGATCCGGATTTGAAAGGGGCGCTTCAGCCGCTGACGCAGCCGATTAATCTCTATCAGGGCAGTTTTGATGCCCAGTGGGAGCTCGATTTGTGGGGCAAAGTGCGCCGTCAGACAGAGGCCGCTGCGGCGCAACAGCAGGCGGCGATAGAGCAACGCAACGATGCACTGGTGTCACTTGAAGCAGAAGTGGCGCGAGCGTGGCTACAACTGCGAGGCACGCAGAGCATTATGGCGACGATGAATACCCAGATTGCCAGTGCGCAGGAAACGCTGGAGCTGACCGAGAGCCGCCAGAAGGGTGGATTGTCGCCCCAGATGGATGTGGAAAATGCCCGTGCGCAATTAGGCAATCTGGAAGCCCAGCTCCCGCAATACGAAGCGCAAGAGCGCCAGGCGATGAATGCGCTGGCTATCCTGCTCGGCAAACCGCCTGGTGCGCTGGATAACGAACTCAGCACGCCACAGCCGCTGCCCAATCTGCCTGATGTGGTGCAAACCGGTATCCCTTCTACGCTGGCACGCCGCCGTCCTGACGTGCGTGAAGCGGAGGCCAATCTGCATGCAGCAACGGCGCAAATTGGCGTGTCGGTGGCGGAGTTGTTCCCGAGCCTGACGCTCAATGGTCAGTTTGGGCTGCGTAACAGCGAAACTAACTGGCTGACCGACTGGAGCAGCCATTTCTACAGCGTCGGCCCACAGATTTCGATTCCGATTTTCCAGGGCGGTCGGCTGGTGTCGAGCGTCAAACTGGCCCGAGCGCAGCAGGGTGCGCAGGTGTTGCAATATCGCCAGACGGTGCTGACAGCGCTCGGCGATGTGGAGAATGCGCTGGTGAGCTATCGCAGCGACCAGAAGCAGGAACAGGCATTACAGAAGACCATTGATGCGCTGCAAAGTGCATTCAGCCTCGCCAGCAGCAGCTACAAACAAGGGCTGGCAACGTTCATCGATGTGCTCGATGCTCAGCGACAACTGGCGCAGGCGAAGCAGCAACACGCGCAGGCGCAGGTCCAAAGCCGAATAGATTTGGTGGCGCTGTACAAAGCGCTCGGCGGTGGTTGGGAAACTTACCAGAACGTTTATCTACCGGACTACTCCGTCTTTGGTGACGCACCGCGCGGGTGAGTTTCGCAGGATTGGGCAAGAAACAGGCAGGAACGCCCCATTCGCCGTTTCGCGAAGCTGGCTAGTCTTTATACGAGTCAACATTCACGAAATTCATCCCTTGAGGAGGCGGTTATGCGTTACCAGAAATTAGGCAATACCGGATTGTTTGTCTCTGAACTGTGCCTTGGCACCATGACCTTTGGCGGCGAAGGCGGCATGTGGGGCAAAATCGGCCAGCTACAACAGGCCGACGCTGAGCGGCTGGTGGGCAGCGCGCTGGATGCAGGCATCAACTTTATCGATACCGCGAATGTTTATTCCGAAGGGCGTTCGGAAGAGATAACCGGACAAGCGCTAAAGAACCTTAAAGTGCCGCGTGAAAACGTGGTAGTGGCCACCAAAGTATTTGGCGAAACCGGCACTGCTGGCGTGAATTCCCGCGGCAGCTCGCGGTATCACATCATCAACAGCGTGAAGGAAAGCCTGCGCAGGATGCAGCTCGATCATATCGATTTGTATCAACTGCACGGTTTTGATCCGGCCACGCCGATTGAAGAAACGTTATACGCGCTGGACAACCTGGTGCAGCACGGGCATGTGCGTTACATCGGCGTGTCTAACTGGTCAGCCTGGCAAATCATGAAGGCGCTGGGGATCTCTGACAAACTGGGCTTGTCTCGTTTCGCGTCATTGCAGGCGTATTACACCATCGCCGGGCGCGACCTGGAACGTGAACTGGTGCCGATGATGCGCAGCGAAGGTGTTGGGCTAATGGTCTGGAGTCCGCTGGCAGGCGGTTTCCTGAGCGGTAAATACGGTCGCGACGGGCAGAATGAAGCGGGTAGCCGTCGTCTGGAGTTTGATTTCCCACCGGTCGATAAAGAGCGTGGTTTCGACTGCATCGACGTGATGCGCAATATCGCCGAAAGCAAAGGCGTGTCGGTGGCACAAATCGCGCTGGCGTGGCTGTTGCATCAGCCTGTGGTGAGCAGCGTGATTATTGGCGCGAAACGCCCGGATCAACTGGCGGATAACATTGCTGCCACTGAAATTCGCCTCACCGAGGAAGAACTGAAACAGCTGGACGCCGTCAGTGCGTTGCCACGTGAATATCCTGGCTGGATGCTGGAGCGTCAGGGCGAGTATCGCCGTAATCAGTTGAAAGGGTAATTCTGTGTTGCCGGGTTAATTGTCGGGCTAATTGTCGGGTGGCGCTGCGCTGACCCGACCTACAAAACCCTCCGTTTGAACTTAACAAGGCCGGATAAGCGTTAGTGCCATCCGGCTTTTTTACGTCCATTTTTCCGGTTCTGCTCACAAAAACAACACAACCCTTTTGCCTGATTTGTCATTTCGCTCTATATGACTAGTCATGAAATTTAAATGACTAGTCATATAGACGGAGAGCGACAATGAACACACTGGCGAAAGGCTTTTTATGGGGTAACTCGGTGTCCAGCATGCAGACCGAAGGCGCATGGAATGAGGGCGGCAAAGGGAAATCGGTGTATGACATTCGCGAGCCGAGCGAATTTGCCTCTGACTGGAAAGTGGCCACAGACTCCTATCACCGTTTCGAAGAAGACTTTGATTTGATGAAGGATTTGGGGATGAACTGCTATCGCTTCCAGATTTCCTGGAGCCGCGTTTGTCCGATGGGTGATGGCGAATTTAATCAGGAAGGCATCGACTTCTACCACCGTTTTATCGACGGCCTGATTGAGCGCGGCATCGAACCGATGATTTGCCTCTATCACTTCGACATGCCACTGGCACTGGCAGAAGAGTACAACGGTTTTAACGACCGTCGCGTGCTTGACGCGTTTGTCCGCTACGGCAAAAAGATGATCGACTGCTATGGCGACAAGGTGAAGTACTGGCTGACCTTCAACGAGCAGAACATCTTCCACATGCCGATTGCGTTCCGTATTTCTGGCTACATGCGTGGCGAAGAAACCCTGCGCGAGCTGTATGAAATTCAGCATCACACCATGGTGGCGCATGTTCAGTTGACGAAATATCTGCACGACACTAAGCCCGGCAAACTGATGGGCGGCATGTTAGCGCATCAACTGGTTTACCCGGCAACCTGTAAGCCTCGCGACATTTTCTGTGCGCAACAGCATGACGAATTCCTCAATCAAAACCTGCTGCGCGTGTATGCCGGGCAGGGCTACAGCCCGGAAGTGATGGCGGTGGTCAAACGTGAAGGTTTCGAAGATATCTATCGCGAAGACGATCTGGCGCTTATCAACAGCAACAAAAACGACTACATGGCTTTCAGCTACTACGCCAGCCGTACGCTCGACACCGACCCGATCCCGGCAGGCACGCCGGTGAACTACTACATGAAATACGGCGACAAAGATAACCCGTATCTGAAAGCCACCGAATGGAACTGGCAGATTGATCCGCTGGGCTTCCGCACCATTATCACGCAGTACTACAACAACTGGCGTCTGCCGGTGTTCCCGATTGAAAACGGCATTGGCGTGATTGAGCAGTGGGACGGCGAAAACATGATTGCCGATGACTACCGCATTGCCTATCACCGCGACCATATCAACGCCATGAAAGAGGCCATTTTTGAAGATGGCGCAGACGTGATCGGCTATCTCGGTTGGGGGCTTATCGACATTCTCAGCTCGCAGGGCGATATGCGTAAGCGCTACGGCGTGGTGTACGTAAACCGCGAAAATCACGATCTGAAAGATCTGAAGCGTGTGCCGAAGAAAAGCTACGCGTGGTTGAAAAAGGCAATCCATAGCAACGGCGAAGAGATGTAACGCCTGCGCGAAATCGGGTTTTCCTCTCATGCACTCCGGTTGCATGAGAGGAACTGTTGGGGTGAGTCAAAAAAAGGTCTGTGCACATGTCTGATAACGTTTCATCCAATATGCAGTCTTTTACCGATCGCTTCGTGGAGTTTTCGGCGCGCATTGCAAACCAGGTTCACCTGCGTTCGCTGCGCGACGCGTTCGCCGGAGTCATGCCGATTTTCATCCTGGCAGGGCTCGCGGTACTGGTGAACAACGTCGTGTTTCCCTGGGTATTAGACGGAGATACGCTGGTGCGATTTAAGGTGTGGGGCGATGCCATTATCAACGGGACGCTGAACATTGCGGCTTTGTTGATAGCACCGATGATCGCGTGGTCGCTGGCGCGGAATAAAAACTTTACTAACCCGGTTTCGGCCGTCGTTATTGCTCTCAGCAGTTTTATTATCATGATGCCGATGACCGTCGATTTGGTGCCGGTGGGGGGCAAAACCACGGTCAGCCTGACTTCGGTGCTGACGTTTGCCAATATCGGCACCACCGGCATTTTTGCTGGCGTCATTATTGGTCTGCTGGCAACGGAGTTGTTTATCCGTATCGCGCAGTACAAGCGGCTGGAGATCAACCTGGGCGATAACGTTCCGCCTGCGGTCAGCCAGTCTTTCTCTTCGTTGCTGCCAACAATCATCACTTTGTCGATCTTCGCGATACTGGCGGCGCTGCTGAAAAACCTGCTGCATACCGACTTGATACATCTGATCATCACGCTGATTCAGCAGCCACTGCGGTTGATCAATACCAGCCTGCCGGGCACGATTTTTATCTACAGTTTCGGCAATTTCCTGTTCACGCTGGGTATCCATCAGGCGGTGGTGAATAGCGTTATTCTGGAACCGTTCCTGCTAATCAACACCAATGAAAACATGCTGGCGTTTGCTGCCGGGCAGCCAATCCCACATATCATCAACAACATTTTTGTCCCCACGTTTGGCATGGTGGGCGGCACCGGGAGCACCATTTCTCTGCTGATTGCTATTTTCCTGTTTTCACGGCAGAAAGCGTCGAAACAAGTGGCTCGTCTGGCCATCACGCCGGGGCTGTTTAACATCAACGAGCCGGTTATCTTCGGGCTGCCGATTGTGTTTAACATCCCGCTGATGATCCCGTTTGTGCTGCTGCCTGCCATCGGCATCTTCTTCGCGTGGCTTTGCACCACCTTGGGTTTGATGTCGCGCTGCGTGGTGATGATCCCCTGGACAACACCGCCTGTGCTCAGTGCGTGGCTGGCCACCGCCGGGGACTGGAGAGCGGTGGTGGTTCAGTTGATAATCATCATCTTTGGTGTATTCTTCTACCTGCCTTTCCTCAAGATTGCAGAGCGAGTGGCCTTAAAAAACAGTGGGATAGCAGACTAAGTAAGGATGGATGGGCAATGGCGGCGAAGTATCTAAATATCGCGCGGGAAATCAAGAAGCGCATCATCAGCCAGCGGTATCCAGCCAGTTCGCCGTTGCCCGATCAGTTCGCCCTCGCGGCGGAATTTCAGACCAGCAGGATGACCATTCAGCAGGCCATGCGCCAGCTGATTGTCGAAGGGCTCATCTATACGCGTCAGGGGCAGGGGACGTTTGTTCGTAAAAACTTCCTGCAACTTTCGCAATGGGATTTGCCGGGCAGCGACTACTTTGGTGCGACGAAAACCTGGGAACATCTGGGCAAAGTAAGCAGTCAGGTCGTACGCTTTGAGCTCCGTTTCCCGACCGAGAAAGAACAATCGTCACTGCTGATTAACGCGGATGCGCCAGTGTACGATTTCGTCCGTTTGCGGTTGCTCAATGACGAGCCGATGTCGCTCGATGCGACGGTGATGCCGGTAAGCCTGGTGCCGGGTCTCAATAAAACGCATCTGGAAAGTTCAGTGTTTCAGTATGTGGAAACGCTGGGGCTGAAAATTATGGGGTCGTATCGCGTGGTGCGTGCCATCAAACCGGGTGAGCTGGAACAACAGCATCTGGTGTGTGAAGCCAGCGATCCGGTGCTGGAAGTGGAGCAGGTTATCTATCTGGAAGACGGTACGCCGCTGGAATATGCCCACTGCCATTACCGTTACGATCACGGCGGGATTGTGATTGTGAACAACGGCTAATCAAACGCAGAAATAAAAAAAGCGGGTTATCAAAACCCGCTTTTTTTGTGCTCGCAGAAGCTATCAGTTCAGACGAACTGGCATCCCGGAACGATCCTGAACAGCCTGATCGACCACGCTGGTGTCAACGTCAGCCTGGGTTGTTACAGCCTGAACAGATTTGGTCAGTGTGATTGGCACAATCTCGCCACCGTTGAACTGTGCATCGGTTGTGGACAGCGGGTTGTGAACTTCAATGTAACGGCTGCCATCTGGCTCAGTGGTTGCTTTCACTGGTTCATCGATGAACTGGACGCGCGTGCCGACTGGCACGTTCTGGAACAGGAACTTGATGTCTTCGTTACGCAGACGCACACAACCGTGGCTCACGCGCAGGCCGATACCGAAGTTGGCGTTGGTGCCGTGAATGGCATACAGACGACCGATATACAGCGCGTACAGGCCCATCGGGTTGTCCGGGCCAGCTGGAACAACGGCTGGCAGCGGGTTGCCTGCGGCGATGTATTCCGCGTGCATTTTCGCGGTTGGCGTCCATGTTGGACCCGCTTTCTTACGTTCAACTTTAGTGGTCCAGTTGATTGGCGTGTCTTTACCTAACTGGCCGATACCAATGGGCAGCACGATAACGGTATTGGTGCCCGCAGGGTAGTAGTACAGACGCATTTCGGCGCTGTTAATCACGATACCTTCGTGCGGGGTGTCCGGCAGGATCAGCTGCTGCGGGATGTTCAGCACGGTACCGCCTTTCGGCAGATACACGTCAACACCCGGGTTGGCTTCGGTCATGTTGGACAGACCCATCTGATACTGTGCTGCGAAGTACTCCAGCGGCTGCTTATTGTCATCAGGGATGGTGACGACCTGGTTCTGACCAATCAGACGGCTACCGTCGGTTGGCAGCGGGTAAGTCACAGCAGATGCAGTCTTGCAAAAGCCCATAACGGCAAACGCTGCCGCGAAAAGCGTAGTTAATTTCATTTTCATGTTTTGCGAAATATCGTTGCCGCGCAGGCTGTTGTTGGAGAAATGTAACTCGTAATGGGAGCGCATTATATGTGCATTCGGGGCAACAGGGAAATCGGATGTGGACGAAATCACATTTTTTTCACTGTTGCCGCTGAGGCTGACCGTAGAGTCATTCAACGCACAGGGCGATTTTAATTCATAATTGTGGCAAAATAGGCTGTTTGTCACATCTTTCAGGATACGCTCGTGTTAACTACCAGCAACGTCACCATGCAGTTCGGCAGTAAGCCGCTGTTCGAAAACATCTCCGTCAAATTTGGCGGCGGCAACCGTTACGGCCTGATTGGCGCCAACGGAAGCGGTAAATCTACCTTTATGAAAATCCTGGGCGGCGATTTAGAGCCAACCCTGGGTAACGTTTCCCTCGATCCTAACGAGCGCATCGGTAAGCTGCGCCAGGATCAGTTCGCCTTCGAAGCGTTTTCTGTGCTCGACACCGTTATTATGGGTCACGCCGAACTCTGGGAAGTGAAGCAAGAGCGCGATCGCATTTACGCCCTGCCGGAAATGAGCGAAGAAGAGGGCTACAAAGTTGCCGACCTCGAAGTCGCCTATGGCGAAATGGATGGTTACTCTGCGGAATCACGCGCGGGCGAACTGCTGCTCGGCGTAGGCATTCCTGTCGAACAACATTACGGCCCGATGAGCGAAGTGGCTCCAGGCTGGAAACTGCGTGTGCTTCTGGCACAGGCGCTGTTCTCCAATCCAGATATCCTGCTGCTCGATGAACCGACGAACAACCTGGACATCGACACCATCCGCTGGCTGGAAAGCGTGCTCAACGAGCGCAACAGCACCATGATCATCATCTCGCACGACCGTCACTTCCTGAACATGGTCTGCACCCACATGGCCGACCTCGACTACGGCGAGCTGCGCGTCTACCCGGGTAACTATGATGAATACATGACGGCAGCGACCCAGGCGCGTGAACGTCTGCTGGCCGACAACGCCAAGAAGAAAGCGCAAATTGCTGACCTGCAGTCCTTCGTCAGCCGCTTCAGCGCCAACGCCTCTAAATCCCGTCAGGCAACCTCTCGTGCTCGCCAGATTGATAAAATCAAACTGGACGAAGTGAAAGCTTCCAGCCGCCAGAACCCGTTCATCCGCTTCGAGCAGGACAAGAAACTGTTCCGTAACGCGCTGGAAGTGGAAAAACTCACCAAAGGCTTCGACAACGGTCCGCTGTTCAAGGGCGTGAATCTGTTGCTGGAAGTGGGCGAGAAGCTGGCGATCCTGGGGACCAACGGTATCGGTAAATCAACCATGCTGAAAACGCTGGTGGGTGCACTCGAAGCCGACAGCGGTAGCGTGAAATGGTCTGAAAACGCGAAAATTGGTTACTACGCGCAGGATCACGAATACGAATTCGAAAACGATCTCACCGTCTTTGAGTGGATGAGCCAGTGGAAACAGGAAGGGGACGACGAACAAGTGGTTCGCAGCTTCCTCGGCCGTCTGCTGTTCAGCCAGGACGACATCAAAAAGCCAGCCAAAGTGCTTTCCGGTGGTGAAAAAGGGCGCATGCTGTTCGGCAAGCTGATGATGGAAAAACCGAACATTCTGGTGATGGACGAACCGACCAACCACCTGGATATGGAATCCATCGAATCCCTTAACATGGCACTGGAAATGTATCAGGGCACCCTGATTTTCGTTTCCCACGACCGTGAGTTCGTCTCTTCGCTGGCGACCCGTGTGATTGAGATTACGCCAGAGCGCGTGATCGACTTCAGCGGCAACTACGAAGATTATCTGCGCAGTAAAGGCATCGACGGCTAATTCCCGTCGTCTTTCACGCTGCAACTGTGTTGGCTAAAACCCCGGTCACTGACTCAACTCGGTGACCGGGGTTTTCTTTTGATGCTCATTTTTTAAACCTTTCTGCAACAGCGACTCAACCCCATATTTTCCCCATTTTTCCTGCACAATTCTGTGAAGAAATAGCGGCTGAATTTTCGCTTGCAGGAGGGGCTATGAGAGAGTTTTCGTTTTATTCCGGCGCGACTGAATCCGCCCTCTACCGGTATCACGTTCGGGAAACCGGGCAGGTTTACTCTGTGACGATAATACTCATTCAGGGCGACGAGCCAGAGCGGGTGATCGGCAGCAAAGTGCTGCGCAATATTACCCCCAATGAGGTTATCCGTGAGTGTCTGTCGCATTGTCGACGCTGTAGCGGGCAGGACAAATCCCGGCAGCGAACGGCGTGGTTAACCGGTCTGCGCAATTGGGCTATTTGCAGTATGGCGGTGCTGGCTTTTATCCGGCTGATGATCGTCAAAAGCTGAAACTCAACGGAGCAAAGAGGTGCGGCCATGATAATTGTTCTGACCCTGCTGAATCTGGTGCTTTACTGTGTCTTGATTGGCTTTCTGATTGCGGCGGTATAAAGACGGGCGGGGCGGATTTTCATCGTCAGTCGTCCGCAAGCCAGGGTCACTGTTACGTTCTCGCTCAGCCATAAAAAACGCCATGTGTGGTTGCACATGGCGTATTTGGATACCAACTGCCGAAAATAGCGGCTTAGTTCACGGCCCACTCACTGGCGGCAACGCCGTTAATCAGCAACTGGCGTTTTTCACCTGCTGGCAGCGTAACCTTCAGGGTTTTCCACGCTGGACGATAATCGCCACGCGGGTTCACTTTCAGGTTGATGGTGCTACCATCGCAGGTCATTTCCCACTCCAGCCACAGGGCTTTGCCGTCTTTGTAGCCCCAGGTTTCGCCGTCATCTTCAAACAGCAGGCCTTTGTCGCTACCCACGCCTTTCAGCGGGAACAGTTTCAGCTCGCGGTTGACGTCGGCTTCAGGCTTAACGTGCTTGATGCGGTCGCTCAGTGGCAAACCCGCACCCGCGCGAACCAGCAACGGCAGTTTTTCCAGCGGTGCATCGATGACGATGTTCTGGCCGCCAGAGAACCACTCGCCGGTATAGAAATCATACCAGCCGGTTTCGTTAGCAGGCAGCCACACAGGACGCTGGCGCTGGCCTTGCTCCACTACGCTTGCGACCAGTAAATCGCGGCCCAGCAGGAAGTCATCACATTCGGCGAAAGTCTGCTCATCGTGCTCGTGGTCGAGGAAGGTTGGGCGCAGCATCGGCTCATCGTCTGCATGCGCCTGCCACAGCAGGGTGTACAGATACGGCATCAGGCGGTAACGCAGTTCAATGGCGCCCCGGATGCACGGCGTGATAGCCGGGTACATCCACGGTTCGTTGACCGTGTGATCGTCATTCCACGAGTGAATGGTAAAGCGAGGATGCATCACGCCATTCTGTACCCAACGGACGAACAGTTCCGCATCAGGCTTATCGCCAGAGAAACCGCCAACATCGTGGCCCACGTTAAACAGGCCAGACAGGCTCATGCCCACGCCCATACGGGTGTTGTAGCGTAACGTGTCCCAGTTAGTGCGGTTATCACCGCTCCAGG
The DNA here is from genome assembly GCF_044900545.1 of Scandinavium sp. NPDC088450. NCBI lineage: Bacteria > Pseudomonadati > Pseudomonadota > Gammaproteobacteria > Enterobacterales > Enterobacteriaceae > Scandinavium > Scandinavium sp. NPDC088450. The sequence continues at coordinate 205,649 of NZ_JBJDNI010000004.1, read as the reverse complement.
TCTGAACGTAGCGCTGCATCCCGGCACAGCCTGAACGGGAAATCAGGTACGGGCGTTTTTCTGGCGCAAAACGTTGCTGAGCTTCCATGGAAGCACGCATCATCAGCAGCGGCATCACAGGGCGCACGTGCTTAATCGCAATCTCTTTGCCGAAACCATAGCAGCGAGCTTCGCCATCCCACACTTCGTATTCGTTATTGTCGTTCCAGGTGGAATCGATGCCCATTTCCAGCAACTGGGTCGTCACGCCTTCCTGCCACCAGGCCACAGTCGCCGGGTTGGTGAAGTCCAGATGCGAACCTTCGTCATCCCAGAACACGGAACGCTCTGGCGCATTGACCTCAGAATCACGGACAAACAGGCCTTTCTCTGCCACTTCGTTATAACGAGGATGATCCTGCAACAGGCACGGCTTGATGTTCGCCGCCAGTTTCAGACCGGCATCGTGGAAGGCTTGGCTCATCACCTTCGGCTGCGGCACTTTGTCGTAGTTCCAGTTGAACACATAACGCTTGCCGTTGATGGAGGTGTAACCGGAAGAGAGCTGGAACGAATCGCAAGGGATCGCATGCTCATCGGCCAGACGAATAAAGTTCATCAGCTGATTTTGCGCGTCCGGCGCATCGGTGTAGTGCATGGTGGAACCGCTGTAACCCAGGCTCCACTTCGGCCCGAACAGCGTTTTCCCGGTCAGGCGTACGAAGGATTTGGTGATATCCAGCACGCGCTTGCCAGTGAACAGGTAGTAGTCGATATCACCGGCTTCAGCCTGCCAGCGACGGTAAGCGGTGTGGTAGTTATCCAGCTCGTTACCCAGATCCAGCCAGCTGCTGCTCAGGTTGTCGTAGAACAGGCCAACGCTGATGTCATCGCGGCGAGTGATGGTAAACGGAATGTGCTTATAGAGCGGATCGGTGCTGACCGCGTTATAGCCCATTGCATCCAGGTTGCGCATTTCAAAGCGTTTGCCGGTACGTTGCAGGTCGCCCGCTTTTTCACCCAGCCCATAGAAACGCTCATCTTTCTGGCGTTTCAGGTAGTGCGCCACGCCATCACCATGAGCGTTCACCAGATAGGCGCTGGTTGGGCGGTCGCCGGTCAGATACTGCCATTCACCGGCTTCATTCTTGTAATGCCATTCCAGCCACAGCGGCTGGTGAACGGTCACACGCAGCTGTGAAGTGCTGATAGTCAGACGATCGTCTTGCTTATCCAGCGTCCAGGCCGGCAGGCTGAAACCACTCAGGTCTTCACGTGAACGACCTTCCCACGGCACGTCCTGGTCTGGCGCAATGCTCCAGGTTTTGTCGAGAGCCAGTTTCCCCTGGCGTTTGAGCAGCACGCGGAACAGATTTTCTTCCAGCATGTACAGGCACAGGGTGTGTTGCCCGTCGACCTTCAGTTCGACGTGATGGGCGGTTTGCGTTTCAAAAGTCCAGTGTTTAAGCGTCTTCATAACAGTCGTCCACTATCTATCAGGCGCGCTTAGCGCGACGTTCAGCAATAAATGCAACCAGGAATACCGCGCCAATCAGGTCAAAGAAGCCCATGGCGACGAACAGCGGGTTAAAGCCAATTTTGTCGGCCGTTACCCCAATAATCAGAGAAAACAGGAAGCTTGCGATCCACGCCGCAGAGCCGCGCATGCCGTTAACGGTCGCCATCTGGCCTTTGTCGAAGGACTCCACCACCAGGGCGCTCAGCATGCAGGAGATGATTTGGTGACCGAAGCCGCCGATGGAAATCAGGGCAATGGCCACATACGGGTTGTTGGTGAACACCATTGCTGCCAGGGAAAGCATCAGGAATGCGCCGCTGACGGAAGAGGCAATGATTGAGTTCACACGGGTGCAGCCAAAGAGGCGCACATACAGTTTGGTGAGGTAACCACTTGCCACGCTACCCAGGTCAGCGGCCAGGAACGGCAGCCAGGCGAAGAGGGCGATTTGTTTCAGGTCCATGCCGTAGGCTTTGGCGAGATACAGCGGCACCCAGAAGCTCATGACTGCCCAGGCGGGCTCCGCCATAAAGGCCGGGATGGCGATGCCGTAAAAACGCTTATTCTTGCCAATGGTACGCAGCGCGGTGAAGAAAGGCAGTTTGACTGGTGGCGCTTCGTTGTCCTGGTTGATGAAAGCCAGTTCTTCTTTGCTCAGGTTCGGGTGTTTGTCCGGGTTGTGGTAGAAAGTCCACCACAGCGCGACCCACACCAGTGCCAGGAAGCCGGTGAACATGAACGCACCCTGCCAGCCGAAAGAGGCGTGAGCAAAGTAAATGATAGGCGGAGCCAGCATTGCCCCAATCGAGAAACCGACACCGGCCCAGCCAGCAGCAATCGGGCGTTCAGATTTCGGGAACCATTCGCCAATGGTTTTGGCGTTAGCGGGCGTTGCGGCCGCTTCGGAAGCCCCCATCCCAAAACGCAGCAGCGCCATATGCAGCCAGCTCCCTGCGCCAGCATGAGCGATACAGGCGACAGCCCACAAGATGGCACAAATCATAAACCCGAGTTTCAGGCCGATAACGTCAATTAACCAACCACAAATGGGCTGGAAGATCGTATAGGCAAGCTGGAAGGCGCCCACAATCCATGAATACTGTTCTGTGGTAATGCCGAGCTCGGTTTTGAGCTCAGGCGCGAGGATGCCCAGAGAGTTGCGTGTAATGTAGTTGACGGTGACGCCGAGTAAGAACAGCACCAGCACCCACCAGCGCAAATTTTTCACCACGCGGCGCGATTTGCTGGCTGTCATATCGTTATTAATACCTTGGCTCATAGAAATCTCCACAAGACGGTTTGTAGGGGGAAATGTGACCCACTCATTCCGTGAGTTGTTACACCAATTTTTTATTTAACTGAAATTTAACGGTTTTATTGTTGTAGTCTTCCAGATAACTAGTATGGAAGTTGTCAGGCCAATTTAGGGTAGGCCAGAAAAATGGCTGACAATAGTCCGTTTTGTGAAAGTTTTTTCATGGTGTGGCGGGTTTCAAGCGAAAGGTCACATTTACCCCTTTAGGGACAGGGTATATTACTCATGAAAATTCTTTCATTTTCGAAATGGAGGTAGATCACAAAATGGATAAAAAGCTTAAAATCGCGGAAATTGCCACCCGAACAGGCCTTTCCGCCAGTACCGTTTCCCGGGTGTTGGCTGGGAAAGCTAACACCAGTGAAAAGGCGCGCAACCAGGTGCTTTCCTGTGCACGCGAGCTGGGCGTTATGGAAGGCATCGCCGCCGGGCGCATGCTGCTGAACAGCCTGATTGTCTTTGCGCCGCAGCGAGCTTTTGATGAGCGATCGGACATCTTTTATTACCGTGTGATCCAAAGCATCAATAAAGCGCTTTCACCCCATGAAGTGCGGTTGCGCTACTGCGCGCTGGAGGAGAACGACAGCGACGCAAACCTCTTTCTGGCCCGTATGAACGAAAGTGAAACGCAGGCGGCTATTTTGCTCGGTATCGACGATACGCACATTCACGACCTGGCGGCTGACTTCGCCAAACCTTGTGTGCTCATCAACTGTCGCGATGAAAAAATGCGCCTGCCGTCGATTGCACCGGATCACCGGCTGATCGGCCAGTTCGCTGCCCGATACCTGTTTGATATGGGCCACCGCTCCGTGGTGAATGTCATGTGCCTGCGGCGCTACACGATGGAGTTAAGGCTGGTGGGTATTCGAGAGGCATGGAAGAACGGCAATCTGCGTTTTCAGGACAGCCGGGACTTGATAACCGTCCCCAGTTTCAGCGCCAAAGAAACTGAAGAAAACGTCGGTGCGTGGCTGGATGCGCGGGGCGAAAAACCACTGCCAACGGCTTTTTTGGTCGGTGGGGATTTCATGGCTGCCGGTACCATCAATGCCTTGCAGCAGCGCGGTTTACGCGTGCCACAGGATGTGTCGGTGATGAGCATTGACGGTTTTAATCTGGCCGCTATTCAGGATGTGCCGTTGACGGCGGTTCATGTTCCGCGTGACGAGCTGGGCGTTGAGGCGGTGCAAATGCTGCAACAAAGGTTGATTCGCCCTGAAGGACCTTGCGGAAGCTTGCTTTTACATGGTCAGTTGGCGGTGAGGGAATCCGTACGGCGGATACGTCCTGGAACACGACGCACCGCCGTAGAAAGGGAAGGGTTGTACGACGATTAAACCGGCATGCCCAACGCGCGTTTGCCGTGGTCGTTGAGGTCGTCAAGCGTGAAGCGGTCTTGCCAGCTGGCTTCGTAATCTTCACGCGGGAAGTCGCCCGGAGAAGCCCCTTTTTCGAGCGCCACTTTGACTTTCTGCGCGTACGCCAGATTCTTCTCGCACAACGGTGCGGCAGGGATATACATCACGTTGCCCCAGCCTTGCTGCTCAGTCACGGGGGCCACCGAGTGAATAACATCGCAATGCCACCACACCGAATCTCCCGCATTCAGCGCAGGAATGGAAGTCAGCGCTTTCATTAACAGCGGATGCCACTGCTCAGAAATCGGCAGAACGCGCCCCGGCGCAACACCACACAGTTCATCTTCCGGTACGTCGTCCAGCAGAGGACGAAGCAGGATATAGGCCATCGCTTCCGGGATGGGCACTACGTGGAGCAAGCCCTGATGCGGGATCATTTCCGAGAGTGCCGTCCAGCCCTGGAAGGTGCGGAATACGGAACATTTGGTGGTGTTATCGACGGTGTACTCTTCCACTTCTGTGCGATGCGCCGCATCCCACGGATCAAAGCGGGTGAAATCGCCGTTAAAGACACTGGCGAAAACCTGCTGATAGGCAGGCAGCAGCCAGCGTTCCAGTGCGCCGGAATCGGTATGCGCACCCAGCCCTTTTGAAGTGGTTCCCGGTGGGCGACGACGAATACGATCCGGGTAAATGACGCTCACATCGGGATCAAACCACTGCTTTCCGTCACTTTCGAAACGCCACAGACGGTTCAGGAATGACTGTACGCTAGCCATTTCGTGACTCTGACGCGCCTGCATTTGCGCCTGTGACCAGTAGATCGGGTAGATCTCCGGGCGTGAAGCACTCAGCGTGCCGAAGAAGTTATCACCCGGGCCTTTGTACACCTCATCGAAATGGTTACGGTCGAGATAATCCAGCATTGAGCGATCCCAGCCCAGCGCCTGCTCGCTTGAGAAATGACCTTTGATCACCGCACAGCCGCGGCGTTTGATCTCTTCACGCTGAGCCTCAGTGACGCGACCAGCCGACAGTTCAGCATAATCAATCACAGGCCAGACCGGTTTGCCTGCTGCTTTCAAAGCATCAATTTCAGCGACGCGAGATGCAATATGCGCGCTGAGTTTGTCGAACACGGCCTGCACATCGCCAATCTGCGCTCGCAGCGCTTTTTTCATTTCACGGATAGCCGTTTTGTGGTCGGCGGGCAGGGTTTCATGGGTAAAGGTAAGCGTCATGGTGGACCTCTCAATCTTTCATTCGAAAGTAATTAAACTTACAAGTGATACTTTAAGTTAAAAAACGGTTAATGCAAGTTAAAAAAATGAGGTGGTTCACAAGCTGAGGAAAAAGAGAAGGGCAAGGCCGGAGCGAGCGCCCCGGCAGAAGATCAGAGATCGAACGGAGAAGCGTTATCCAGCACGGCCTGAATGACGTTCAGTGCGCCATCATGGTTGTTATCGTCAGTCTGGTAGCGGGCAATCGCTTTGATGCTGTCGGCAGCGTTCGCCATCGCAAACGAGTATTTCACCAGCTTCAGCATTTCAGCGTCGTTCCCACTGTCGCCAATGCCCACGCACTCCTGCGGCGAGACTTGCCAGTTTTTCAGCAGGCGGCTGATGCCGTTGGCTTTGTGCAGGCCAGGGATAATCAAATCAACAAAGCCAAAGCCGCTGGTGACAGGTTTCATGATGCCATCCAGAGAGACATGCAGCGCGTCAATCAACTGAGGGATTTCACTGTCAGGCAGGTTCAGCGAGAACTTGAAGATTTTGTCATCAATTTGCTGATAATCAGAGACCGGCTTCAGGCGGTGATAGTGCTTAGACATCAGTTTTACGAAGGCTTCCGGCGCTTTGTCACTGACATAAGCACTTTCCAGCCCGCAGGCCACGAAGTTGAGTTGCGGGTCTTTGAGCAATTCGCCGATCACGATTTGGGATTCATGACGCGTCAACTCGCCGTGAAACAATTCTTCGCCGTGCTGGTAAACCAAAGCCCCGTTCTCAGCGACGAAGGAGATCTGATCGCGGATGTCCGGGAAGAAGGAGATCAACTGGTAATACTGGTTGCCGCTGGCCACCACAAATTCAATACCACGCTGTTTAAGCTGCTGAAACTGCGCCATAAAGCGGTCTCGCGAGTACTGCTTGGCATCATTAAGGAAAGTTCCGTCCATATCTGTGACGATAACTTTAATGGTCATACATTGAGCTCCTGAATATTCCGGCAAACAGAAGCATTCTAGTGATAATGTGACGGGAACCACAAATTTATTTCATTCGAAACTAAAAACACTGCGGCAGCCCTTTAGGCTGCCGCATTCTGAAATGCCGGGTGGCGGCTGTCGCCTTACCCAGCCTACAAAGCAAGGTAGGCCGGGCAAACGCAGTGCCGCCCGGCAATTGACGTCACAGCGTATGTTCAGTACGAGCGATAATATCGTCCTGAGCATCCGGAGACAGCGCAGTAAAGAACGCCGAATACCCTGCCACGCGCACCACTAAATCACGATACTGATCCGGATGCTTCTTCGCTTCCAGTAGTGTGTCACGCGACACGATGTTGTACTGAATATGCCAACCCTTATGCACCTCAAAGAAGGTGCGCAGCAGCACCATCAGTTTCTGGCGATCCGAATCGTTATCCAGCGTGGCCGGGTTCAGCTTCTGGTTGAGCAGTACGCCACCCAGAATGGCTGCGGTCGGTAATTTACCCACAGAGCCGATCACCGCCGTTGGGCCGAGATGGTCAGTCCCGGAAGCCGGGCTTGCACCTTCAGCCAGCGGTGTCTTCGCTTTGCGTCCATCTGGTGTTGCCATGGTGGCGGCACCAAACGGCACGTTGGCAGAGATAGACGACGTGCCTGCGTAATAGTTGCCGCCAATCGGGCCACGGCCATGGCGTGGGTTGTGATACTGCTTCAGCTCGTCGATATAGGTCTGATAAGCGCGGGTCAGCAGTTCATCAACGCTGTCATCGTCGTTACCGTATTTTGGTGCGCCATTGATCAAACGCTGACGCAGCTGTTCATGAGTCAGGCCTTCAAAGTCTTCAGCCAGCGCTTTTGCCAGCTGTTGCTGACCAATCGCCCCCTGCTCAAACACCAGTTTTTTGACTGCGGCGAGGCTGTTGCCGAGGTTGGCGATCCCGACTTGCAGGCCGGAAACCCAGTCGTATTTTGCGCCGCCTTGCTTAATGCTTTTCGCGCGTTCGATACAGTCATCCACCAGCGCAGAACACAGAATGTCATGCACGTTTTCTTCGAGCATGGTGTCGACGACGTACTCGATCTCAATCGACTTACGGGTGTAATAGCGAATTTGGGTATCCCACGCCGCCATCACTTCGTCGAAGTTGCTGAAGTTACCTTCGGACAGCGCTTTCACCTGCGGCAGGAACACTTCGTTGCTGGTGGCGTCTCGGCCGCCTTCCATCGCCGCCAGCATCACGCGGGCGAAGTTGATAAAGCTCATGCCGGTGCAACGATAACCCCATTTGCCGCCGACCGCCGTTTCGATACAGCCGATGGCGGCATAATCGTAAGCATCTTCTTTTTCCACGCCGAGCTTGATGAATTCAGGGATCACAATTTCGTCGTTGTTAAACGCTGGCATGCCGAAGCCGCAGCGAATCACCTGCACGCAAGCGTCGAGGAAATCACTGCTCATGCCAGCGTGGTAACGCACGCTAAGGTTAGGCTGAGTCGAGCGCAGGCGACCACAGGATTCCAGAATGGCGTAGGAAAGCGGGTTCACCGCATCCATGGCTTCGCCGTCCACCAGCTTTTGACCGCCGATAGTGACGTTCTGATACAGCGGGCTGCCCGCAGAGGCTTTTGAGTGCGAACCGGAACGGATTTTGTTCACTTCCAGCAGCTTCAGCCAGCAGGAGTGCAGCAGCTCGATAGCCTGTTCGCGCTCAAGCGAATTATTGAGTTCAACATCACGACGGTAGAACGGATAGAGATACTGGTCCATACGACCAAACGACACGGAGTGACCGTTGGATTCAACCTGCAAAATCAGCTGGATGAAATAGCACAGCTGCAATGCCTGCCAGAAGGTTTTCGGCGGTTCATGCGCGATGATGTCGCAGTTTGCCGCCATCGCCAGCAACTCATCGCGACGGCTTTCGCGTGTTTCTGTTGCTGCCATGGAGCGTGCCAGGTCGGCAAAACGTTTGATGTGCAGGCTGACGGCTTCCAGAACAATATCAATGCCTTTCAGGAACTGTTCGCCGTGCAAATCTTCCAGTACGGTCAGGTTAATGCGCGAGCGGCGTTCAGCCACTTTTTCACGCAGGCCATCCAGCCCTTTTTCCAGCAGCAGCGGGAAGTTCACCGCCAGATGCGCATCGCCGGAGGTCATGTTGCCTTCGGCTTTGATAATACCGGTTGCCAGCAGGGCTTTTTGTTCGTCGGTAAACATGCCGTAGCAGCGGTCCTGCACCGTCTGGCCATTCCACCACGGGCAAATTTCATGCAGAACGCGTTTGTTTTCTTCGCTGACGGAGAAACCCGCACCCGGACGATCGGCCAGATCGTCAATTTCTTTTTCAATCCAGCTGACGGTGTATTCCGGGAAAATTGGCGCGGCACGGACTTCGCTCGCCTGGTTGCCGATGATCAGCTCATCGTGCTTGATCCAGATGGTGCGCTCAGCCAGGTGATGAGCCAGCGCCAGCGCACGACGCACCGGAATCGGCTTATCCATATTTTGCTGGTAAACGGTGGTGTAATGGCGTGCACGCTCGGTACAGACTGGCGGCTTGACGATATGGATCAGGGCATCTTTATGCGCCTTGATGCGGTCGGTCAATTTGTCGAGAGTCAGGGTAGTCATCGTATTATCCTCGTAGGGTCGCAGTCAGCCCTTTATCCCGGGCAATACGCTGGGCAAAATCCAGCAGTTCCGGGGCATCGAGCGGCTTGTCAGGGGCAGAATAGGGCACGCCAAGCAGGGTATATTTGTTCATGCCCAGCGTGTGATAGGGTAAAAAGTGAATGTCGTTAACGTGCAGCTCATTCGCGGCAAAGTCAGTAATGGCTTCAATGGAGGCCTCATCAGCGTTAAAGCCCTGAATCAGCGGCACGCGAATGGTCATTTTCTTTCCAGCAGCGGCCAGTCGTTTCAGGTTATCGAGCACACGTTTCGCTGAGCCGTCCGTCCATTGCTGGAATTTATCGGCATCCACATGTTTGAGGTCGGCGAGAAAGAGGTCGATATACGGCAGTGCCGGTTCAAGGTATTTCCACGGCACGTGCAGGCAGGTTTCAACCGCGGTGTGAATGCCTTGTTCATGGCTGCTTTTCAGCAACGCCAACGCCATTTCCGGGTTCATAAACGGTTCACCGCCGGAGAGCGTCAGGCCACCGCCGCTACGATCGTAGAAAGGTTTATCGCGAAGCACGGTCGCCATAATATCGTCGACGCTTTTCTCTTCGCCGCAGACGGTCAACGCCTGAGTCGGGCAGACATCGTTGAGCGCTTTAAGATGTGAACCGTCGAGTTGTTCGCGGTGGATAATCAGGCCATTCAGCGCACGTTCAATAACACCGGGAGCCGCCTGCTGACAAAGGTCACAGCCTTCAAGGCACAGACGTGCGTCGAACAGCAAATCCTGTTCACGGGCACGGCTTTCCGGGTTCTGGCACCAGCGACAGCCCAGCGAGCAACCTTTCATAAAGACAACGGTACGGATGCCGGGGCCATCGTGGGTGGAGTAGCGCTGAATATTGAAAATCATCTTTCACCTCTTTGCTTTCGTATAAAGATTAAATAACTTTCGAATGAAAGTAATTTTGACGTGAATCAACTAAGCGAGAGGTTGTGGCGTGGTAATTTTAAAGCATGCAGAATCTCACAATTTAAGGAATGGCTATGGAACTCTATCTCGACACGTCTGACGTTGCAGCGGTCAAAAAACTGGCCCGCGTTTTCCCACTGGCAGGCGTGACCACTAACCCGAGCATTGTTGCCGCAGGCAAGAAACCGCTCGACGTGCTGCTGCCGGAATTACAGGATGCGCTGGGTGGCAAAGGCCGCCTTTTCGCGCAAGTGATGGCGAACACGGCAGAAGGCATGGTGGAAGATGCGCGCAAACTGCGCAGCATTATTTCTGATTTAGTGGTGAAAGTCCCTGTCACTGCGGAAGGCCTGGCGGCAATTAAACTGCTGAAAGCAGAAGGTATTCCAACATTGGGCACCGCGGTTTACGGTGCTGCACAAGGGATGCTGTCTGCTCTGGCGGGCGCAGAATATGTTGCACCTTATGTGAACCGCATCGATGCACAAGGCGGCAGCGGTATTCGTAGCGTGGAAGAGTTGCAACAGTTGCTGGAGCTACATGCGCCACAGTCAAAAGTGTTGGCTGCGAGCTTTAAAACGCCGCGTCAGGCACTGGATTGCCTGCTGGTGGGCTGTCAGTCCATTACGCTGCCGCTGGACGTGGCACAGCAGTTTATTGCGTCACCTGCGGTGGATGCCGCCATTGTTAAGTTCGAGCAGGACTGGCAGAGCGCTTTTGGACGGACTTCGCTCTGATTTTTCCCCTCTCCCTAACCCTCTCCCCAAGGGAGAGGGAACGAAAAAACTCCCCTCGCCCTGTGGGAGAGGGGCTGGGGGAGAGGGCATCAGGCCGCACTTATCCCCCGCAAACCTCACACCCGGCAAAACGCATCAACTTCATCTCGCGGAACTGGCAGGTTATTGCGTCGTACATCACGATTTTTCCCGCAGCAGGTGTACCGTAGGCGGTCAAAAGTTTAATGGCTTCCATTGCCTGCAGCGATCCAATGACTCCCACCAACGGTGCCATTACGCCCGCTTCCACACAGGTGAGGGCATTTTCGCCGAACAAGCGGCTCAGGCAGCGATAACACGGTTCGCCCTCCTGATAAGTGAACACGCTGATTTGCCCTTCCATGCGGATAGCCGCCCCGGACACCAGCGGTGTTTTATGCTGAAAACAGCCTGCGTTGAGCTGATTGCGGATCTGTACGTTGTCGGTACAGTCGAGCACCAGATCGTGTGCCTCGATTTGCTCTGCCAGCCCGGCATCATTCAATTGCGCATTAATGCAGGTGAACTGCACATGCGGGTTGATTTTTTGCAGCGAGGCACGCGCGGATTCCACTTTTGGCTGGCCGAGAGTCGCATCGCTGTGTAGCGTCTGACGTTGCAAGTTCGACAGCGACACAGTATCGAAATCGAGCAGCGTCATCTGCCCGACACCGGCAGCGGCCAGATACTGCGCCGCAGCACACCCCAGGCCGCCTAAGCCAACGACCAGCACGCGTGAGGCTTTGAGCTTCTCTTGCCCGTCAAAGTCGAAACCGCGCAACACGATTTGCCGGTTGTAGCGCAGCATCTCCGCATCGCTCAGTTCCACGCTCATCACAAGCCTCCGAACAACGCGTTAAAGGGTTCGACTTCCACCCATTCACCCACGTCCACATGCCCGCGCTCGCGTTCGAGTACGATAAAGCAGTTGCCCTGGCTGAAAGAACTAAAGATGTGCGAACCCTGATGCCCTGTGGTCGCGACGCTTAAATCGCCGTCCTGATTGCGGGTCAGAACACCGCGCTGGAAATCAAGGCGACCAGGGGATTTCTTCAGGCGCGTCGATGTACGAACGCGCAAACGTGGCGGCAGGCCATTGAGCGGATTTCCGCTCAGTTTCGCCAGCAGCGGTTGGACCAGCTGATAGAACGTCAGCGCGGCAGAAACCGGGTTGCCCGGCAGGCCGCAGAACCAGCTGTTTTGCAGCTTGCCGAACGCAAAAGGTTTGCCCGGTTTGATGGCCAGCTTCCAGAAGCCGATTTCGCCCAGTTCATCAAGGATGGTTTTGGTGTAATCCGCTTCGCCCACGGAAACGCCGCCAGAGCTGATAACCACGTCGGCTTTGCTGTCGGCCTCAATAAAGGCTTCGCGCAGTTTGTCCTGATTGTCCGGAATAATGCCCAGATTGATAACCTCACAGCCCAACTGCTCAAGCATCAGATGCACGGCCAGACGGTTAGTGTCGTAGATTTGCCCGTCGGCCAGCGGTTCGCCCGGCAGCTTCAGCTCATCACCCGTGGAGAAGACGGCCACGCGCAGCTTACGCACAACCTCGACTTCAGGAATGCCGAGTGAAGCCAGTACGGGCAACTCTGCGACTGTCAAACGCGTGCCGCGTGGAAAAATAGTGTGCCCCGCGGTAATGTCTTCCCCACGGCGGCGAATGTTTTGCCCATTTTTAATGTCGGCAGTGAAGCGCACGCCGCTGTCGGTTTGCTCGGTTTCTTCCTGCATCACCACGGCATCGCATCCCGCTGGAACCGGTGCGCCAGTCATGATTCGTACGCAGGTACCCGCAGGCCATTCACCGGTATAAGGTTGTCCGGCGAAGGCTTTTCCTGCCACTGGCAATGCACTGCCTGCGTTCAGATCGCTCAAACGAACGGCATAGCCGTCCATTGCCGAGTTATCAAACCCGGGCACATCCAGAGGGGAAATCACGTCTTGTGCGGTAATGCGGCCAAATGCCTGCAGCAGGGGCAGCTTATCGGTCGCGGTCAGTGGGGTGATGCGCTCAAGCATCTGAGTCAGCGCTGCGTCGAGCGGCATCAGTCCGGCGTTAAAATCCATTACTTCACTCCTGGGACAAGTCGTCTGTTGTGCCCATTATGGCAGAAAAGCCGCCTGGACTGTATGCCAGCGCCGCGAACGGCTTTACAGCACCGACAGCGCTTTCTATATTCAAAAATCATATAAAATAATCGGCACAATAATGATATCTATAGAAAAAGCAGGCCGTCAGCCGAAGGGAAGGGCGCAATGAGTAACGCAGTGATCGCCATTCATGGCGGAGCCGGGGCGATTTCCCGAGCGACGATGTCGCCTGAGCGTGAGCGCGACTACGTGCAGGCGCTGTCCTCCATCGTTGAGGCAGGGCAAAAAATGCTGGAAGCCGGAGCCAGTGCGCTGGACACGGTCACCGAAGCTGTCCGTTTACTGGAAGAGTGCCCTTTATTTAACGCGGGAAAAGGTGCGGTGTTCACCGCCAACGAAACTCACGAACTGGATGCCTGCGTGATGGATGGCTATTCATTACAGGCGGGAGCCGTGGCGGGCGTTAAACACCTGCGCAATCCAGTTTTGGCCGCCCGTTTGGTGCTGGAGCAAAGCCCGCACGTGTTGCTGATTGGCGAAGGGGCGGAAAAGTTTGCCGCTAACCACGGAATGGAGTCTGTTCCGAATGAGTATTTCTCTACGCCTGAGCGTTTGTATCAACTTCGGCAAGCGCAGGAAGCCGGTGAAACGGTGCTCGATCATAGCGGTGCGCCGCTGGATGAGCGCAGCAAAATGGGCACCGTTGGGGCCGTGGCGTTAGATGCTGCTGGCAATCTGGCCGCCGCCACGTCAACAGGCGGTATGACCAACAAATTACCAGGCCGCGTGGGCGATAGCCCAATCATTGGCGCGGGATGTTATGCCAATAATGCCAGCGTGGCGGTCTCCTGCACCGGCACTGGCGAAGTGTTTATGCGCACGCTCGCGGCCTACGATATCTCCGCTTTAATGGAGTACGGCGGCCTGAGCCTGAATGAAGCCTGCGAGCGCGTCGTGCTGGAAAAACTGCCCGCACTCGGCGGCAGCGGTGGGCTAATCGCCATCGATCGCGAAGGTAACGTGGTGTTGCCGTTTAACAGTGAAGGGATGTACCGCGCCTACGCCTATGCGGGCGATACCCCTTCTGTCGGGATTTATCGGTAACGGGAGGTCACGTGCCGCACAGTCAGGAAATCGACGCCAGCGACGTGCTGGTGGTGCGCGATCTGAACATAGGATTTCGCCACGAAAAGCAGTTGATCCCCGCGGTCAGTCACCTGTCGTTCAGCCTGAAACGGGGTGAAACGCTGGCGATTGTCGGCGAGTCTGGCTCCGGGAAGTCGGTCACGGCGTTGGCGTTGATGCAGCTTCTGGCGCAGTCTGGCGGCGAAGTGAGCAGTGAAAACATGTTGCTAAGACGCCGAAACCGCGAAGTCATCGAAGTAACGGAACTGTCTGCCTCGCAAATGCGCCACGTGCGCGGCGCGGATATCGCGATGATTTTTCAGGAGCCGATGACGTCGCTGAACCCGGTGTTTACGGTGGGCGAGCAAATTGCGGAATCCATCCGTCTGCATCAAAAATTAGGCCGGGATGATGCGCTGAAAGCCGCGAAGAAAATGCTCGATCAGGTGCGCATTCCGGAAGCCGAAGCGGTGATGAAACGTTATCCTCACCAGCTTTCTGGTGGCATGCGCCAACGCGTGATGATTGCCATGGCGCTCTCCTGCCGTCCGGCGGTGCTGATTGCCGATGAGCCGACCACGGCGCTCGACGTCACCATTCAGGCGCAAATTCTTCAGCTCATCGACGTGCTGCAAAAAGAAATGGAGATGGGCGTCATTTTTATCACCCACGATATGGGCGTGGTGGCGGACATTGCGGACCGCGTGCTGGTTATGTATCGCGGTGAAGCGGTAGAAACGGGCACCGTGGAGCAGATATTCAGCGCGCCGCAACATCCTTACACTCGCTCGTTGCTGGCGGCCGTGCCAACTTTGGGCGCGATGCAGGGCAGCGATTTTCCGCGCCGCTTCCCGTTGCTCAATACTCAAGACTCCCCGCTGGATGATGAAGCTCAGGATACCGTGGTGGCAGGCGAACCGGTGTTGAAGGTTCGCGATTTGGTCACCCGATTCCCGTTGCGCAGCGGCATTCTTAACCGCGTCACGAGAGAAGTGCACGCGGTAGAAAAAGTGAGTTTTGACCTGTGGCCCGGTGAAACGCTGGCGCTGGTCGGGGAATCCGGTAGTGGAAAATCCACGACGGGCCGGGCGTTGTTGCGGCTGGTGGAATCGCAGAGCGGCAGCATCACGTTTAACGGCTCACGCATCGACACGCTGGCGGAAAGTCAGCTGCAGCCGCTGCGCCGTGATATTCAGTTTATTTTTCAGGACCCGTTTGCCTCGCTTGATCCACGCCAGACCGTGGGTTATTCGATTCTGGAACCTCTGCTGATCCACAAAATCCTGCCGGAAGCCGATGCCATTCGCCGTGTGGCGTGGCTGCTGGAGCGCGTAGGATTGCAGCCAGAACACGCCTGGCGCTATCCGCATGAGTTTTCGGGCGGGCAGCGTCAGCGACTCTGTATTGCTCGCGCGCTGGCTTTGAACCCGAAGGTGGTGATTGCCGACGAAGCGGTGTCCGCGCTGGATGTGTCCATTCGCGCGCAGATAATCAATTTATTACTCGATTTACAACGGGAGATGGGCATGGCGTATCTGTTCATTTCTCACGATATGGCGGTGGTTGAACGCATCAGCCATCGCGTCGCGGTGATGTACCGCGGGCGCATCGTGGAGATGGGGCCACGTCGCGCTGTATTTGAAAACCCGCAACATCCTTATACCCGCAAGCTGATGGCTGCGGTGCCGGTGGCAGACCCGGCGCATCGTCGTCCGCAACGCGTGCTGCTGTCTGACGAAATGCCCGGCAACAGCTATCCGCGCGGAGAAGAGATTGCCAGCGTGCCGTTGGTTCAGGTTAGCCCAGGGCATTTTGTTGCCCGGGATGAAACCCCCAACGCACTGTCTCGCTTATAACAATCAGGAGTTTTGCATGACACAACAAATTACGGGTAAATGGCTGCTGGCGCTGGGTGTCGTTTCCGCCCTCGCAAGCGCCCCTGCTTTTGCGGCAAAAGATGTGGTGGTGGCAGTTGGCTCAAACTTTACGACGCTCGACCCTTATGATGCCAACGACACGCTGTCGCAGGCGGTGGCGAAGTCGTTTTATCAGGGTCTGTTTGGGCTCGATAAAGACATGAAGATGCACAACGTGCTGGCGGACAGCTACACGGTGTCCAAAGACGGGCTGGTGTACACGCTTAAACTGCGCAGCGGTGTGAAATTCCAGGACGGGACAGACTTTAACGCAGAAGCGGTGAAGGCCAACCTCGACAGGGCCAGCAATCCGGATAATCACCTCAAGCGCTACAACCTGTACAAAGACATCGCCAGCACCGAAGTGGTTGACCCGCAAACGGTAAAAATCACGCTGAAGCAGCCGTTCTCGGCGTTTATCAACATTCTCGCTCACCCGGCAACGGCGATGATTTCCCCGGCGGCGCTGAAGAAATACGGCAAAGAGATTGGCTTCCATCCGGTGGGCACCGGGCCTTATCAACTGGAGACCTGGAATCAGACCGATTTCGTGAAGGTGAAGAAGTTTGACGGCTACTGGCAAAAAGGGCTGCCGAATCTCGACACCATCACCTGGCGACCGGTGGTGGACAACAACACCCGAGCGGCGATGCTGCAAACGGGTGAAGCGCAATTCGCTTTCCCCATCCCTTACGAGCAGGCCCCGCTGCTGGAGAAAAACAGCAAGCTGGAGCTGGTGGCCAGCCCGTCCATCATGCAGCGTTATATCAGCATGAACGTCACCCAGAAGCCGTTTGATAACCCAAAAGTGCGTGAAGCCATTAACTATGCCATTAACCGCCAGGCACTGGTGAAAGTGGCCTTCGCAGGGTATGCCACCCCGGCGACTGGCGTGCTGCCGCCTGCGATTGCGTATTCGCAAAGCTACAAGCCATGGCCGTACGACCCGGCGAAAGCACGTGAGTTGCTGAAAGAAGCTGGCTTCCCGAACGGCTTCAGCACCACGTTGTGGTCTTCGCATAACCACAGTACCGCGCAGAAAGTGCTGCAGTTCACGCAGCAGCAACTGGCGCAGGTGGGCATAAAAGCCCAGGTGACGGCGATGGATGCGGGCCAGCGTGCTGCCGAAGTTGAAGGCAAAGGGCAGAAAGAGAGCGGTGTGAGAATGTTCTATACCGGCTGGACGGCCTCTACCGGTGAAGCTGACTGGGCGCTGTCGCCGCTGTTTGCCTCACAAAACTGGCCGCCAACGCTGTTCAACACGGCGTTCTACAGCAATCCACAAGTGGATAAAGATCTCGCAGATGCGCTGAAAACCAACGATCCGAAAGAGAAGGAAAGCCTGTACAAAGACGCGCAGGACACCATCTGGAAAGAGTCACCGTGGGTGCCGCTGGTGGTGGAAAAACTGGTTTCCGCGCACAGCAAAAACCTGACCGGTTTCTACATCATGCCGGATACAGGGTTTAGCTTTGACGAGGCGGACCTGAAGCAGTGATGGCGTGTACTTTGACCGGAAAAGCGCAGTTATCTTTTCACCCTCGCCCCTTTGGGGAGAGGGCCGGGGTGAGGGGACGCGATGCTTAACTACGTCCTGAAAAGGTTGCTGGGTCTGATCCCAACGCTGCTGATTGTGGCGATCCTGGTGTTTCTGTTTGTGCACATGCTGCCCGGCGATCCCGCGCGGTTGATAGCCGGGCCAGAAGCTGATGCCCAGGTCGTGGCGTTAGTTCGCGAACAGTTAGGGCTGGATCAGCCCCTTTACGTGCAGTTCTGGCATTACATCTCTAATGTGCTGCAGGGCGATTTCGGTACCTCGATGGTGTCGCGTCGGCCTGTTTCTGAAGAGATTGCCAGCCGCTTTATGCCGACGCTCTGGTTGACGCTGACCAGCATGGTTTGGGCGGTTATCTTCGGCATGGCAATGGGCGTGGCGGCGGCCGTCTGGCGCAATCGCTGGCCAGACAGACTCGGCATGGCGATTGCCGTTGCGGGAATTTCGTTTCCGGCGTTCGCGCTCGGCATGTTGCTGATGCAGGTTTTCTCCGTCGAACTAGGCTGGTTACCCACGGTGGGCGCAGACAGCTGGCGGCACTATATTTTGCCGTCCATCACACTGGGTGCCGCTGTCGCAGCGGTGATGGCTCGCTTCACCCGGGCTTCGTTTGTTGAAGTGCTGAACGAAGATTACATGCGAACCGCCAGGGCGAAGGGCGTGAGTGAAACGTGGGTCGTGCTGAAACACGGTTTGCGTAATGCGATGATCCCGGTGGTGACCATGATGGGGCTGCAGTTTGGTTTCCTGCTCGGTGGCTCGATTGTGGTCGAGAAAGTGTTCAACTGGCCGGGGCTTGGGCGTCTGCTGGTGGATTCGGTGGAGATGCGCGACTATCCGGTGATTCAGGCCGAAGTCCTGCTCTTTTCGCTGGAGTTTATTCTTATCAATCTGGTGGTGGATGTGCTGTATGCCGCCATCAACCCGGCTATCAGGTACAAGTAAGTGCGACTGTTAAACTGGCGACGTCAGGCCATTATGAATGCCTTGCCGGGCATAGAACCGGGCCAGGTCCGCACGCCACGACATGAGTTCTGGCGTAAATTCCGCAAACAGCCGGTGGCGATGGCCGCAGGTCTTTTCGTGTTGCTGCTGATTGTGGTGGCCATCATCGCGCCGTGGATTGCGCCGTTCGATGCACAAAACTATTTCGACTATGACCGCCTGAATGAGGGGCCATCGGCGATGCACTGGTTTGGTGTGGATTCGTTAGGGCGCGATATCTTCAGCAGGGTGCTGGTCGGGGCGCAAATTTCACTGGCGGCGGGCGTATTCGCCGTCTTGATTGGTGCGCTGATTGGCACAGTGCTCGGCTTGCTGGCGGGGTATTTCGAAGGTTGGTGGGACCGCATCATCATGCGCATCTGCGACGTGCTGTTTGCTTTTCCGGGCATCTTGCTGGCGATTGCGGTTGTGGCAGTGATGGGCAGCGGGATGGCAAACGTGATCATTGCGGTGGCAATCTTCTCGATCCCCGCGTTTGCGCGGCTGGTGCGCGGTAACACGCTGGTACTGAAGCAGCAGACATTTATCGAATCGGCACGCAGTATTGGTGCCAGCAATGCCACCATTCTGTTCCGCCATATTCTGCCCGGCACGGTATCGTCGATTGTGGTCTATTTCACTATGCGCATTGGGGTGTCGATAATCTCTGCCGCAAGCCTCTCGTTCCTTGGTCTGGGCGCACAGCCGCCGACGCCGGAGTGGGGCGCGATGCTCAACGAAGCGCGGGCCGATATGGTGATGTCGCCGCACGTTGCGCTGTTCCCGGCGCTGGCGATATTCCTGACGGTGCTGGCGTTTAATTTGCTGGGCGATGGCCTGCGCGATGCGTTAGATCCGAAGTTGAAGGGCTAGAGAAGTGTGTGTTCACGCCCTGTAATCAGTTTCAGAGTGGGCAGCGACTGCAAGGGCGGTTGCTGCTGCATGGCATTGAGCGTGGCACGTGCTAAATCCTGGCCGAGCACGGCAAAGGGAATATCAAACCCCGTAGGTTTTTCGGGAAGCAAAGAGGACATATCACTGCTGAACACCCCGGCAAAAAAAGCGATAGTCACCTGGTGGTGTTGGGCATAGAGCGTTGCGCCCAGCAGTTGCAAATCACTCAGAAATATCACGTAATCAGGCGGGGTTGCGAGTTGCTGGAAATGTTGCATGGCCTCATATCCGCTGGCCTCGCTAATGTCGCCGTAGTAAATAGCTGACTCGTTGAGAATCAATTCTTTTTCAGCTAAGGCCTTTCTCCAGGCGGCGGCGAAGATTTCCCCTTGTGCACTCTGGTTACCGAGCGTGACCAACCCGAAATTTTTGTGGCCCTTCAACAACCCTTGCTCGACCGCCGTTGCGGCCACAGTGGCAAAGTCGAGATCGACCCAGTTAAAATGGCCTTCCAGGGAATGGCTGCGACCCAGGGTGGCAAAAGGAAACTGGTGATGATGTAAAAATTCGATGCGGGGGTCATGAAGCGTGGTGTTCGTGAGAATGACAGCGTCAGCTTTGTGTTGCTCTATCATTTTTTGCAGCCAAATCTTTTCGTCTTCGGCATCGAGCGCCAGATGTAAAATGGTGTCGATATCATGCTGGCGCAGGGTTCGCTGTAACTCATTGGCGACTCGCATGAAAAAGGAAGCCGTATAGAAGTTGTCACGATCGCCCGGCGGCAGCAGTAACGCCACGGTGTTGGCTTTGCCTTTGCGAAGGTTGCGGCCAGCCGCATTGGGAAAATAACCATATTGCTGGGCGGCCTCAAGGACACGTTGTTGCGTCTTTGCGCTGACTTCAGGGTGGCTGTTCAATGCTCTGGAAACAGTCGCAATGGATAATCCCAGCACGTTCGCCAACTCTTTGATATTCATCCTTTCCCCATTTCCCAATATGGACTTTTGCGCCTTATTTATATCTTACTCTGCTCATTTTAACGAACTGAGATAGTCTGCGCATAAATATATCACGCCTGATGAAAAACACCTTGCAAATTAATTGTTGATCACAGATCTCATTTTTACACTCATCATTTGTGAGTTTGTTTATTGACAGGTCATGTGATCTTAACCAGGATCGGAAACGTTTACGGAATCACGGTTAAATTATCATAAAATAATCAGAGGACAGCATGAATACACTACAGATAAAAGAGAATGCGCTGCACTGGTCGTGGAACGGACAATACCTGAAAGTCATGACATGGGGCGAAAATAGCGTGAGGATTTTATCGGGTTTTGAACCCGACAACGAAACGCCGTCGCCGTGGGCTTTGCTGGATAACCCCTGTGTTATTCCGGAATTTGAACAAGATGAACAAAGCCTTTCATTAATTAATGGCAATATCCGTGCTCGCGTTGATAAGCAGGGAAGGCTGTCATTCTACAACCAGGACAACCGATGTTTGCTTGAAGAGCTTTGGCGTCAGCGTGACAACGGCGAGAATTTTTGGAGCGCAGAAAATGCGCCACAAAAGAAAATAAGCGCTTTAAAAATATCAGGGAGAGAATGCAAACCCCTGGCCGGGAATGCATTCGAAATTAATGTCAGATTTGAATCTGATAAGAATGAAAAAATAGCAGGAATGGGACAGTATCAGCACGCTTTTCTCAATTTGAAAGGCTGCATGCTGGAATTGGCTCAACGTAATTCACAAGCCAGCGTGCCGTTTATGGTCTCTAGTTTAGGTTATGGTTTTTTATGGAATAACCCGGCAGTGGGTGAGGCCGTATTTGCACAAAACGAAACGCGCTGGCACGCAAAGGCGTCTCAGAGGATTGATTACTGGATAACTGCGGGTGATACACCGGCTGACATTGTGCGCCAGTATGCCGCTGTCAGCGGTAAGCCGCCACTGATGCCTGAATTTGCACTCGGGTTATGGCAATCGAAATTGCGTTATCGTAACCAGCATGAGTTGCTCAGCGTGGCCCGACGTTATCGCGATCTTGGTATCCCGCTGGCCGTCATTGTGGCCGATTTTTTCCACTGGCCGATTCAGGGCGACTGGCGGTTTGATGAGCGTGAATGGCCAGATCCGGCCGCCATGACGGCGGAACTCAAAGCGATGGGCACAGAGTTGATGGTTTCAGTCTGGCCGACCGTCGATATCAGAAGCGAAAACTATCCTCAAATGAACGAAAAAGGCCTGTTGGTCAATACCCGTAAAGGGCTGAACATCAATTTTGATTTTCTGGGCAATACCCGCTTTTTCGATTCGACCAATCCACAGGCGCGTAAATTCATCTGGGAGGTCTGCAAGAAAAACTACGTCGATAAAGGGGTGAACCTGTTCTGGCTGGATGAAGCTGAGCCAGAATATGGTGTTTATGATTTTGATAATTACCGCTATCACATTGGTAACACTCTGGAAACCGGCAACATTTACCCTCTCCACTACTGTGAGGCCTTCTACGACGGTTTGCGTGAAGTGGGGCAGAGCAACCCAGTGAACCTGGTGCGTTGCGCCTGGGCTGGCAGCCAACGTTACGGGGCGCTGGTCTGGTCAGGTGATATTCATTCGTCCTTTGAATCGATGCGTAACCAAATCAGCGCGGGTCTGAGCATGGGCATGGCTGGTATTCCATGGTGGACAACGGACATCGGCGGTTTTCACGGTGGAGACATTAACGATCCCGCCTTTCATGAGTTACTCGTTCGCTGGTTCCAGTGGGCGGTCTTCAGCCCTGTACTGCGTATGCATGGTCATCGTGACCCTATCACTGAACCGGAAGTGCCTTATCGTGATGGTATCGCCCAGTGTAATACCGGGGCAGGAAACGAATTGTGGAGTTTCGGTGAGCCGGTATTTGCCATTTTGCAGCGTTATGCCGCTTTACGTGAAGCGCTGCGTCCGCTGCTAAGAAAACTCATGCAGCAAGCCCACGATACCGGTGAGCCGCTGATGCGTCCGTTGTTTTATCACTATCCTGACGACGCTCGCGGTTGGGAAATCACCGATCAATACCTGTTTGGCGAAGACGTGCTGGTTGCGCCGGTAGTCCATGCGGGCACGACTCAGCGCGAAGTCTGGCTTCCGGGCGAGGACGTGTGGGTGGATGTGAACACGGGTGAACACTATCGCGGAGGAGAGACCGTCACTGTCGCTGCGCCACTGGAGTTGCTTCCCCTTTTCGTTCGGGAAGGTGCTAAAGCACAGGCAGAGATTTTCGCTGCAATGGAGAGTCTGAAATGAGTGAAGCCTCTGAAACTGTAGATCTGGGGAATGCACAAAGTACAGCCGCTTCCCTGACAGTCAGTGAAAAAATCAGTTACGGTCTGGGGGATGCTGGTGGCACGATTGTGACCGGCCTTATCTCTAACTTTCTGACGTTTTTCTACACCGACATTTTTGGTCTGACGCCTGCGATAGTCGGCACGCTGTTTTTGGTTTTACGCGTGATTGATGCTGTCTCGGACCCGCTTATCGGCATTGTCGCAGACCGTACCTCAACCCGATTAGGGCAGTTCCGCCCCTTCATTCTCTGGACTGCTGTACCGCTAGGACTGATTGCGTTTCTGACTTTCAGCGTGCCAGATTTAGCGTATCACTGGAAAGTGGCGTATGCGGTGGTGACGTATTTTGCTCTTTCCATTCTCTACTCGCTGAACAATGTGCCCTACTGCGCATTAATCACCAAAATCACCACTAACCCGATAGAGCTGGTTTCCTGCCAGTCCTGGCGATTCGCGTTGTGTGGTGTGGCGGGGTTTGCCGTGTCGGTGGGCCTGCCTGTCATGGTGACCTGGTTTGGTGAAGGGAATCAGATAAAAGGTTATCAGTATGGCGTGGGTGTTCTGGCGCTCTTTGCCGTGGTGATGTTTCTTTGCTGCTTCTATGGCGTGAAGGAGCGGGTGGCGGCGCAAAAACGGCATACTTTTAATTTACGGGAGAGTTTAAAAAGCATTCGCCATAACGACCAGTTGCTGCTGACGTTTGTGATGTCGCTGCTCATCATCAGTATTTTCAACACCAAAGGCGGCGCGGCGATGTACTTCATCACCTACGTGTTGCACGGTGATGCCACCTACACTTCGCTGTTTTTTGGTATGGCAACGCTCGGCGGGATTGTCGGTTCCGTGGCGGTGCAGTACCTGACCCGAGTGTTTGAAATCCGCCGCATTTACTTTTGGGTGAACGTTATATTGGGGCTGGCACACTTTGCCGTCTGGTTCGTGCCTGGCAACGAGCCGATGCTTTGGCTTGGGCTGGTCTTTGTGTGCTGTGTGGTGCTTGGGTTTATCTTGCCGATGCATTTTACGCTGGTGACCTTCGCAGATACTTACGGCGAATGGAAATCAGGCCGCCGTTCATCGGGGATGAATTTTGCCTTTAATCTGTTTTTCGTGAAGCTGGCATGGGCCGTAGCGGGGGTGATTATCAGCCTGACGTTAACGCTGGTGGCTTATCGCTCAGGAACGGAGAATCAAACCACATTGTCCTTAGCGGGCATTACGCTGTTGTCTACCGTCATTCCGGGCGTTCTGCATTTATTGCTGGCACTGACAGTCTGGTTTTTCAGGATTGATAATGAGCTGGTAGGGAAGATGAAGCAGGATTTAGTGCGTTAAAACTGAGAATTGCAGGCCTGATAAGCGAAGCGCCATCAGGCACTGAGGTAGTGCCCGGTGATGCTGAGTGCCCGGTGGCGGCTAACGCCTGACCGGGCCTACAAACCGGGCCCACAAAGGGGAGGTTAAACGCGAGAACCCCACAGGTCGTACTCATCCGCGTGTTCAACTTTCACACGCAGCACGTCGCCCGGTTTCACACGGGTTTCGCCGTTCAGGTACACCGCGCCGTCGATTTCAGGGGCATCGGCCATGCTGCGGCCAATCGCGCCTTCTTCATCCACTTCATCGATGATAACCATGATTTCACGGCCAACTTTTTCCTGCAGACGTTCAGCAGAAATCTGCTGTTGCAGCTGCATGAAGCGGTTCCAGCGCTCTTCTTTCATCTCTTCCGGTACCTGACCTTCCAGTTCGTTGGCGGTCGCGCCTTCAACCGGGCTGTACTTGAAGCAGCCAACGCGATCCAGACGGGCTTCTTTCAGGAAGTCGAGGAGCATCTGGAAATCTTCTTCGGTTTCACCCGGGAAGCCGACGATGAAGGTTGAGCGCAGCGTCAGCTCAGGGCAGATTTCGCGCCACTGTTTGATGCGTGCCAGTTGGCGATCGACAGAACCCGGACGCTTCATCAGCTTAAGAATGCGTGGGCTTGCGTGCTGTAATGGGATGTCCAGGTACGGCAGAATTTTGCCTTCTGCCATCAGCGGGATCACATCGTCCACGTGCGGATATGGGTAAACGTAATGCAGACGCACCCACACGCCGAGTTTTGCCAGCTGCTCGCACAGGCCAACCATGCTGGTTTTCACTGGCTCACCGTCGTGGAAACCGGTGCGGTGTTTGACATCAACGCCGTATGCAGAGGTGTCCTGGGAAATCACCAGCATCTCTTTTACGCCAGCATCGACCAGGCGTTTGGCTTCAGACAGCACTTCGCCAATCGGGCGGCTGACGAGATCGCCACGCATGGAAGGGATGATGCAGAAGGTGCAGCGATGGTTACAGCCTTCGGAAATTTTTAAGTACGCGTAATGACGCGGCGTCAGCTTCACGCCCTGTTCCGGCACCAGGCTCAGGAACGGGTTGTGCTGTGGCTTCGGTACGTAGTGATGAACATGTTGCAGCACCTGCTCGTAGCTGTGCGGCCCGGTGATTTCCAGCACCTTAGGATGCACTTCACGAATCTGGTCTACTTTCGCGCCCAGACAGCCGGTGACAATCACCTTGCCGTTCTCTTTCAGCGCTTCGCCGATGGCTTCCAGGGATTCCTGCACGGCGCTGTCGATAAAGCCGCAGGTGTTGACGATAACCATGTCGGCGTCGTCATAGCTTGGCACGACGTCGTAGCCTTCGGTGCGCAGTTCGGTCAGGATGCGCTCGGAATCCACCAGGTTCTTTGGGCAGCCCAAAGAGACAAAGCCGATTTTCGGCTGCTGCATAACATTGCTCATAGATTAAAAAGTGTTCGATTTTGGGAGTGGTCAGGGCGGAGATTCTACAGAGGTTGGGGGGAAAAGTGTACTGCTAAGTCAGCCCAGGCGTGCGAGTCCAATCGGACATGCCAGGGCTTGCATTGCCTGCTGTCGACAAGGAAAGCGTGTTATCTCCTGCGTTAAGGGAGGGGCGTTTGCATCTGGCCACCTCAACAATAAACACTATCACCAACTCTCGCCATTTTTCACATTACCCAACATGGGTTGTATCCCATTTTCCAGTTGATAAATAATCGATAAAATAAGGTTAAGATTATAGCTGGTCACCTGATTGTGTTTTTCAATGAGTGCTGAATGGCTTTGAATAAAAGAAAAATGACTGTATTTAGAAAACAGTGGGAGGTTGGGTTTTATTTCTGTCTCAAATTGAGGGTCTTTGGGAGAAGTAAAAAGATAAATATGTCTCGAAATATTATTGTCTTTTTTGATCATTGAGGGAAGGTAGTTGTCCAGCATATGTATATTGACGGGTGTGACATTACCCATCATTTGTTGTCCCACTTCCTTCCAATAACCCTCTGCGACATAACGGCCAATATAGAACTGAGGAACCGCACTGATAATATTAGGTAAGTTGTGTTTAACACCATAATACAATGCCATACTGCCGCCTTTGGAACCCCCAACGATAGATGTCATTTTGGGTTTTACAAAATTGATCACCCCATCAATCAATGCACTGACACCTTGCTCAATCTCAAAATTCATATCATTGCAAAGATAGTAAGCAGGAAGCGTATTAAAGTCATCCTTGATCCATAATATTGCTGAGTGGCAATGTTGTATTGCGACGGTGAAATCATAAATTGTCGGGTCCGGGATATTAAATCCAGACATGATGATTAATAAGTGTCGGCAATCACCTTTTGGTGCTCTGAATCTGTAGTTGATCGGTAATTTGCTTTGATAGTTAAAAATTAAGTCTTCCATGATAATCACCCTGATGTTTATGCCTACTCATTAGGCAATCAACTTGCACAATGTCCATATTCGAGAGGGAAAATAGCACGAGGTACAGATTGCCTCAATCGACCCCGAGGCTATAGCAAAATTTTCAGATGATGCTTGATGGTATGGCATTGAGTTGGGAGGATCTATAAAAGTTGCATGAAAAATGGACTGAACAGAGTCAGTTGTTTTGGAACACAAGGCAATCAGTTTGTCTGGCCGTAGGATGGCATTATCATTGGCGAAAAAGCAGGAGGAAAAATGGAAGGAAAGAGACTCAGTACAGCGCTATGTTCCGCGGCGATAGCCTCATTATTTAGCACATCAATTCATGCGGCAGAATCACAAACGCCCCCCGCATCTCTGCAAAAAATCGTCGATGAGACTGTTCAGCCTTTGCTGAAAGAGCAGCAAATCCCCGGTATGGCAGTGGCGGTGATTTATGAAGGCAAGCCGTACTTTTTCCACTACGGTCTGGCGGATATCAAAGCCAAACGTCCTGTCACGGACGACACGCTGTTCGAGCTGGGCTCTGTGAGCAAGACGTTTACCGGCACGGCGGGTGGGTATGCGGTGCAGAGCGGCAAAGCCAATCTGAACGACGCGGCAGCGGATTACAGTAAGCAATTGACCGGTGCGCAATGGCGCAACATCTCGCTGCTGCAACTCGCCACTTATACTGCGGGCGGTCTGCCGTTGCAGCTTCCTGACGACGTAACCGATGAAACGTCGCTGTGGCGCTATTACAACGACTGGCAACCTGAGTGGAAGCCAGGCACAAAACGTAACTACTCCAACGCCAGTATCGGCTTGTTTGGCGCACTGGCAGTCAGCAAAAGCGGGCTCAGCTTTGAGCAATTCATGCAGCAACATGTTTTCCAGCCGCTGAAACTCCATCACACCTGGATTACTGTGCCTGAAAGCGAACAGGGAAATTACGCCTGGGGCTATCGTAACGGCGAACCCGTACGCGTAACGCCGGGGATGCTGGATGCTGAAGCTTATGGGGTGAAAACCACCATCAAAGATATGGCGGCGTTTATGCAGGCCAACATCGCACCGCAACAGTTACCGGCAAGCGACGAGACGCTGAAAAAAGCCATTGGCACGGCGCAGCAGGGCTACTACAAGATTGGCGATATGTATCAGGGCTTAGGGTGGGAAATCTATCCCTGGCCGATCAATCCTCAACAGGTGATTACCGCCAGTGGGAATGAGGTTGCGCTCAAAGCGAGTCCGGCAGAACGGCAAACGCCTGTTCGTCCTGCTACCCCGGCAAGCTGGCTGCACAAAACCGGCAGCACCAATGGCTTCGGGGCTTACATCGCGTTTGTTCCGGAGAAAAAGCTCGGGATTGTGATGCTGGCGAACAAAAATTATCCTAATCCGGTGCGGGTCACTGCCGCCTGGAAAATCCTTCACGCCTTGCAGTAAGGCGTTGTCCTCCCCGAAAGGGGAGGACATTTCAGCGATAAATCACTTCTGGTTTGCGGTCTTTTACGCTGTGATGATCTTCGCGTAATTCATCTGCGGCATCCCGGAAACGAGCGCGAATATCATCGCTGTCGGCACTGTGGCGCATCCAGTGATCGGCATTCGGCACCTTATAAAACTCATGCCCATTGTGATTCGCCATCAATTGCCCGGAGAAAAGGGCGCACAGCAGCAAAACCACAGATAAACCTTTCTTGAACATTTTTGCACCGCCTGGCTGAGAAGACCGGCGCACTATACCAATCGTTTCTATCCGTGACTATTCAGTTTCCCAAACAAAAGCTCAACAAATGTTGATTTTTTGTACGCCGTGGTGACGGCTTGTTTGCCGGGCATCAGCAAAATTTACACGTCGGTTAAAGGTTGATGAAATATTGACCGCGCGCATCATTATGCATAAAAAATGACCATACTATACTTGTGACAATGGACGACACAGGAGGAAAGGTATGAACGTTGACAGACGATTCCGTCACCTGTTGAACAAACTGGTGAATGCCCAAATCGATCTCGCGGCCTATCTGCAACTCAGACGAGCCAAGGGATACATGTCAGTCAGCGACAACGATCATCTGCGTGAAAACTGTTTCGACCTCTGTGGCGAGCTGCGCGAGAACGCGGCAGCACTTTCGCCAATGCTAACGCCTGCGCAAAGTGAGGCGCTGCATGCCGCCGGAGAAGCCTTAGCCTCTGCGGCAGTGTGCCTGATGAGCGGACATCATGACTGTCCCTCATTCATTGTGGTTAACCCAGATGCCCTGCAACGCTGTCTCGACACCTTAGCTGCAAACATTCAGGTGATAAATAAATCCGCGCCCATGGCGCACGCCTGACAACCGGGGGGAGAGGCTCCCCCCCTTCAATTAAGGTTTTGTAAAAATCCCGCCTTATGCCCGACCTGCTGGCTACCCTTAACCCATTCGCTAAAAAGGAGACAGCCATGCCTCGTTTTGCTCTGAGTTTACTTCTGGGTTCATTGATCCTCTCGCCCGTTCTGCAAGCCGCCGAGGTTCAGGTTGAGGTCTTACAGCGCAAGCTCGATCACCCCTGGTCGCTGGCTTTCCTGCCTGATAATCAAGGCATGCTAATCACGCTGCGCGGTGGGCAGCTACGCCTGTGGCAACAAGGGAAAGGGCTGTCTGACCCGATTGTCGGTGTTCCGCGTGTGTGGGCCAATGGGCAGGGGGGGCTGCTGGATGTGGTGCTGGCTCCTGATTTCGCACAATCACGCCGCGTGTGGCTGAGCTATGCCGAAGTGGGCGATGACGGCAAAGCGGGCACTGCCGTGGGTTACGGCCGGTTGAGCGACGATCACAGCCGAATCGAGGCTTTTCAGGTTGTCTTCCGCCAAATGCCAAAGCTTTCGACCGGAAACCATTTCGGGGGGAGGCTGGTGTTTGATGGCAAGGGCTACTTGTTTATCGGATTGGGTGAAAATAACCAGCGGCCCACCGCTCAGGAGCTCGACAAGCTGCAGGGCAAAGTTGTTCGCCTGACGCAAGACGGCAAAGTGCCCCCGGATAACCCCTTTGTCGGGCAGAAGGGGGCCAGACCTGAAATCTGGTCTTATGGCATCCGTAACCCGCAAGGCATGGCGATGAACCCATGGAGCAATGTGCTGTGGCTCAATGAGCACGGGCCGAAAGGTGGGGATGAAATCAACATCCCGGAACGAGGGAAAAATTACGGCTGGCCGTTGGCAACCCATGGCGTGAACTACAGCGGTTTGCCGATCCCGGAAGCGAAGGGCAAAACGGTGGCGGGCACTGAAGCGCCGCTGTTTTTCTGGAAACAGTCACCGGCGGTGAGCGGAATGGCGTTCTATAACAACGCGAAGTTTCCCCAATGGCAGCACAAGCTGTTTGTCGGTGCGTTGAAGGATCAGGACGTGATTGTTCTTAACGTTGACGGCAATAAAGTGACCGAACAGGAGCGCATTCTGGGCGACAGGAAGCAGCGAATACGCGACGTGCGTGTTGGACCCGACGGTTATCTCTATGTCTTAACCGACGAGTCCGATGGCGAATTGCTGAAAGTCAGCCCGGCGTCCTGAGATCAGGTGACCGGGATCATCACCACGTTTTGATAAGCCGGACGGCGTGACAGCTGCTGATACCAGCGCTGTAAGTTCGGATGTGGCTGCCAGGTTTTGACCGTTTCGAACAGGTTGTAGATGAACGGAGCGACGGCGATGTCACCCGGGCCAAACTCGTCGCCGGAAAGCCACTGGCGGTCAGCCAGTTCAGCATCAAGGATCGCCAGCAGTTTTTCACATTGCACAATCCCTGCGTCTATCGCTGCCTGATCGCGTTGTTCAGGTGGCGTTCTGACCAGCCCCATCAAAATGACACGGTGCGCCGGAGAAAGGCTGCCATTGGCCCAGTCCATCCACTTTTCACCCTGCGCACGAATGACAGGATTGTCCTGCCACAGGCGTTTTTGCCCGTACTGTGCAGCCAGATAACGGACGATAGTGTTCGATTCCCAAAGCGTTATTCCGGCTTCGTCATCATGGAGCAGTGGCACCAGTCCATTGGGGTTTTTGGCGAGGTATTCAGGGTCGTGATTGAGGCCAAATTCCAGCCCGGCGAGGATCTGGTCGTAAGGAAGGTCGAGCTCTTCCAGCGTCCAGCGTACTTTTTTGACATTCGTTGAGTTGTTTCTGCCCCACAGCGTAATCATGAGATCTCCACTAAACAGCGCATCAATGAAGTCGCCATGGTGAAATAAAATCAACCCAGGCACAACCACGATCAAAAAAATTGCCCGGATTTCAGCACAACCCGCCGTTCTTGCGTAAACTTTAAAAACTTTACCAACGCATTGTTTCTTTAAGATCATTTCTGCGCTATTACTCACCGCCAGTTGTAGCACGGCTTCGGTGACGTAGCGTGTATTTGGAATGGATACTTGGGTGGCTTTTATGACGCGTACTGTAGTTTCTCCCCGCGGCCTGGCGGCAGGCTCTCTGATTTTACTTCTCCTGGCCCCTGCCGTGCAGGCGGCAGACTCTGTTCAACAACCCGGCGCGCCAACCGTCGATGCCAAAGCGTGGATCCTGATGGATTACGCCAGCGGCAAAGTACTGAGTGAAGGCAACGCTGACGAAAAGCTCGACCCGGCAAGCCTGACCAAAATCATGACCAGCTATGTGGTCGGCCAGGCTATCAAAGCGAACAAAATCAAACTAACCGATATGGTTACCGTCGGTAAAGATGCCTGGGCGACAGGAAACCCGGCGTTGCGTGGCTCTTCAGTGATGTTCCTGAAGCCAGGCGATCAGGTCTCCGTTGAGAACCTCAACAAAGGGGTGATCATTCAGTCCGGTAACGATGCCTGTATCGCGCTGGCCGATTACGTCGCGGGCAGCCAGGACTCCTTCATCAGCCTGATGAACAGCTATTCGCAGAAGCTGGGTCTGACCAACACCACCTTTAAAACCGTCCACGGGCTGGATGCGCCTGGCCAGTTCAGTACCGCACGCGATATGGCGCTGCTGACTAAAGCGATGATCCACGACGTGCCGGATGAGTACGCCATCCACAAAGAGAAAGAATTCACTTTCAATAATATCAAGCAGCCGAACCGTAACCGTCTGCTGTGGAACACCAGCCTCGGTGCGGATGGGGTCAAAACCGGCACCACCGCGGGCGCGGGTTATAACCTGGTGTCTTCTGCGCAACAAGGCGATATGCGTTTGATTGCCGTGGTATTAGGCACCAAAACCGACCGTATTCGTTTTAATGAATCCGAAAAACTGCTGACCTGGGGCTTCCGTTTCTATGAAACCGTCACCCCAATCAAACCCGATGCGACTTTTGTGGAACAGCGCGTGTGGTACGGCGACAGCAGCCAGGCCAAACTCGGGGCAGGCGAAGCAGGTTCCATCACCCTGCCACGTGGTCAGTTGAAAAACCTCAAGGCCAGCTTCACCCTGAACGAACCACAGCTGACGGCTCCGCTGGCGAAAGGGCAGGTTGTCGGGACTATCGATTTTAAACTGAACGATAAGACTATTGAGCAGCGTCCGCTGATTGTCATGGAAGCGGTAAACGAAGGCGGGTTCTTTAACCGAATGATGGATTTCGTGCTGATGAAATTCCACCAGTGGTTCGGGAGCTGGTTCTCTTAATTGAGCGATAATTTTTTGCCCGGCGGCGCTGTGCTTGCCGGGCATACGCGGCGTTTGTAGGCCGGGTCAGCGCAGCGCCACCCGGCAGTTTCACAACTCTCAATCAAACAGCAGCTTAATGCCACGCTGTTTCGCCAGTGCCGTCACCTCGTCATCCGGACGACGGTCGCTGGCAATCACGTCAAAACAACTCAGTTCACCCATTCGCGCCGGGCGCACTTTTCCAAATTTGCTGTGATCAACCACCAGCACGTGCTTCTGCGCGCTTTTCAGCGCCCAGTGTTTCACCGGCAGTTCATCCAGATTAAAACAGGTGGCACCGTGTTGAACATGTACGCCCGCCGCGGAGTAATACGCAATGTCTGGGCACAGATGGCTCAGCGTATCTTCAGGGCTTAACGGTTTGAAGATGGCGTTGCTGGCATGAAATTCGCCGCCGCACAAAATCGCCCGACACTGCGGTTTTTCCTGGAGTGACAGGAAAGTATTCAGGGAATAGCAAACTCCGGTAAAAGGGAGTTCATTATCGATGGCATCAATGATCCACGGGGTAGTGGTACCGCAGTCAAAAAACGCCATTTGATGGGCTTTCAGCAGTTGGGCTGCGTGGCGCGCGGCCTGGCGCTTTTCATCCACCAGACGGGTTTTCTGGTCGCTCAGCAGATAGTGGCTGGCGCTGCGGGGTTCCAGCACCACATAACCGCCCAGTAACACCACCGGGCCGCTATGCTGGGTCAGGTCGCGACGAATGGTCATTTCCGACACGCCCAGCAGCGCGGACGCTTCTTTCAGATGCAGCTTATCGCTACGCTTAAGTGCCTGAATAAGCTGGCTGATACGAACGTCGCGGCGCGTTTCCATAAAACCCCTGTGTCCCGAAATGCCCCCTGCATCAGGCAGAGGGTCAGGTGACGATTTTACCTGCGCGTTACCGCTTAGTCACGTACCCAGCCTTTACGAATCGGCAGTGAAAAGCAAAAACGATAGAGTGCGCGCAAACGCTGATAGAGTGCGTCACCAAATGTGTTCCACATCACTTGTGCAACCAGGCAGCCGCTAAGGCCGGACAGGAAGCCACCCACCATATCCAGCGGCCAGTGCACGCCAAGATAGACGCGGGACCAGGCAATCGCGCAGCCGATTACCAGCATCAGCACGCCAGACCAGAGGCGATGCCAGAACAAAAATGCTAAGGCAAAAGTGAAAATGACGGTGCCATGATCGCTTGGGAAAGAGTCATCTGGGGCGTGATGCAGGAAGTTATAGCCCACTCCGTCAACAAACGGACGATCGTGCGGATAAACCTGCCCAATCACCCAGGAGAGCAGCAGGCTGGTACCGATGGCCATCGCAATCTTAATAACCAGTTTACGCTGCGCGCTCACCTGACCACGAGGGCCCCAAAGCCAGAGAATAGCAGCCAGCAGTGGCACGATGGAGATCAAATCCTTAGCGATAAAAACCGCCAGCGAAATCATCCACTGCGGCGAGGCCGGCGTGGCGTTAATCCAGTAAAACAGCGAGTAGTTCAAATTTTCCAGCATAGCTTGCGGACTCTTACAGTTTGATGACGCTCATTACCTTAGAAATCGAAGCCGGAACGGTAAAGGGAGATTGTCTTAATTGTCCGGCGGTTAGGGTGTCCTGCAGAACGAGTCTGCCTGACGATGTATAAACGCGGACTATATGAGCGAAAACTTAAGTGAAGCTTAATCGCGTAAAATCGTGCTGTAACAGAGTGTTTCGCGCACTTTTCGCTATCGTCGTTTTGCCTCATTCATTACACTTCTCGCGATATTTTCATCGTTAAGAGATTTCATGCACAACCACTCACTTTCTGGCAAACGCCTCGGTCGTCAGGCGTTACTTTTCCCGCTTTGTCTGGTGCTCTACGAATTTTCCACTTACATCGGTAATGACATGATCCAACCGGGCATGTTGACGGTGGTGGAACAATTCCAGGCCGGCACCGAATGGGTGCCAACCTCAATGACCGCCTATCTCGCGGGCGGGATGTTTTTACAGTGGCTGCTGGGGCCGCTGTCGGACCGTATTGGCCGTCGTCCGGTCATGCTGGCAGGAGTGGTGTGGTTCATCATCACCTGCCTGGCGACGCTGCTGGCGCAGAACATCGAACAGTTCACTATCCTGCGCTTTTTGCAGGGCATCAGCCTGTGCTTCATTGGTGCGGTAGGCTATGCCGCCATACAGGAATCGTTTGAGGAAGCAGTGTGTATAAAGATCACCGCGTTGATGGCGAACGTGGCGTTGATTGCACCGCTGCTTGGCCCGCTGGTGGGCGCGGCGTGGGTGCATTTTGCACCCTGGGAAACCATGTTTGTGCTCTTCGCGGCGCTGGCGCTGATTTCCTTCTTTGGCCTGCAACGGGCGATGCCAGAGACGGCAACGCGCCTTGGCGAGAAGCTGTCTATCAAAGCGCTGGGGAAAGATTACGGCCTGGTGTTGAAAAACCTGCGTTTCGTTGCCGGAGCGCTGGCGACGGGCTTTGTCAGCCTGCCGCTGCTGGCGTGGATTGCTCAATCGCCAGTGATCATCATCAGCGGCGAACAGGCCAGCACTTATGAGTACGGTTTGTTGCAGGTGCCGATTTTCGGCGCGTTGATCATTGGTAACGTCACGCTGGCAAAACTGACCTCACGTAAGACGGTGCGTTGGCTGATTATCGCGGGCGGCTGGCCAATTATGTTTGGCCTGATCCTCGCCGCGGCCGCCACGGTTGTCTCTTCCCATGCCTATTTGTGGATGACCGCCGGGCTGAGTTTCTACGCCTTCGGTATCGGTATTGCTAACGCAGGCCTGGTTCGCCTGACGCTGTTCGCCAGCGACATGAGCAAAGGCACCGTTTCTGCGGCAATGGGCATGTTGCAGATGCTGATTTTCACCGTCGGCATTGAAGTGAGCAAACACGCTTATCAACACGGCGGCAACGGCTTGTTCAGCCTGTTTAACCTGGCAAATGGGGTTATCTGGCTGGCGCTGATTATCTACTTCCTGAAGGATAAATCGGTCGGTAGTTCGCAGCAGTGATTTGTACTGTGAATTCACCCTCTCCCTTTGGGAGAGGGCAGGGGAGAGGGGATTACTGGAAAGGCGCTTCCCGATTTAAAATCTGATCGATAACCTGCAACACACCTTCCTCGTTATTGTGCGGCGCACGATGATTCGCCGCTTCCACCGCCGCTTCACAGGCATTCGCCATCGCAAAGCCAAAGCCCGCCTGACGTAACATTTCCAGATCGTTCCCGCTGTCGCCGAATGTCACTACTTCGCTGTCATCAATGCCCCAGCGTGCCTGCAACAGACGCAGGCCGTTGGCTTTGTGCACGCCAGGAATGATCAGGTCGATGTTGCCGTGCCCGGTGGTGACTGCGGTCATCATATCGCCCACGCCTTCGTGCAGGGCTTTCTGGATTTCAGGCACTAAACGGTCGGGCAGATTCAGGCCAAACTTCAGGAAGGTATCGTCAATGTTGTCGAAGTTATCGACCAGTTCCAGACGGTGGTAATACAGCGCCGCCATCTCTTTTAATTCGTCGTTGTAGTGTTTCAGGGTGTAGGCGCTGCGTTTCCCGCAGGCGATGATTTCGACGTCCGGCAGGGTATGCAGAAAATCCACCACTTTGCTGAAATGCTCCGGGGAAAGTTCGCAGTTAAATACGTCTTCTCCGGCATCTCGTACCCAGCCGCCATTTTCAGCGACGAAGGCAATTTCATGCGCGATCTCCGGGAAGAAGGATATAAGCTGCCAGTACTGGTTGCCGCTGGCGACCACAAAACGAATGCCCTGATCCTTCATCTTTTGATACTGAGCGAGAAAGCGCGTGCGGTTATAGCGCTTTTCGTCGCTGAGAAACGTTCCATCCATATCCACGGCAATCAGTTTGATGCTCATGAGGCACTCTCCGTTACAGGTTCAGATTCAGGTTTGGCGACCGCGCGGGCAACCAGTGCGGCGATAATCACCAGGCTCAGTACCGCCAGCATGGCGCTACGCAGGCCATAATGTTCGCCGAGGAAGCCGAGCAGCGGCGGGCCAACCAAAAAAGCAAGGTAGCCTGTTGTCGCTACCACGCTGACGCGCGTTGGGGCATCCGGGCCAGTGTCGCTGGCGGCGGAAATGGTAAGAGGGAAGCCCAGCGATGCGCCAAGTCCCCAGAGGATCACCGACACGCCAGCAATCCAGTCCACATCCACAAAGATGATTAATGCGATGCCCAGCGCACCCATGATGGCGCTGGCGCGGACGACTGCCACGCGGCTGTAGCGATCGATAAACCAGCCGCCGGTGAAGCGTCCTACCGTCATGCCCAGCGTGAAACCTGCGTAAATCAGTGAGCCAGAAGTTGGGCTGAAGCCGTGTCCGTCCACCATCAGCAGCGGCAGCCAGTCGTTGGCTGAGCCTTCGGCAAACGCCATCGCCAGCACCACCACGCCAATCAGCATCAGCTGACCATCACGATAAAACGGCACGCCTTTCTCGTGATGTTCTGCATTCTCCGACGAGTTTTTGCCCGTGCCTTCGGGAATGGCTTTGATAGCAATGATAATCGGCGCAATGCCAACGAGAGCCGCCAGCAGAATGTGAATCGTGGCGGACAGGCCAAAGGCGGTCAGCGCCATGCCGATACCCGCGCCGACCAGCGTGCCGAAGCTGTAAAAGCCGTGCATCATCGGCAGCACGGTTTTATTCATTTCACGCTCAACCGCTGCGCCTTCGACGTTAATCGCCACTTCAGCCGCGCCAAAGCTGCCGCCAAACACCATCAGACCAAAGGCAAAGAAAACAGGGGAGGCGAGCCACAGCGCGAGGCTTAACATCACCATGCCGACCAGTGCACAGGACATGGTGGTGCGAATAACTTTGCGGGTGCCGAAGCGCTTAACCAGCCACGCCGAGCAGAGAATGCCGCTCATCGAACCAATCGACAGACCGAACAAGACGATGCCCATGCCCGCGGTGTTAACAGACAGAATGTCACGAATGGCGGGCGTACGCGTGGCCCACGAAGCCATCAGCAGCCCCGGTAAAAAGAAGAACATAAAGAGGGCCCACATGCGCAACTGCAGGGCTCTGCGTGAAGAGTGCGACGTCATCCGTAAACAGCCTGTGAAAAAAGAGGGAGAGACAACACTAGCAAGGTTGTGTACATTTGTACACAAATCGCAGGAGGAAAAATTATGGCTCGCCGACCGAACGATCCGCAACGCCGGGAAAGGATCCTGCAGGCCACGCTGGACACCATTGCTCGTCACGGTATCCAGGCCGTCACGCACCGTAAAATTGCCGATTGCGCTGATGTGCCGCTCGGCTCAATGACTTATTATTTCAGCGGCATCGATGCCTTACTGGAAGAGGCGTTTACAGGCTTCACCGACGCCATGCTGGTGCAGTACCAGGCATTTTTTGCCGAGGTGAAGGCGCCCGAGCAAGCGTGCGATGCGATTACCGATCTCATCTTTAGCGCACAGGTAACGACCACCCGCAATATGGAACTGATGTACCAACTGTATGCCTTTATCGGCTGCAAACCTGCGCTCAAGACAGTGATGCAAAACTGGATGCAGGGCAGCCAGAAGGTGCTGGAGCAGTGGTTTGATCCGGCTACGGCTCGCGCGCTGGATGCGTTTATTGAGGGCATGACGCTGCATTTTGTCACCGACCGTAAACCGCTCAGCAGGGCAGAAATCCGCGAGATGGCTGGAAGGATAGCGGGGCTGTAACGTGCTGAACCTGTTGAAAGCTCGGTGCTCGTAAACTCAGTACTTCAAACCCCAGAAAACAAAAAACCCATTTATGTAAACGGGTTAGTAAAAACAATGACTTGTAATATATTCAATAAGTTAGGTTGGTGATGAAATGTGGCGATTAGGGGGTAATGCCAACCGCTGTCGCCACTTTGTCGCCACTTATGAATTCACCTTGTCGTGTTGCCATAGGGGAAGATTCCTGCTGAAGAGTGATTGTTCGCAGGGGGTGATGAGTTCAATTTTTTTTAGTTTGCGAGGGATGAATTGGCAACGATTAGTACGTCGATTAAGCTTAATTTTCGCAACACCGATTTGGTATGTTCTCCATCCAATGGTCCTGAATATTTCTGCTTCAACTGTTCCAAGGTGCTTCAGTCTGCCTCGAACATAGAATGTCTCATCTAGATTAATTGAACATGTTAACTCTCCGCTTAAATTCCAGTCTCCTTGTGCCTTTTGTAAGCGAAGCAATAAGTTATATGGATAATGTATTGATATGTCACCCTCATTTCCCCATTCAACATCAACTAACTCTTTATAAGCCTTGGACTTTATCGATGAAATTATTGGTTGATATGCTGCAGGTATAACTATAAGTGCAGCTACAGCTCCAATAACTGAAAAAACATCCGCAATGCTGGCCATGAACCGGACACTCTGATTAAAAGATTGTCGATATTTTAATGGATTAATTGTCCAGTTCAATAGTTTGATTTGTTGCTGGTAATGTGGCTAACGGATTGAAGCGTAGAGCTGTTTCAAGGTGATCAGGGGCCAGATGAGCATAGCGCATGGTCATTTTTATGTCGTGGTGGCCTAGGATTTTCTGCAGGGCAAGGATGTTTCCTCCAGACATCATAAAGTGTGCTGCGAACGTATGGCGCAGGACGTGGGTAAGCTGCCCGCGCGGAAGCACGATCGAGGTTTTCTCCATCACCGACAAAAACTGGAAATAGCAGTCCGTGAAGAATTTGAATCCGTCCAGGGCAATGATTTCTTCATACAGCTCTTTGTTGATCGGAATGCTACGGTTTTTTTTGCCTTTGGTCCTGACAAACGTGATTCGGTACTTTGTGACCTGAGAGCGTGTGAGGTTCACCGCTTCGCGCCAGCGTGCTCCGGTGCTTAGGCAGATTTTGACAACCAAAGCGAGAAGGGCACTTTGACGATGGCAGTCGTCCAGGAGTTCTGTTATTTGCTCATGTGTCAGCCAGGCCATTTCTTTCTCGGCGGTGGTGAACTTGCGCATAGTTTCTAATGGGTTCGGTTGTGTCCATTCTCCCAGACGTGAAAGCTCACTGAACACGCTGCTAAGATAGCTTTGCTCAAGGTTGATAGTTACCGGGTCAGCGCCATTCTTCCACTTCTCGTTAAAGTAAATCTCACCGGAGAGACGTTTGTCGCGGTAGTGGGCGAACTGCTTAGCGGTGAAGTCGGCAGCCAGGGGATCTTGCAGGGCAGCGACAACTAATTTTAGCTTGTTATAAACACGTTCCCCGGCAGTAAGGGATTTGCCGTGCAGGTTATACCAAAGCGTGACCACCTCGCTTAGTCTGCGGCGATCTGCGGCTTCACCCAACCAGGGCTTGTTGGCGGCCTCTTCCATAGTGTGCCGCTCAAAAGCCAACGCTTCGCCTTTGGTAGCAAACTGCTTACGCACACGGCGTCCACTACGCCCGGCAGGGTAGCATTCACAAATCCATTTTCCTGTGGTGAGTTTTCGTACTGCCATAAAAAAGCCCTCATGTCTGAGGGCTAAATTTAACTGTATGTTTGAACAGTGGTCAATGTATGTTTACGTGAAATCACCCATGTCAGGCAACAACGAGCTCTTCGTTTGCAACCTGCGCTGCTGTGCGTTCATTCTCAATTGCTAGAGATTCTCTATATTCCTTGGCATCAGCAAACATCGTCCAATGCGCATCGATATTCATATTGGCTACAGTTGATTTAATATCTTTAATGCCGACATTGAAAAATTCTTTTCGAGAATTGACCTTGTTAACCTGTTTTTCATTAAATACTT
Source organism: Scandinavium sp. NPDC088450 (assembly GCF_044900545.1). Lineage (NCBI taxonomy): Bacteria > Pseudomonadati > Pseudomonadota > Gammaproteobacteria > Enterobacterales > Enterobacteriaceae > Scandinavium > Scandinavium sp. NPDC088450. The sequence continues at coordinate 165,805 of NZ_JBJDNI010000004.1, read as the reverse complement.
TATGCAAGTGATTCTCTAATGATGGTGCGTCATCACTGTAAATCATTGCATGTACATCAAAGGCGAATGGAACACTGGCATCACCAAGTTCACGAACACGGTCTAGTGGTTCAAGCCGACGTGTCATCCCAATTTTATACACATCTTCACCGAACGAACCTATATTACTAATAACATAGACATGACCTGAACGTGTCTGTTGAGCCATTGAAATAGCACGCTGATTTTTGGCCTCAGCTTCTTCGAATTTAATTTGTAATTCAGCCAGTTTTTGCTCAAGAGCGAGTCGTTGCTCTTCACCTGCAAGCATTAGTTCTTTAGTCGCTTTGTCAATAGCCTGCTGAATTGTTTTCTCTTCTTTTTCAGCTTCTTTTATCGCTCTCTCATATTCGCGGCGAGCTTTTTCTTCTTCGCGCAATTGCTCTTTGATGCGCCTTTGTTCTTCTTTTTCTTCGAGCATAATTTCATTAACTGCAACGCCCCATTTAAGTTCGTTGAGTCGGGCTTGTAAGTATATATCAGTGATCTTGGCCGACCTAAAAGCGGAGCCGTTATAATTCACAAGCTGAAATGCGTCCTTAATTTCTTGGGAAAGTTTACCGTAATTATTATGTTTGATTTTAGAAAGCGTACTATCAACTTTTCCATTGAACGCATCTAAAACAAATTTTATTGCAGTATTACGTCTATTAGGTTCGACATATTCACAACTTGCCGCTTTGCTCGTTTTGATTAAAGATTTTGTTAACTCTCTCGCTTTTTGGAGTTCTCTGCCTGTATCAGTAAATTCATAATTCTCTGCAAGTTCATCCAAAACGCTTCGATTTGGAACTATCCATTCATCGCCGTACCCTTCAATTTTATTTTTCATTGACTTGGCTACAGCTTGGTAGGTTTCTGCAAACTCTTTCGCTTCATATGCAGAACCTGCAATTTCTTTTGCTCGGACCTCCGCATCTGAGATTATTTTCATTGCATTATCATTTGCGTTGGAAATTAGTTCATCAGCTTTACTATTTGCGTTATCTAACCGCTCTTTAGCTTTCAAACGAGCCTCACGGGCATCTTTGGTGATTGCTACTGCTTCGCTGTTCGCGTTGCTTATCGTGAGCCGGGCTTGGTTATGAGCTTCATTTACAGCTCTGGCAGCCTTTATTTGGGCTTCTTCAATTTTTTCTTTGGCTATTGAGTCAGCAGTTTTTATCTTTTTCTCAGCATCCAGGACTGCATCATGTAACTCTTGATACTGCCATAAGGGACCTGCTTTTCCTTCAAGTTCAGAGTGCTCTCGAACGGCTTGAGCTAAATTTTCTTCGGTTTGGCTAAGCTTCTCTTGGTTTTCATGTAACTCATTTGTGAGGGCTGTATTGCTCGCGATAAGGCTATCGACCTCCACCTTATGCTTTTTGCCTTTCTTCACCAGAATCACTGTCAGGATTGGAGAAAGTAACGCTAATACGAGTACTACTGTGACAAATAAATCCATTTCATAATCCTTTACTCGATCAGTTTGAAACTGTTGTGCTTCTCACACATGCAATTACTTCAATATCCGAAAAAGCACACTCAAAACTATTGTCTGTAGTGGAAATTTTAATCATTCCCTTAGGCAGTCTGGTGATCAGTCTAATGGAATACGTCCCATCGATATTGATCAACCAGTGCCCATCCAGCACTTCTGTAAACTTTTGCTCACAGATGTATGTGGTAGGTCCATCGAGAACGACAATCGGGGCCGAGAGCTTCGCAGGAAGAAATGATGAGTCAAACACGTATGATCCATCTTCAATCATTTTTCCCGCAGTAATACGAAACTTCACAAGCTCTTCAGTAGTGGCAGTTTGGGAGCTTTGTTTAAGACCTTGTCCGGTGGTTAACCAATTGAGAGAGATACCTGTTTCAAGAGCACATTGGATTATCCAATCGGCAGGAAAGGTATCCCGCATGTACCGGTTAGCCAAAGTACTTTTCGATATCTCTAAATGATCAGCTAAAGCCTGCCGCGTCGTAAAACCATAAGCCTCGACCAACCGTTCAATCGCAGCCTTACCACCCTGATTGGGATTTATTTTGATCTCATTTGGGTACTTTAATGTTGACATATCTCTTATGCGATCCTAGTATCAATTACGTTCCCATTTGGGGACTTGTCACGATTACTACAGGCTCACCACAAGCCAATAGGAGATGTTGCATCATGACCCCTAACATTTCAATCACTCTCAATACACCGCACGTCACAATTGAGCGCTACAGCGAGCTTACTGGCCTGCCAATCGACACCATCAATGACATGTTGGCTGATGGCCGCTTGCCTCGCCATCGCCTACGTAAAGATAAAAAGCGCGAAAAAGTGATGATTAACATCGTTGCTCTTACCGTAGATGCGCTCTCAGATTGCAATGTAACTATCAACTAGTTCCATTTTGAGACTTCACGGAGCAACTGACTATGTTTGACTATCGCATATCAAAACATCCCTATTTCAATGAAGCCTGCCGGGCTTTCGCTTTACGCCACAACATGGCGAAGCTGGCAGAACGTGCAGGTATGAACGTTCAAACCCTGCGTAATAAGCTCAACCCGGAGCAACCACACCTGCTGACTGCGCCAGATATCTGGCTGCTAACCGATCTGACTGAGGACTCAACACTGGTTGATGGCTTTCTGGCACAGATCCATTGCCTGGCGTGTGTGCCCACCAATGAAGTCGCACGGGAGAAAATGCCTCAGTACGTCCTGAAAGCCACCGCTGAGATCGGACGTGTGGCTGCCAGTGCGGTTTCTGGTGTGCATTTGAACGCGACGACTCGTCGGCAGGTTGTTGAAAGTGTCAATTCCGTTACTCGGCTTATGGCTCTTACAGCCATTTCTCTGCAGGCACGGTTGCAGGCTAACCCAGCGATGGCGAGCGTGGTCGATACCGTTACGGGCCTTGGCTCATCGTTCGGGCTGAGCTGAGGTGTTTATGCTGAACAACGAACCATCATTTGCGTCGTTATTGGTTAAGCAAAGCCCTGGAATGCATTTCGGTCACGGCTGGATTGTAGGAAAGGATGGTAAACGCTGGCATCCGTCCCGCTCACAGGCGGAATTACTGGCTGGCCTGTCTACCACGAAGAAGGGGAAGCCATGGCTATTGAAGGCGCTTCAACGACTCGTTCGATAAGCCCAGGGGAGCGCTATGAGGGACTGAACCACATAGCCGAATTACGGGCAAAGGTATTCGGTCATAACGTTGAGTCAGAGCTTGAGCGGTTTATTGAAGATATGAGCGACCCACGGGACGCCAACAATAAACAAAACAAGCGTGCATTAGCCGCCATCTATTTTATGGCAAATATTCCGGCAGAACGTCACAGCATCAAAATTAGTGAGCTGACGACTGACGAAAAGCGGGAGCTGATAAAGGCAATGAACCATTTTCGTGCAGTGGTGAGCTTATTCCCTAAACGGCTAACCATGCCGAATTAACCCACAACAGAAATTAATGGCGTAAACCCGCCGGGCATTCTTTTGCCCAAATTCAGGAGAAACACGATGCGAAATATTGAAACTAGAACCACCAAAACCGGACCAGATGATGCCGGGCTTAACCTGATGTTGACTGAGGCGCGCATGGAAGAACGCCGGGGCCGCGCTGATGTATTTGCTGCGCATCTTGAAAAACTGGCAGTGCATATCACCCGAGACAGACTCAATGGCACTGAGGCCGCAGAGCTTCTGCGTAATGCTGCTGAAACAATCCAGAACGAAGCGCAGGAGATCCACTGATGGCTAATTCAATGGACCTCGTGCAGCAGCGTGTAGAAGAAGAACGCCAGCGCCACATCCACACCGCCCGCAACAGAACGCCGGGCGTTTCCCGTGTGCTCTGCATTGATTGCGATGCACCGATCCCGCCAGCTCGTCGCCGTGTCATTCCTAGCGTGCAGTGCTGCATTACCTGTCAGGAAATCGCAGAGCTGAAAGGCAAGCACTACAACGGAGGTGCTGTATGAGCACCATCCTGAAATGGGCGGGCAATAAAACCGCTGTCATGCCTGAGCTGATGAAGCATCTGCCAGCCGGTTCTCGCCTGGTTGAACCGTTCGCGGGATCGTGCGCGGTGATGATGGCGACAAACTATTCTCATTATCTTGTCGCGGACATTAACCCTGATCTGATTAATCTCTATCACCAGATTAAATTGAACAGTGAGAGGTTTATTGCTTACGCGCAGGGATTTTTTGAGGGCGCGAAGGGCGAGACTGCTTATTACAACACCCGGCAGGATTTTAACCATTCATCGAATGTATGCGATTTCTGGAAAGCTATATTTTTCCTTTATCTTAATCGCCACTGCTATCGTGGATTATGTCGCTACAACCTGAGCGGACATTTCAATGTCCCTTACGGAAACTATAAAAAACCATACTTCCCCGAGAAGGAAATTCATGCATTTGCCGAAAAGGCCCAACGTGCCACGTTCATCTGCTCCAGCTATGACGAAACGCTGGCAATGTTGCAGGCGGGTGATGTGGTTTACTGCGATCCGCCTTATGACGGTACTTTTGCGGCATACCACACGGCAGGATTTACTGAGGACGATCAGTATCACCTGGCGTCTATTCTTGAGCGTCGTTCATCAGAAGGTCATCCGGTTATTACTTCCAATAGTGATACCTCCCTGATCCGTTCCATTTATCACAACTTCACCCGGCACTGCATCACCACAAAGCGAAGCATGGGTGTTGAGGCCGGAGACAGTAAGTCTGCAGCGGAAATTATTGCTGTTTCTAAACAACGCTTTTGGGTTGGATTCGATCCGGCGAGAGGTCCTGATTGTTCTGCAGTGCATGAGGTGCACGCGTGAGCCATCACGATGTTAAAAACTGCGGCGGCGCATCTGATGCCACCGCTGCTTTTGCCTGGAATGCCCCGAAAAAAGCCATCAATCCATATCACGACCCGGCAGAACTTGCGCCGGGTTCCGCGCTTTCAAACCTGATCACTCTCTACGCCGCGGATAATGAGCAGGAAAAGCTGCGCCGCGAGGCATTGAGTGATCAGGTATGGGAACGCTATTTCTTTAATGAGTCCCGTGATCCTGTCCAGCGAGAAATGGAGCAGGATAACCTCATTAGCCGCGCCAAAATGGCGCGGGAACAACAGCGAGCAAATCCCGACCTGGTGATTATCGCTGATGTAAGCGCTGAGCCATCCCACATCAGAAAACCGCTTCTGGAACGGATTAAATACTTTCATGGCCTGGGCAGGGCAAAGGCGTATTCCCGCTATCTGCGCAAAACTATCAGGCCATGCCTTGAGCGCCTGGCGCGTGTACGTGACAGCCAGGTGTCTGCTTCCTTCCGTTTTATGGCAAGCCATGACGGGCTGGAAGGCTTGCTGGTTTTACCTGAAATGAATCAGGACCAGGTAAAGCGTCTATCTACCCTGGTCGCCGCCCACATGAGCATGTGTCTGGATGCGGCTTACGGTGAACTTTTTGTCACGGATGACGTGAAACCCGAAGAAATCCGCCAGGCATGGGAAAGGGTAGCGGCAGAGGCGATGCGTCTTGATGTGGTCCCGCCAGCATTTGACCAACTGCGCCGTAAAAAACGCCGCCGTAAGCCTGTGCCCTATGACCTTATTCCGGGATCGCTGGCGCGGATGCTGTGTGCAGACTGGTGGTATCGCAAGTTATGGCGGACGCGTTGCGAGTGGCGCGAGGAGCAACTGCGCGCCGTCTGCCTGGTCAACAAGAAAGCGTCCCCGTATGTCAGCTATGAAGCTGTGATCCATAAGCGCGAACAGCGCCGCAAGTCGCTGGAGTTTTTCCAGTCGCATGAACTGGTGAATGCTGAGGGCGACACGCTGGACATGGAAGACGTGGTGAACGCCAGCAACAGCAATCCGGCGCACCGTCGCAACGAGATGATGGCCTGCGTTAAAGGTCTGGAGCTTATCGCAGAAATGCGCGGTGACTGCGCCGTGTTCTACACCATCACCTGTCCGTCACGCTTCCATGCAACCCTCAGAAACGGCAGGCCAAATCCAAAGTGGACCAGTGAAACGGTCCGGCAGAGCAGTGATTATCTGGTCGATACCTTCGCCGCATTCCGTAAGGCCATGCACAAAGCCGGGCTGCGCTGGTATGGCGTTCGCGTTGCAGAACCACACCATGACGGCACCGTACACTGGCACCTGCTGTGCTTCATGCGCAAAAAAGAGCGCCGGACCATCACCGCGCTGCTACGTAAATTCGCCATCCGGGAAGACCGCGAGGAGCTGGGGAACAATACGGGGCCGCGTTTCAAGTCTGAGCTGATTAACCCCCGCAAAGGCACTCCGACAAGCTACATCGCAAAATACATCAGCAAGAACATCGATGGACGCGGGCTGGCTAAAGAAGTCAGCAAGGAAACGGGCAGGTCATTGCGCGACAGCGCGGAGCTCGTCACCGCCTGGGCATCACTTCATCGCGTCCAGCAGTTCCGTTTCTTTGGCATCCCGGGCCGTCAGGCATACCGCGAGCTGCGTTTGCTGGCGGGTCAGGCTGGCAGAGTGCAGGGCGATAAAAAAGCAGGTGCACCGATTCTGGAAAATCCACGACTTGATGCTGTGCTGGCTGCTGCAGATGCCGGGTGTTTTGCCACCTACATCATGAAGCAAGGCGGCGTACTGGTTCCTCGCAAACATCACCTGGTCAGAACGGCATACGAACTTAACGATGAGCCGAGCGCCTACGGCGACCACGGTATTCGTATCTATGGCATCTGGTCCCCGATCATTGAGGGCCGGATCTGCACGCACGCAATCAAGTGGAAGATGGTCCGTAAGGCCGTTGACGTTCAGGAGGCGGCAGCCGACCAGGGCGCTTGCGCCCCTTGGACTCGTGGCAATAACTGTCCCCCTGTTGAAATTTTGAACCAATCAGGGGGCGAATTACCTGATACCAAAGAGCCGGAGGCGTTGCCTGACTTCCATGATTTGAGTGCGAAGGAACGGCGGGAGCTGACGGCCCGGCTGAGGCTGGTAAACCCGAAACGGCGGAAAGGATATAAACAAGAAATTACGGATCACCAGCGCCTGCAGCTCGATGCGGAACTGAGGTCCAGAGGCTTTGACGCGAGTGAAACGGAGGTGGATCTGCTGCTGCGTGGCGGCAGTATCCCGTCCGGTGCCGGGCTGCGTCTTTTCTACCGGAACCAGCGCCTGCAGGAAGATGACAAATGGCGGCAATGGTATTCATGAGCATTGGCTGATCAGCATGGTTGGTGATTCCTCTCAGAAGTATCTCATTGAAAGACAAAAAGCATTTTACATCCGGAAATTTCTTCTATACTGTATGTATAAACAGTGGATATATATACAGTTATTTATTCAGTAGTACCGATAGGAGGGAAGATGCAGGACTATTTCTTGGAGTCGTTGAAGCTCCAGCGCATTGATTTTTTTATCAAGCTTGTAGCGGCTAGTGAGTGTGATGATGAGGAAAAACGGTTGGCTATCCAGTGGGTTTCTGAGTTAACGGATGAGTTGATGGCGAAAATTCGTGCTCATGAATACAACCGCTCAATGGATCTTCCCAGTTAGTAGCAGGAACGTTGCTGGCGTGAGAACTTGATTCTGACGTCAGCAACTTTGAACTATGGCAAGCTAGATTAATTTCTCCGTTAGAACTAAATGCTAGCTTACACATTAATCGCATTTATTATTTTAGCTTACTGATTGATTGAGTACATTTTGAATATAACTCATGGCTGCCGTTGTTTTTTCAACATTAGTAAACAATCGAGCGAGATAGGCACCGTCATGATTTTGAGTTAGATAGAGCTCTGTAGAGCTTGTTAATGTATTGAATTTTAACTGTAAAGCGCTATCGTCATAGGAAGCAATTGTTCTTGTTTTCCACGACGGGTCAAGTTTAAACATCATGGCCGAAATATATCTGTTTCCGTGTGTTAGTATTCCGTAAAGTTTTTTATCGCGCTGCCGATTAATAGTTGAAAGCTTCTCATGTATTTTTCTTTCGATAATCTTGTTGAAATTTACTGTGTTAATTACTGTTACTCCCGAGACTGTAGAGTTGAATGTTGAACGATACAATGAACCCTCTAGGTTCTCAAAGAATTTACCGCGCTGTGATTTTAATGTGACAACTGTACTTGGTGTTCCGTTTGCACAAACTAAAGCATTTAGGGCTTCATCTATTGTTATTGTTTTCTCTGTTGTAACTTGAGCCTCATTAGTGCGTAGTAATTGGTATATGTAACCTTCAACAATAAGGTCTTTATTAAGCCTGACCTGTTCATGCTCTTGTGACGCAAAGTCTCGACCTAACACTCTATTTTGATGGTTATTAGCGCGCGTTATATTTTTAACCAGATCATTATCGTCTGTAACAATAAATCGAGCCTGCAATCTAATGCTCCGCAAATAGTCATCAGGTAAATTGTGTTGCTTACCAACTAGACCAATAGAACTTACTGTTTGTGCTCCATTAATAATGCTTATGTTATGAAAGGTAAAGAGGCCTCGAGCATTGTCAGATGTATTCCTCCGATGTGCATTCGCTTCCCTTACTAATACAGTGATTCCATTATTATAGAACCAAAAATTGCTTGGTTCATCTAGTACGGTTTTCTTAATTGAGTCATTAACATCAGTTTGCCCAAGTATGTTTCTGATGTTTTTGGAGAAAAGTTGTGTTCCGTGTGTAGACCACCATTCAGAAACTTGTTCTCCAGTAACCACTCCAAAGTAAGCATTATATGGCTCTGATACTTTCCCATACTCCATCATTTCAACATCTTCAAGATTGATGGCAGAGAGGGATTGCCCTTGGATCGCACTTGAAATATCCTCAGCTGAAAATAGATGTACTTGGAACGGATAATCAGATGAGGGTAGTGTCGAGGTGTTTACACACGCATCATCATTTAACTCAGACTGCCATGTCTGCATGTCAGCTAATATTTGATTTGCTGCACCGGTTTTACCTGTGTGTGCCATAACAAAATAAAACTTATAATCTATTGAATCTAGAGCTACAGCTATATCTTGAGAAATTGAAGAGACACGTTCATCAAAGCGATGATATTCCTCTCTTTGTAAATATGAACAAGCATCTTTGAATCTAAGAAAATCATTTAATGACCATGTGCTATTTCCACTTTGGTTATATTTTGCTTGAACACAAATAACTTTTTTTTCTACATGGGATACATATATTGCGTCAATTCCGCCATCACTCGAACTATCGCATACAGCATTGCCAGCTTCAATATCATCAGTCGCGCCATAGCATTGAATTGCGAAAGCAGCTATCGCCCGGCTTGTCATTTTCTCATTATACTGGCTACTTCCTACCGCGCATTCTCGGGGATCAATGTGCGCCTCGAACCGTTCGAGGAGTTTTTGCCCTATTCGGCGAGCTTGAACACCTGCGGTAGCAGAGGCTGGTATGCTATTAGCATTTTGAGGTATGTCAGTAACAATCGTCATTGCTTGTTTTTCTCAATATTCTAAAATGACTTCAATACTACAAAAATCAATAGGCTGCAATGTCGTCAGTCATAGTTCACCTGCTTCCTGAGAATTAATATTTAGTAACGCTTGTTAATCACTGACGCATTACGTGCAGCCAGACTCGGGAGTTGCGAGTCTAGGATCAGGCCAAATCTGTTCTCAATGATGCATACATATGCTGCATGAATACGCATGATCGTTTGAGGATAGTCACGGCTGAGGCCCCCCAGAACTGGCGGGCTTTTGCTTATGTCATGCAGGTGCATGAAAACCGCTACATAAAGCGGGCAGGCGTGGCGGGGATACGAGCGCGCGCTGGTGGGGATATTGTGTCTTTAGTAGAGTTATACGGTAGAATTTGAGGAAGGCATTTTTCGCAAATGAGGTGTGAATAGATGGACGTTGTTACTGGGTTGTTGGATTTTTTTAGAAAGATTCCAACGGCACTTCTTGTGGCCATTACATGTGGCTTAAGTCTGATCCTTTTTTTGCCTGAATCTTTAGCTGCTAAAGTTGCGGTTGATGGTTTCCGCAAAGAATACAGAAATTTCATAGGTCCAGCATTTTTATTGGCTGTATCTTTTTTAGTTGCAAGAGTGTATCAATTTTTTCATGATTTATATGGTGATAGGCAAAGGCAGAAAGTACGTATCTCTTATTTGGAGAAGTTAACTCCTGAGGAGAAGGGATATCTCTGGTCATATATCATTGATGGCGAAAACTCACTAATGTGTGGTCCTGACGATGGTGTAATGGGGGGGTTGGTCGCTAAGCGTATTACCTATAGAGCTGCAAACGTGGGCAGTATGATTGACGGATTTGCTTTCAATTTGCAGCCATGGGCGCGCGAGCATTTACAAAGTAACACTCATTTATTGGATGGAGCGGTTGGTCGGGCAATGACACCGGGTGAGAAACTAGGATTTAGACGTAGATTTTAACCAGCCACCCACACGCGATGTTTGACTGGTTAGGCCGCCGGGTTAATTTATTCAGCGTTCAACTGATAGGATTCGAAAGATACAATCGGCTCGCCTACCCATTCATTAAGTTCTTCAAGCCGCTTTTGTAGGGGATTTAACTCATTTCGCACAAACACTCGGCTTGCCTTCTCCACATCCCCAAACCCCCCAACATTACTTGGCATAATCCCCATCATCTGCGGTGGTACACGGTGTGCCGCCATCATGTCATCCCGGCTCACGTTCTTAATGTTCAGAAACTCATCCTTGGCAGCCACTTCTGACAGCGGGATGATCTGAATGCCGTCCTTCTTCCCGTTGGGTGAGTACATAAACAGGTTGCGGAAGTTGCCCGGCCCTTTGGCGCTTTTCATGGCCTGCCGGATGTTGTTCACGTCCTCCTGGTTCTGCGCGGCGTCGGTCATGTACATGATGAACCCCGCGTGGCTGCCGTTGATGTAATACTTCCGGCGGAAAAGCGTGGCTGACTCATTGAGCAGGGCAGAAGGAATGGCGGAGAGGTATTCCGGCAGGCCGTAAATCTCCTGGTTTAAGTCCGGCTCCATCAGGTGAAAGATACTGCCTTTGGTGAACTCATACGGCTGCGTGGTCAGACCATATTGCACAAACCAGTAAGTATCAAGGTCGATTCCGCGTCGGGTGTATTTCGCCAGTGATGGCTCAAGTGACAGAATCCCGCCCAGCCGGTTAGTGCGTTTCTCCAGATAGGCGTTACCAAATACCAGATAGTCCTGCACGAAACGGCTGAATGCCTGCTGGCTAAGCAGTGGATGTGGGATAAACGTGCTGGTCAGAATATTGCGCTTAACGGCAATCGGTGAGCTGTGATGCACGGCGGCGCGGTAAGTGCGGGCCAGCCCGTCAAAGCTCACGGGCGGCTCATACCATCTGTCCATCTGCACGCATTCCACGTAGTCCAGCAGTTCGCGGCGGTCCAGTACCGGGATCGGGTCGCCAAAGCTGAACGCTTCCGCGTGGGCGCTGTTCTGCATCTGCGCAGCTTCCTGCACTGGTGCGGTACTGGTCAGGGCGTCGTGTTCACTCATTAAAAAATCTCCACAATGTTGCTGGTATTGGCGGCCTCGCCCTGCAGCGGTTCGTTAAACAGTGCGTGCATCGTTGCCCAGGCCAAATCTGCATGGCTGGCTTCTTCGCTGCGGCTGGCTTCGTAGGTTGGGCGGTTGCCGCTGGCGGTGGTGGCCCGGCGGATAGCCATGAATGACTGCGCAATGTCGGTGTGCCCGGCGTCGAACTCCAGGCGGCGGTGGCTGATAATGTCGTAGGCCTTGAGCACCAGGGCGTTTTTCACGTTCGGGTTGTAAACAAACTCACGCACGGCAGGGAAAAATGCTTTCACGTTCTCATATACGCCGTGACCCACGCCCGTTGAGTCGATGCCGATATAGGTCACGTTGTACTGCTGGGTCAGCTGTTTGATGGCGTCGGCCTGGGCGCGGAAATCCATGCCGCGCCACTGATGGCGTTCCAGTATGCGGAACTTGCCGCCCGGCACGGCAGGCGGAGCCATGACCACGCATCCGGCGCTGTCGCCGTTCTGCGTGCCTTTTGCCGGGTCATAACCGATCCAGACTTCGCGCCAGCCAAACGGACGCAGGGCCAGGGCCTGGAAATCAGTCCACACTTCCCAGCTGTCCACCATGCACGCCTGCAGCTCGCTGAGCGGAAACACCGACGCGAGATCGTCGATAAATTCACACATCAGCAGGTTCTGGTACTCGTCGGGGCTATACTCCATCCGCAGCTGGTCAATGTCGAACAGGTTACAACCGCCACGCACCGCATCTTCCACGGTGACAATCTGGCGATATTGTCCGTCCGGGCAGAGCAGGCCAGGGGCAAGGCTGGCGTGGGTGAGGTCAATATCCACCTTGTCCGTTTTGGCGCGGCCCCGGTTGAACAGCGCCCCGGACCAGAACGGATAGGCACTGTGTGTCAGGCTGGATGGCGTTGAGAAGTAGGTTTGCCGCCAGCGCTTATGGATCGCCATGCCGGAGGCCACTTTGCGCAGCTCCTGGAATTTCGGTATCCAGAAATATTCGTCCAGGTACAGGTTGCCGTGGTAGCTCTGCGCCGTGCGGGCGTTGGTGCCCAGAAAATAGAGCGTTGCGCCGTTGGGCAGGACCATCGGATCGCCTTTCAGCTCCACATCCACCTCTTTGGCGAAGTCGATGATGTACTGCTTAAAGACGTGCGCCTGGGCCTTACTGGCTGACAGGAAAATCTGGTTGCGCCCGGTGGTGATGGCGTCAATCAGTGCCTCACGGGCAAAGAAGAAGGTTGCACCAATCTGACGGGATTTAAGCAGGTTGCGGATGCGGTGACGGTTGCCCGCCTCCCACCAGTGGCGCTGATAGGCGAACATCGAGCTGTGGAAAATCTCCTGCAGCTTTTCGGTCTGTTCGTCGCTGAAAACGTTCTTTTCCGCTGGCTTACGTGGGCCTTTGTTGCGGTTCGCCACGTTGGGGTTAAGGTCGGCCTCGTTGCCGCCGTCGTTAAATTTGCCGATGCGGGCATGGCGTTCTGACTGACGCGCCAGCAGGTCAATCTCTTTGAAGTCTTTCCCTTCCTTCTGCTCCTTCATGATGAGCTGGCAGTAACGCGCGGCAGTGGTGAGCTGCATCTGATCCAGCGGGCCATACTCGCCCCACTTGTCGCGCTTCTTCCAGCTGTGTACGGTTGCAACTTTCTCGCCCAGCATTTCAGCAATGCGGGCTACGCGGTATCCCTGAAAATACAGCAGCATGGCCTGCCGACGGGGATCGAAGTCTGCGGGAGTCAGTGTGGTGTTCATGGCACAAGATTACGGCCTTGCCTGACACCTTTCCCCGGCTGCGTTTTGTGTGGTGAACCCCACAAAGCCCGCGCGTTGTTTCACTCCCCCCATCCCAGCAAACATAAGGCTCCAGTAAGTTATTTCTAACGGAGCATGGCTCATGACAGCGAAAGCAAAGCGTTTCCGCATCGGGGTGGAAGGTGCCACCACTGACGGACGCGAAATCCAGCGTGACTGGCTGGTGCAGATGGCAGCCAGTTACAACCCGGCGGTGTACACCGCGCAGATTAACCTCGAGCACATCAAGTCCTACGTGCCGGACAGCACCTTTAACCGCTACGGCACCGTGTCGGCACTGGTTGCTGAGGAAATTAAAGACGGTCCGCTGGCAGGCAAGATGGCGCTGTATGCCGACGTCACCCCGACCGATGCGCTTGTGGCTCTCGTTAAGAAAGGGCAGAAGCTCTTTACCTCCATGGAAGTCAGCCCGCAATTTGCCGACACCGGGAAAGCGTATCTGGTAGGACTGGCGGCAACGGATGACCCGGCGAGCCTGGGCACCGAAATGCTGACCTTTAGCGCCGCCGCCACTCATAACCCGCTGGCAAACCGCAAGCAGAACCCGGAAAACCTGTTTTCTGCAGCTGCCGAAACGGTTATCGAACTGGACGAAACCCAGGACGACAAGCCATCCCTCTTTTCCCGTGTCACTGCGCTGTTTGCCAAAAAAGAGCAGACCGATGATGCGCGTTTCTCTGATGTGCATAAGGCCGTGGAGCTGGTTGCCACTGAGCAGCAGAGCTTTGGCGAGCGCACAGATAAATCCCTGTCAGAGCAGGAGGCGCGCCTGTCTGAGCTGGAAAACTCACTGCAGAAGCAGCAGGCCGATTTTGCGGCGCTGCAGCAGCAGCTGAGTGCCGAAGACAGCCGCAAGGATTACCGCCAGCGTGCGCCGGGCGGTGACGCTCCGGCTGGCACCGTGACTAACTGCTGATGGAGCACACAACCCGATGAAACAGAAAACCAAATTTGCCTTTAACGCCTACCTGATGCAGCTGGCCCGCCTGAATAATGTTCCGGTGGAAGAATTGTCCAGCAAGTTCACGGTAGAGCCGTCCGTGCAGCAGACCCTGGAAGACCAGATTCAGCAGTCCGCCGCGTTCCTGACCCTGATTAACGTCATGGGCGTGTCTGAGCAGTCCGGGCAGCTGCTGGGGCTGGGTGTGGGCAGCACCATCGCCGGGACCACCGACACCACCGCCAAAGAGCGCGAAGCGGTTGATCCAACGCTGATGACGGACGTGGAATACAAGTGTGAACAGACCAACTTTGACACGGTGCTGACCTACGCGAAGCTGGACCTGTGGGCAAAATTCCAGGACTTCCAGCTGCGCATCCGTAACGCCATCATCCAGCGCCAGGCGCTGGACCGCATCATGATCGGTTTTAACGGCGTGAAGCGTGCCAAAACCTCCAATCGCGTTGATAACCCGCTGCTGCAGGATGTGAACAAAGGCTGGCTGCAGAAAGTGCGTGAAGATGCGCCGGACTGCGTGATGGGTAGCACCACCGATGCAGATGGCACCACCACGGCAGCCCCGGTAAAAGTCGGGCCGGGTGGTCAGTACATCAATCTGGACGCGGTGGTAATGGATGCCGTTAACGAGCTAATCGACCCGATTTTCCAGGACGATGACGGCCTGGTCGTGGTCTGTGGGCGTGCCCTGCTGGCGGACAAGTATTTCCCGCTGGTCAACAAAGAGCAGGACAACAGCGAAAAAATGTCCGCCGATCTCATCATCAGCCAGAAACGCATGGGCGGTCTGCAGGCGGTGCGTGCGCCGTTCTTCCCGGCGAATGCTCTGCTGGTCACACGCCTGGATAACCTGTCCATTTACTGGCAGGAAGAAACCCGCCGCCGTGCCGTTATCGACAATCCAAAGCGTGACCGCATCGAAAACTTTGAATCCGTCAACGAGGCGTACGTGGTGGAAGACTACCGCTGCGTGGCTCTGGTGGAAAACATTGATATCGGTGACTTCAGCGCACCCGTTGCACCGGAAGGTGGGGAATAACGCATGAGCCTGAGTCCCGCACGGCAACACCGCCTGCGCGTTCAGGCTGAACAGGCCGCCCGCATGGGCGGCAGTGTTCGGCATGCGTCGGGCTATGACCAGATGCTGCTGCAGCTGGCGGAAGACAAGCGCCGCCTGAAAGGTATTCAGTCCACGGTGACAAAGGCGCAAATCAAGGTGGAACTGCTGCCGAAATATGCCGCCTGGGTGGAGGGCGTGCTGGCGGCTGACGCTGCGCAGCAGGATGACGTGGTGATGTACGCCATGCTCTGGCGCATTGATGCCGGTGATTATGCCGGAGCGCTGCAAATCGCCGGACACGCCCTGCGCCACGGCTGGGTGATGCCGCTGGGCAACCGCAACACGCAGACGGTACTGGTTGAGGAGCTGGCAGATGCAGCGCAGGCCGCCATCACCGCCTCACAATCTTTTGAGACGGAGTTTTTGCTGCAGGCGCTGGATATGACAGACGGCACCGACATGCCGGATCAGTCCCGCGCCCGTCTGCATAAAGCCATTGGCCTTTTGCTCTGTGAAGCCAGCCCGGCCTCCGCCCTGAATCACCTCACTCATGCACTGCAGCTCGACCCGCGCTGTGGCGTGAAACAAAACAAAGAACGGCTTGAGCGCAGACTGCGCAACGAGAGCCAGTGACGGAACGTGCCCCGCGCACGGGCGGCACGGGATGGCGACAGGCAGTGCCTTATCAAAATCCCGTCCACCGCCCACCTTTTCAGGAGAAAGCTGTATGCAGTTTGTTGCGCCTGAGCAGGCCCCGGAACAGGCGGAGGTCATCAAAAATACGCCGTTCTGGCCTGATGTGGACCTGTACGAATTTCGCAGCGTGATGCGCACTGACGGGACGGTAACGCCCGCCCGGCTGAAACAGCTGGCGCTCACGGCAATATCAGAAGTCAACGCGGAGCTGTACACCTTCCGCCAGCGCCAGCAGGTGCTGGGCTACCGGATGCTGGCAGATGTGCCTGCCGAAGAACTGGACGGCAAAAGTGAACGCCTGCACCACTACAGCAATGCGGTGTATTGCTGGGCGCGGGCGGTGCTGAATGAGCGTTACCAGGACTATGACGCCACGGCGTCTGCGGTAAAGCGCGGGGATGAGCTGACGGAGGCCAGCGCCGATCTGTGGCGTGATGCCCGCTGGGCTATCAGCCGGGTGCAGGATGCGCCGCACTGCACGGTGGAGCTTATCTGATGAAAGTGCGTGCGCACCAGTATGACACGGTGGATGCGCTTTGCTGGCGTCACTACGGGCGCACGCAGGGTGTCACTGAGCAGGTGCTGCGGGCAAATCCGGGGCTGGCTGAATATGGGCCCTTTTTACCTCACGGGCTGCAGGTGGAGCTGCCGGATATTACGGAAACGCCCACCGTGCAGACCGTTCAGCTATGGGACTGAACCATGACGCTTGAACGAATCAGCGCCTTTATCACCTGGTGTATCGCCGTTGTGCTGGCGTGGATGGGGGACCTGTCCATCAAGGATGCGTCCACGGTGGGCGGGGTATTGATTGGCGTGCTGATGCTGCTGATCAACTGGTACTACAAACACAAAACTTACCAGCTGCTGCGTGCCGGGCGGCTCTCGCGGGAGGCATATGAATCCATCAATCGTTAAGCGCTGCCTGGTGGGGGCGGTGCTGGCCATCGCCGCCACGCTGCCGGGCTTTCAGTCACTCCACACCTCACTGGATGGTCTGAAACTGATTGCGGATTACGAGGGCTGTCGCCTGCAGCCGTACCAGTGCAGCGCGGGGGTGTGGACCGACGGCATTGGTAACACTTCCGGTGTGGTGCCGGGCCGGAGCATCACTGAACGGCAGGCGGCGGGGATGCTCATCAGCAACGTGCAGCACGTGGAAAGGGCCCTGGAAAAATGTGTGCGGCAGACGGTGCCGCAAAAGGTCTATGACGCGGTGGTGTCATTTGCATTCAACGTCGGTACGGGCAATGCCTGCAGCTCCACGCTGGTTAAGTTGCTCAATCAACAACGCTGGGCAGATGCGTGCCGACAGCTGCCGCGCTGGGTGTATGTCAAAGGTGTATTCAATCAGGGGCTGGACAACCGCCGCGCGCGGGAAATGGCCTGGTGCCTGAAAGGGGCGGGCGCATGATGCGCGCACTAGCAGTAATGCTGGCGCTGGTACTGACGGCGCTGGGGTGGCAATCGTGGCAGCTCAATAACGCCAGCCACATCATCGAAACCCAGGAAGCTGCGCTGAAAAGCAA
This sequence comes from Scandinavium sp. NPDC088450, assembly GCF_044900545.1. Lineage (NCBI taxonomy): Bacteria > Pseudomonadati > Pseudomonadota > Gammaproteobacteria > Enterobacterales > Enterobacteriaceae > Scandinavium > Scandinavium sp. NPDC088450. Next base: position 148,191 of record NZ_JBJDNI010000004.1, on the reverse strand, counting down.
AAACCAGGCGCTGGCGAAGAAAAACAGCCAGCTGATCGGCCTGTCCATCCTGACAGAAACCAACAGCCGGGAGCAGACACGACTTTATGCAGCGGCGGAAGATACGCGCTCATTGCTGCATCAGCGTCAGAACCGGATCGAGGAGCTTAAACGTGAAAACGACGATTTGCGCCGCTGGGCTGACACTCCTTTGCCTCCTGATGTTGTCAGGCTGCGCGAAAGGCCCACACTCACAGGAGGTGCAGCTTACCGTGAGTGGCTGTCCAAAGGTGACGCAGTGCCGCCTGGAAAGGTCAGCGCCACGCAATAACGGCGATCTGCTGACCCTGCTGGATGAAACGGAGGCCGCCTGGGCGGTCTGTGCCGACAAAGTGGACACCATCGTGTCCTGTCAGGAGCGAGACAGTGAACAAGCCGCAGTCCCTACGCGCCGCGCTGAATAAGTCGGTGGCCTACGTTCGGGAAAACCCGGACAAGCTGCACCTGTTCGTGGATAAAGGCTCCCTGGTGGCTACCGGGGCCAGTTCCATGTCATGGGAATATCGTTACACCCTGAATGTGGTGATTGAAGACTTTAGCGGCGATCAAAACCTGCTGATGGCCCCGGTGCTGCTGTGGCTGATGGAGAATCAGCCTGATGCCATCAACAACCCGGAACTGCGTGAAAAACTGTTTTCCTTTGAGGTAGATATTCTGCGCAATGATATTTGCGACATCAGTCTGGACCTGCAGCTGACGGAGCGCATTCTGGTGAGTGAGGAAGGCGGGACCTCAACCGTTAAGGCGGAGCCGGAGCCAGATGAACCAGACGAAATGTGGACGGTGAATTGTGGATGAACTGCAGAAAGTTGACGCCTGGCTGGCGTCGCTGCTGGCAAATCTTGAACCAGCGGCGCGAAAGCGAATGATGCGGGAACTGGCGCAACAGCTGCGCCGGACCCAGCAGAACAACATCCGCCTGCAACGCAATCCTGATGGCACGGGTTACGAGCCGCGCCGGGTGACAGCCCGAACAAAGAAGGGCCGCATTAAGCGGCAGATGTTCGCCAAACTCCGCACCACCAAATACCTGAAAACCTCAGCCAGTGCCGATTCTGCCAGCGTGCAGTTTGCCGGGCAGGTGCAGCGCATTGCGCGGGTCCATCATTACGGCTTACGTGATCGTGTAAGCCGTAATGGGCCGGAGGTACGTTATGCTGAGCGAAAGTTATTGGGAGTGAATGATAAAACTAGAAGCATCATTTGCGAGCTTCTATTGAATTTTCTTAGCCCAGATTAAAATAAATACAATGATTTTTTTATATTATCTACTGCAGTGTATTATACAACTTTTTGACTATATTGTGAAAAATGGTAGAACTTTCATTTTATAATTCATTTTATGTATTGTTACTTGTGTTTTTTAATCCATACTCATTGGGAGTTAATGTTTTTAGTTGACTCAGTTTTTAACATTTCTTCTCATGAGGTGTTTTTATGAGTGATGAGCAAAAGGTAACGTCTGCAGAGCTTTTAAAGCTGTTTTCTGATGCTGGTGTTTTAAATTCAAACCTCAGTATTCCAGAGATCGTGAAACTAACTGAGGGTATTCTTGCTAAAAAAATGGTTACTCCTAGTTCTGTTATATGTGATAGTGATCATTATTGTTTTGTTGTTAGATGATTTTGTTAATTGAGGAAGTGGCGAATGTCTGAAAATGAAAATGCGGCTAATGCTCTTATAGAGTATTTTAGTGTTAACCCTGAGGATTTTTTGGACACTCGCCACTTAAAACGTTGCGCAGAGTTCCTTTCCTTTTTTCAGTATGCTGATGTTCTTAATTATAGTCAAAAATCAAAGTTGCATGATAAATTTTATTATTTAAAAGATCGCGCTGATTATCTTATTCGATCCTTCCCCCATTTATACCGACCAATACTATCCATTTGTAATAACCTCGAGTTGTTAACAGGTGAAAGTTTTGGCTTGGATAAAGCTTTCATATATTCTTTTGAAAAAAAAGTGTACCTCACTGAGTTGACTTTAATGAGGATGCTTGAAACTAAAAATATTTTTAGAAATAGAGGGTTCGATATTTTTCATGGTCTGGAGAACGAGGTTGTGAATCAAATAAATCCAGACAAATATACTTTTTATGATAGAGATTCAGCATACTTCTTTACCCATTATGTGTTTTTTTTAACAGATTTTGGAAATATGGCATTCAAGGGTGATAAAAAATCAGCTAAAGATAGTTGTATTCGATTGGGGATATATGCTTATGTTAGCGATGATTTAGATTTGTTGAGTGAAATTTGCTTGTCCTTATGGTGTCTCGATGAAAAAATACCGAGTCTATGGTGTGAGTATATTTTAAATAAGCAAGCTCAATTTGAGGTGGGGTCGAATAAATCGACGATGCTCCCTGACGAACAAGACTACCATCGTTTAATTGTTTCCAACTGGGCGTTATCTAAGATGCTATCTAATCACAATATTAATATTGTGATTTCTGGACGTAATTGTGGTGTGATTTACAAACACATCGAACATAATGAATTATTAGGCCTGTCTAATATGGCATTTCATTTTTTAAGTATTTTTGAACATGTTTCGTGTGGGCGAGGTCAAGTTAAAGATATGATTTTAAAATTAGCGGAATTTGAAAGGTCAAAAGAGATGTCTGAAATGTTCCCGGAGGTTGTTTGGATCCCCACCCCTTTGTTAGAATTGTAAGTGAGAGTATCCATTCCACTATGTAGTTAAATTATTTCCATAGCTAACGTCATGATTTAAATAGTGAGTTCCTAAGTTTTTTATTGCCCGCTCCCTTCATTCTAATTGATATTTTGGTTCATTTTTTTAGTTATTTTAATTTGAATGATTTCTCCTTCCTTCTCTAATCAAATTGTGTCGTACACCAGACAATTGACTCTCATTTCACATTCTTGAAATGAAAATCATACTTTGGTTATGAACACACAACTCACCGAAATCATGCGCCTTATCACCAACCTGATCCGCACCGGAACTGTAACGGAAGTGGACCAGGATAACTGGCTGTGCCGGGTGAAAACGGGCGACCTTGAAACCAACTGGATTAGCTGGCTGACGCTGCGTGCGGGCACGTCCCGCACCTGGTGGAAACCATCTGTTGGGGAGCAGGTTGTGCTGTTCAGTCTGGGCGGCAATCTGGAAACTGCGTTTGCGCTGCCTGCTGTCTACTCAAATCAGTTTCCTCCACCGTCCGATTCTGAGGACGGTAGTGTGACGGAATACCCGGACGGCGGCTGGTTTGAGTATGAGCCATCAACCGGGCGCTGGTACGTACGGGGCATCAAGTCGATGGTTATCGAGGCGGCGGATAGCGTCATCTTTAAAACCGGGGAATTTGTCGTGGAAGCTGACACCACCCGCATTAACAGCGACGTGGTGCTCAATGGCGCTGTCACCCAGGGCGGAGGCCAGATGAGTTCTAACGGGATCGTGGTGGATGACCACGCCCACAACAAAGTGAAATCCGGCGGCGAGACATCAGGAGGTCCGGTATGACGATGTATTCCGGCATGAGCAGCGCTACGGGCAAGGCCATCACTGACACCGAACATCTGCGCCAGTCCGTGAAGGACATTCTTATCACCCCACAGGGCAGTCGCATTGCGCGCCGGGAATACGGTTCACTGCTGTCAGCCCTGATTGACCAGCCACAAAACCCGGCGCTGCGTCTGCAGATGATGAGTGCGGTGTACGTCGCGCTGATGCGCTGGGAGCCACGGCTGACGCTGGACGGCATCACCATTAACAGCAGCTTTGACGGTTCGATGGTGGTCGAGCTGACTGGGCGGCGTAGCGACGGTGCGCCCGTTTCCCTTTCCGTATCAACAGGAGCAGAGAATGGCAGTTATTGACCTTTCCCAGCTACCGCCGCCGCAGATTGTGGATGTGCCGGACTTTGAGACGCTGCTGGCTGAGCGTAAAGCGGCGTTTGTGGCGCTGCACCCGGCTGACCAGCAGGACGCGGTGCGCCGCACACTGGCGCTGGAATCCGAACCGATTACCAAACAGCTGCAGGAAAGTGCCTACCGGGAAATTCTGTTGCGCCAGCGTATCAACGAGGCAGCGCTGGCGGTGATGGTGGCCTATGCCAACAGCAGCGACCTGGAGCAGCTCGGCGCTAATTACAACGTTAAGCGCCTGACGGTCACACCTGCAGATAACGAAGCCGTGCCGCCCGTGGCAGCGGTGAAGGAAACTGATGAAGCACTGCGCCTGCGCATCCCTGCAGCCTTTGAGGGGCTGTCCGTTGCGGGACCCACTGCGGCCTACGAGTTTCACGCCAAAAGTGCAGACGGGCGCGTGGCAGATGCCAGCGCAACCAGCCCGGCCCCGGCAGAGGTGGTGTTGACCGTATTAAGCCGGGAGGGTGACGGCACGGCGGATGCAGACCTGCTGGCGGTGGTGGAAAAAGCGCTTAACAGCGAGAGCATGCGCCCGGTGGCTGACCGCCTGACGGTGCGCGGGGCTTCCATTGTGAATTACAGCGTGCGCGCCTTGCTCTATCTCTATCCAGGACCGGAGTCCGAACCCATTGTGGAAGCGGCAAGGGCAAGCCTGCAGAAGTACATCGCCAGCCAGACCCGGCTGGGGCGGGATATTCGCCTGAGCGCCATCTATGCGGCCCTGCATGTTGAGGGCGTGCAGCGGGTGGAACTGCTTTCTCCGCTGGCGGACGTGGTGCTGGATAAAACCCAGGCCGCCTCCTGCACTGACTGGAGCGTGAGCGTCGGGGGCACGGATGAATAGTCTGTTGCCGCCGGGTTCGTCAGCACTTGAGCGCCGACTGGCGGAAAGCTGCAGCGGCATTTCCGATCTGCAGGTCCCCCTGCGTGACCTCTGGAACCCGGCAACGTGTCCGGTTGCCTTTTTGCCGTATCTGGCCTGGGCATTTTCGGTGGACCGATGGGACGAAAGCTGGGCGGAGAGCGTTAAGCGCCGGGTGGTGCAGGATGCCTTTTACATTCATCAGCACAAGGGCACAACCAGCGCCGTGCGGCGGGTGGTGGAGCCGTTCGGTTTTCTGATCCGCATTCTGGAGTGGTGGCAGACCAACGAGGCCCCCGGCACGTTCCGGCTGGACATTGGCGTGCAGGACCAGGGCATCACGGAGGAAACCTATCTGGAGCTGGAGCGCCTGATCGGTGACGCCAAACCCTGCAGCCGCCATCTGATTGGCATGTCCATCAACCTGCAGACCAGCGGTCCGTTTTGGGTCGGCGCTGGCACCTACATCGGGGAGGAAATCACCGTCTACCCGTATATCAACGAAACCATTACGTCCGGCGGCCCGGCCTTTGCGGGCGGGGCAGTCCATGTTATCGACACAGTGAGAGTGAACCCATGAGCGCAAGATTTTATACCCTGCTGACGGACATTGGCGCGGCAAAACTGGCAAGTGCCGCCGCGCTCGGTGTCCCGCTGAAAATCACCAAAATGGCGGTGGGCGACGGGGGTGGTGTGCTGCCGACACCCAGCGCGCAGCAGACTGCCCTGATTGCGGAAAAGCGCCGCGCCGATCTGAACATGCTCTACATCGACCCGCAGAACAGCAGCCAGATTATTGCGGAGCAGGTTATTCCTGAAACGGAGGGCGGTTGGTGGATTCGTGAGGTCGGTCTGTTTGATGAGACAGGCGCTCTGATTGCCGTCGGCAATTGCCCTGAAAGCTACAAGCCACAGCTGGCGGAGGGCAGCGGGCGCACGCAGACCGTGCGCATGGTACTGATCGCCAGTAGCACCGACAACATTACCCTGAAAATTGACCCGGCAGTGGTGCTGGCAACCCGCAAGTATGTGGATGACAAGGTGCTGGAACTAAAGGTGTATGTGGATGAGCAGATGGCGAAACATATCGCTGCGGTTGATCCGCACACTCAGTACCTCAAAGTATCTGATCTCACGAAATATACGCCTGTAGGTGTGCCACTACCATATCCGGGGGCGATTGCACCGGAAGGATGGCTCAAATGTAATGGGGCCGCATTCGATAAAGCGAAATATCCAGGGCTGGGGGTAATATTTCCATCAGGCAATTTACCAGATCTACGCGGTGAGTTTATTCGTGGCTGGGATGACGGGCGTGGGGTTGATACAGCCAGGGTATTGCTATCTGCACAGGCTGGCACAATCACTGGCGTTGACTGGAATTCAGATGTTGCGGCGTCGATTCTGCTCGTAACTGGAACGCCATATGACATTAGCGCCTTTAACGGTGACCCAGCCCCATCTACAGATAAGATTTATGCGCAAACTCTTCCGGGTTCATATGACATCCAAAAACAGACGGTTAACTATCAAAAGGCTGTTGTGACGCGTCCGAGAAATATCTCGTTTAACTACATTGTGAGGGCAGCATAATGGCTAAAGCGACACTCAATAAAAATGGTATTGCCATCAAGGCAGGCGAAATCACGGTCTATAACTTTGATGGCGCTACGTTCGAGTTCATTTATGAGTCTACCGAGTTTCTTGCAGTTGGCGTAGGTATACCAGCTATCTCTTGCATTGACGAGCCCGTTAAGGCTAAACAAGGTTATGCCATTTGCCGTAATATGAACCTTAATAAATGGGAATATGTTGCTGACCACCGCGGCGAAGTTGTTTTCGATACAGCAACAGGTCAGCAGGTCGAAATTACCACTCCGGGAGATTATGAGGATAATCTGACCACAATTGCACCTGCTACTCCTTACGATAGATGGACAGGCAGTGAGTGGCTGACCGACGAGGGCTTACTCAAATTTGCCCAGCAGAAGGAAAGCGAGGATGAAAAAAAAGCTTTACTGCTCTCTGCCATGAACACTATCAGCTTGTGGCAAACCGAACTACAACTCGGAAGCATCAGCGATGAGGATAAGTCCAACCTGATCGCCTGGATGAATTACATCAAGGCTCTAAACATGGTAGATACATCCCTCGCACCTGCTATTGTTTGGCCCTTAGCACCCCAAGCCTGATGGGCTGGGTTTATGGTAGTATGCGAAAAAAATTAAGAACCGGGATAAGCATTCAATGCATAACAGAATCCATTGGCTAGATGCAGCAAGGGCAATTGCTATTTTGTTGGTTGTCTTCACACATTGTCATGAGCAGGCAGGCATTTATGACCCACTTCGCGCCAGTGTTTTCTATACCATTGACCGTCTGGGCGTACCGATATTTTTTATGATATCCGGCGGTCTAATTTTCGATAAGGTTAAAGATGTGGACATTCTGAGCTTTTATCGGAAACGAGTCGTACAGTTTTTGGTGTTGCTCGTGGTCTACTCTGTTTTAACAAATACCGTGAAATTTATTCTTGAAACAGGTGCGGTGTATTCTGCGTTTGTTAATTCACTGGTGGGTTTTAATGGTGTTCTGAATACGACTGATAAGCTTGGTCCCTATGGTGGGGCAAGGCAACTTTGGTTTATGTATGCCATCATTCAGTTATATCTGATCGCTCCATTCGTTTCGAAGATGCTTGATAAGGCTCCGACTAAAAATATCATTATCTTTGCAGTGTTTTGCGTTTTATTGAATCAGGTCAGATTAACACTTACGACATTCGGCTTTGGTTGGACCTTCCTGGATATGATTAGCAACGACTTTGTGGGGCGCGAATTCTCAGGGGCTGACTTCACTGGTGCTTATCTACTGTACTTCCTGATTGGATACCTGATCATAAGCAGAGGCATCCTTAACAACCTTAACAAGGTGGTATTGGGTTCAATTGCCATTGCTCTTCTCGTTGTTCCATCATGGATCTTAATCAAGGCTGACATTAGCGTCGGGAAACTCATTCTTCCTATGCACTGGTATAACTCTTCACTGTTCATACTCCTCTCGAGTGTCGGTCTATTCATACTGATTAAAGTGCTATTTGAAAATAAGAGAGTCTGGATTTTTGAACTGTTAAGCCTCTGCTCGTTTGGTATTTATCTGTCACATTATGCATTTATATATATCTTCAAGCATATCCAGAGTGTTTATATGCCATCAATGGATGATATCGGACGCATGAATTTCTACTTCTTAGCATCATTCACTTTTAGCCTGTTCTTGGTTGTGTTCATGATGCGAGTAAAAGCATTAAGATATTTTGTTCGTTAACTCATCCCGTTAAATAAATTTTAAACTCAGGTGCTGGCGAACATTAGTCAGTCCTGAGATTTGTATCATCATCCACACAAAGCCTAACGCGTGCGCCGCGCGCGCAACGGCCAGAACATAGACGCACCCATGTAAACCGGAGAAATGCCTTATGGCTCAGGATTACCACCACGGGGTGCGCGTTGAGGAAATCAACGAAGGCACCCGCACCATTACCACGGTGAGCACCGCCATTGTGGGAATGGTCTGTACCGGGGATGACGCCGACCCGTCAGTGTTCCCCCTCAATAAACCCGTCTTACTGACCGACGTACTGACCGCCAGCGGCAAAGCGGGCGAGTCCGGCACCCTGGCCCGTTCACTGGATGCGATTGCCGACCAGGCTAAACCTGTCACCGTGGTTATCCGCGTGGCGCAGGGCGAAACCGAAGCGGAAACCACCACCAACATCATCGGCGGTGTGACGGCTGACGGCAAAAAAACGGGCATCAAGGCGCTGCTCTCGGCGCAGTCACAGCTGGGCGTTAAGCCGCGCATTCTCGGCGTGCCGGGCCATGATACGCAAGCCGTTGCCACCGAATTGCTGGGCGTGGCGCAAAGCCTGCGCGGGTTCGCTTACCTGTCGGCCTATGGCTGCAAAACGATGGAAGAAGCGATCACCTACCGTGAGAACTTTAGCCAGCGTGAAGGGATGTTGATCTGGCCTGACTTCATCAACTTTGACACCGTGCTGCAGGCCGATGCCACGGCATTTGCCACGGCCCGCGCCCTGGGTCTGCGTGCCAAAATCGACGAACAGACCGGGTGGCACAAAACCCTGTCCAATGTCGGCGTGAACGGCGTCACCGGGCTGTCGGCGGATGTGTTCTGGGACCTGCAGGACCCGGCAACCGATGCGGGGCTGCTGAACCAGAACGATATCACCACGCTTATCCGCAAAGATGGCTTCCGCTTCTGGGGTTCCCGTTGCCTGAGCGATGATCCGCTGTTCGCCTTTGAGAGCTACACCCGCACGGCGCAGGTGCTGGCTGACACCATGGCAGAGGCGCACATGTGGGCGGTGGACAAACCGCTTAACCCGTCCCTGGCCCGCGACATTATCGAAGGTATCCGCGCCAAAATGCGCAGCCTGGTGAGTCAGGGTTATCTGATTGGCGGTGACTGCTGGCTGGATGAGTTCGTGAACGACAAGGACACGCTCAAGGCCGGGAAGCTGCTGATTGATTACGACTACACGCCAGTGCCACCACTGGAAAATCTGCTGTTACGCCAGCGCATCACGGACCAGTACCTGATGAATTTCGCCAGCCAGGTCAGCGCATAAGGGGGCAACATGGCTTTACCACGCAAGTTAAAACACCTGAACCTGTTCAACGACGGGAACAACTGGCAGGGGATCGTTGAGTCCCTGACCCTGCCGAAATTCACCCGCAAGTTTGAGAAGTATCGCGGCGGCGGCATGGCTGGCGCGGTGGATGTGGACATGGGGCTGGATGACGGCGCACTGGACACCGAATTTTCCATTGGTGGCATGGAGTCGCTGCTGTTTAAACAGCTGGCGAAGACCACCGCCGACGGCGTGCAGCTGCGCTTTACCGCGTCCATCCAGCGCGATGACACCGGAGAAGTGCAGGCCGTCGAGCTGGTTGTGCGCGGGCGTCATAAAGAGATTGACTCCGGCGAGCTGAAAACCGGGGAGAGCAACGCCACCAAAGTCAGCAGCACCAACAGCTACGCCAAACTGACCATTAACGGCGAAGTGCTGTATGAGGTCGACACGATCAACATGGTTGAAATCGTTGACGGTGTGGACCTGATGGAAGCGCACCGTCGCGCAATCGGCCTCCAGTAACCCATAACGGCGCGGGCTACCGCGCCAGAACTCACTTTTTCAGGACAAGAACATGAGCGACAAAACAAACGAAAAAACCGTGGTACTGGATACGCCAATCCTGCGCGGCAAAAGCGAAATCAAAGAGGTGGTGCTGCGTAAACCCCAGTCTGGTGCGCTGCGTGGCACCCGTCTGCAGGCCATTATGGATATGGACGTCAGCGCGATGATGACCATCATTCCTCGTATCTCCAGCCCGACGCTGACCCCGCAGGAAATGGCGGAGCTGGACCCGGCGGACCTCACCGCAATGTCCGTGGAGGTGGTCACTTTTTTGTTGAAGAAGTCGGTGCTTGCCGATTTGCCGACAGCCTGACGGTTGATGACCTGGTGGCAGATATTGCCACCATTTTTCACTGGCCGCCGTCCGTCACTGAGGTTATGCCGCTGACTGAGGTGCTGGAGTGGCGGCATAAAGCAATCCTGAGAAGCGGGGCCAGCGATGAGTGATAACAACCTGCGTCTGCAGGTGGTACTGAATGCGGTTGATAAACTCACCCGCCCATTCCGAAAAGCGCAGGCCAGCACGAAAGAGCTGGCTTCTGCCGTTAAAAAATCCCGCGATGCCATCAAACAGCTGGACCAGGCCGGAAGCAGTCTGGACAGTTTCCGCAAACTCCAGACCGAAAGTCAGAAATTAGGTGACAGGCTTAACTACGCCCGGCAGCGATCATCCCTGCTTAAAAATGAGCTGGGGGCTATGGGGCCGCCATCACAGCGGCAGGTTGTGGCGCTGGAGCGTCAACGGCTGGCGGTGCAACGGCTGGAGGAAAAGCAGAAAAAGCTACAGCGCCAGAGTGAGCTTGTGCGCGCAGAGCTATACCGGACAGGGATTTCTGCAAAAGAAGGGGCCAGCGCCACGGCGCGTATTACCCGCGAAACAGAACGCTATAACAATCAGCTTTCAATCCAGGAAGCGAGGCTAAAGCGAGTTGGGGAGCAGCAGCGGAAAATGCACGCTGCCCGCGCGGAATATTCCCGCCGCCTGGAAGTGCGTGATCGTGTTGCCGGAGCAGGGGCGACCACCACCGCTGCCGGGCTTGCAATGGGTGCGCCGGTAATGGCGGCGGTGAAAAGCTACGCCAGCATGGAAGATGCCATGAAGGGTGTGGCTAAACAGGTCAACGGCCTGCGCGATGACAACGGTAACCGCACCGCCCGTTTTTATGAAATGCAGGACGCCATCAAGGCCGCCAGTGAACAGCTGCCGATGGCAAATGGCGCGGTGGACTTTGCCGCCCTGGTTGAGGGTGGCGCACGCATGAACGTGGCAAACCCGAATGACTCCTGGGCTGACCAGAAGCGTGACCTGCTGGCCTTTGCCGCTACAGCCGCCAAAGCCTCCACGGCGTTTGAGCTTCCGGCGGATGAGCTTTCTGAAAGTCTGGGGAAAATTGCCCAGCTCTACAAAGTCCCGACCCGCAACATTGAGCAGCTGGGCGATGCGCTGAACTACCTGGACGATAACGCCATGTCAAAAGGCGGGGACATTATCGACGTCCTGCAACGCATGGGCGGGGTGGCAGACCGTCTGGATTATCGCAAAGCCGCGGCGCTCGGCTCCACGTTCCTGTCCCTCGGCACTGCCCCGGAAGTGGCAGCCAGTGCGGCAAATGCCATGGTGCGGGAGCTGTCCATTGCCACCATGCAGAGCAAAAGCTTTTTTGCAGGCATGGACCTGCTGAAACTGAACCCCGCGCAGATTGAAAAAGAGATGACCCGGGATGCAATGGGCACCATTCAGCGCGTGCTGGAGAAGGTCAACAACCTGCCGAAAGACAAGCGCCTGGGCGCAATGACGCTGGTTTTTGGCAAGGAATTTGGTGATGACGCGGCGAAGCTCGCAAACAACCTGCCGGAGCTGCAGCGCCAGCTCAAACTCACGTCCGGCGGTGATGCTAATGGCTCCATGCAGAAAGAGTCTGACATTAACAAAGACTCCCTGTCCTCGCAGTGGTTGCTGGTTAAGACCGGGGCACAGAACACGTTCAGCAGCCTGGGTGAAACCCTGCGCCAGCCGCTGATGGATATTATGGACGTAGTGAAGGGAGTCACTGGCGCGTTACGCCGCTGGGTGGAGCAAAATCCGCAGTTAGTGGGCACGCTGATGAAGGTGGCAGCCGCCGTTGCTGCAATCACCGTGGTGCTGGGAACCCTGGCGATTACCGTTGCTGCGGTGCTGGGGCCGCTGGCGATTTTGCGGTTTGGCCTGAGTGTCATGGGCATTAAAACGTTGCCAACCCTGACAGCGGCATTGTCCCGTTCCGGCAGTGCATTGTCGTGGCTGGCAGGTGCGCCTCTTTCTCTGCTGCGTCGTGGCATGGCCTCGTCAGGTGGCAGTGCTGGATTACTGGCTGGGCCACTGAATGCACTGCGGCGCTCTGCCGGGCTGGCAGGAAATGCCCTGAAAGCGATAGCTGGCGCACCGCTGGCACTGTTTCGCGCCGGGATGGCAGGGTTGCGCGGGCTTCTGGGCGGGGTGATGAATCCGCTGGCACTGCTACGCAGCAGCCTGGGTGCAGTGGGTGGGGCATTGCGTTTTCTGGTATCCGGTCCGCTGGCTGTCCTGCGCATGGCGTTGTATGGCCTTTCTGGATTGTTGGGTGCCCTGCTAAGTCCGATAGGACTGGTTGTGGCGGCCCTGGCAGGTGTGGCGCTGGTTATCTGGAAATACTGGCAGCCCATCGGTGCATTTTTAGGGGGCGTCGTTGAAGGATTTAAAGCTGCCGCAGCCCCAATCAGTTCGGCGTTCGAGCCGTTAAAACCCGTGTTTCAGTGGATAGGTGACAAGGTGCAGGCGCTGTGGGGATGGTTCACCGATCTTCTGGCTCCGATTAAATCAACTTCTGCGGAGTTGAGTAGCGCAGCAGCAATGGGGCGCGTTTTTGGTGAAGCGCTCGCGGAAGGGCTGAACATGGTGATGCACCCGCTTGAGTCGCTTAAATCGGGGGTGTCCTGGCTGCTGGAAAAACTCGGTATTGTCAGCAAAGAAGCGGCTAAAGCCCGTCTACCTGATCAGGTTGTTCGCCAGCAGCCCGCCACGGTGAACAGTGACGGCAAAGTGATGTTGCCGCCGGGCGGATTCCCGTCCATGGGCTTTGCCGGGATGTATGACAGCGGCGGCGATATTCCCCGCGGTCAGTTTGGCATTGTCGGGGAGAACGGCCCGGAAATCGTCAACGGTCCGGCAAATGTGACCAGCCGCAGACGCACTGCCGCGCTGGCTTCCGTTGTTGCCGGGATGATGGGCACGGCAGCGGTGCCTGCAGAGGCGGTGCCACTACACCCGATGAGCCTACCCGCCGCTACGTATCGGGCACCGTCGGAAAAACCTGCCAGCCAGCCTTCGGTTGTGCGTTACGAAATTAACGCGCCAATCCATATCGTCACCCAGCCAGGACAAAATGCGCAGGACATTGCCCGCGAAGTGGCAAGACAGCTTGATGAGCGTGAGCGCCGGGCCAGAGCGAAAGCCCGCAGTAATTTCAGTGATCAAGGGGGATACGATTCATGATGATGGTGCTGGGTTTATACGTGTTTCAGCTGCGCACGGTTCCTTATCAGGAGCTGCAGTATCAGCGCAGCTGGCGACACGCGACCAACAGCCGGGTGAGCCGCCGTCCGTCCACGCAATTTCTTGGCCCGGATAATGATTCGCTGGCGCTTTCCGGTGTGCTGCTGCCTGAAATTACTGGCGGCAGGTTGTCACTTCTGGCGCTGGAACAGATGGCGGAGCTGGGCAAGTCGTGGCCTCTGATTGAGGGCAGCGGCACCATTTACGGCATGTTTGTGATTGAGAGTCTGAGCCAGACCAAAACGGAGTTTTTCGCCGGAGGGGAAGCCAGGCGGATTGAGTTTACGCTGACGCTCAAACGGGCGGATGAGTCACTGTCTGATATGTTCGGCAGCCTCAGCGACCAGTTGAGCAATCTGCAGGACTCCGCTGCTGGCGCGATTGGTAACATCACAAATGCTGTGGGAGGGCTGCTGCAATGAATGTCAGTTCTGATCTTCTGGACCTCAACAGCAAAACGCCCGCGTTCAGTATCGTGATTGAAGGTAAGAACGCGACGGAGGTGCTGGACAAGCGCCTGATGAGCCTGACTCTGACTGACAACCGGGGCTTTGAAGCGGACCAGCTCGATCTGGAACTGGATGATGCAGACGGGCAGATTATTCTGCCCCGACGTGGGGCAGTCATCACCCTGGCGCTGGGCTGGAAAGGGCAGCCTCTTTTTCCAAAGGGCAGTTTCACGGTGGACGAAATTGAACATACAGGCGCGCCGGACAGGCTGACTATCCGTGCCCGCAGCGCCGACTTCCGGGAAACCCTGAACACGCGCCGGGAGAAGTCCTGGCATCAGACAACGGTGGGTGACGTGGTGAAAGATATTGCTGCCCGCCACAATCTGACAATGGCGCTGGGCAAAGACCTGACCAGCAAACCGCTGGATCACCTGGACCAGACCAACGAAAGCGACGCGAGTTTTCTGATGAAACTGGCCCGGCAGTATGGTGCCATCGCATCCGTCAAAGACGGTCATCTGCTGTTTATCCGCCAGGGGCAGGGCAGAACTGCCAGCGGAAAGCCGCTGCCGGTAATCACCCTTACCCGCAGCGCCGGAGACAGCCACCGTTTTAGCCTGGCAGACCGGGGAGCTTATACAGGTGTGATTGCCAGCTGGCTGCATACACGGGAGCCTGCGAAGAAAGAAACCACTGGCGTTAAGCGTCGGAAGAAGACCACGGCAATAAAAGAGCAAGAAGCAAAGCAGGGGGATTATCTGGTCGGGACGGATGAAAATGTGCTGGTCCTGAACCGGACCTATGCCAACCGGGCAAATGCTGAACGGGCCGCGAAAATGCAGTGGGAACGCCTGCAGCGTGGAGTGGCTTCCTTCTCGCTGCAGCTGGCAGAAGGGCGCGCTGATCTCTACACGGAAATGCCCGTGAAGGTCAGCGGCTTCAAACAGCCGATTGATGAAGCGGAATGGACGATCACCACGTTGACGCACAACGTCAGCGCTGACAATGGTTTTACGACCAGCATTGAGTTTGAGGTGAAAATTGATGATTTCGAAATGGAATGATTAGTTCCAAATTGCGAACAATAATGTATCATTATTGCGAACTGGTTAATAATGAGGGCTGACGAAAATGATGAATTGTCCTATGTGCGGACAGGCTGCACATACCCGAAGCAGCTTCCAGGTTTCCAACGAAACCAAAGAGCGTTACAACCAGTGCACTAACATCGAGTGCGGGCATACGTTCGTGACACATGAAACTTTTGTGCGTTCAGTGTGCCGTCCGCAAAAAATTAGCGCCGCACCACCTCATCCCAAAGGTATGCAGGAACAATTTGCTTACTGAATCTGACCCGCCGCTGGCGGGTTTTTTAATGGCTATTGCCGCCATGACTAAACGGCTGTCGCCATTTTGTCGCCACTGGCGTCAAAGATGTGTTCTAACTGGTTGATTATAAAGGGTCTGAATTTCAGGCAACAAAAAACCCATCAACCTTGAACCAAAAATGGCGGGGTTGATGGGCTCCACAAAATGGGGACATCAAAGAAAAGCAGTGGCATTACTTATGACTGACGGACAAACAAAAAGTTCGCTCTGTCTCGCATTTTTTTCTGCCATTTTCATTCTTCGGATTTATCCCAGTCCTGGCCAGATGACGATGATCAGCGTACCGGCCAGCGTTAACAAGACGTTAGCTATCGCGTAGGTGCCTGCGTAGCCCAGCGCCGGGATGTTACTGCGTGCTGTGTCGCTGATAATTTCCATTGCCGGGGCGCAGGTTCGTGCGCCCATCATCGCTCCAAACAGCATCGCGCGGTTCATGCGCAGCACATAGGCGCCGAACAGGAAACAGATAACCACAGGCACCAGGCTGACGATTAAACCGGCGACCAGCATCTGGCCGCCGACAGCACCCAGACCGTGTCCGATGCCGCTGCCTGCACTCAGGCCAACGCCTGCCATAAACACCATCAGCCCGAATTCTTTCACCATATTCAGCGCGCCTTGCGGAATGTAGCCGAAAGTAGGGTGGTTTGCTCGCAGGAAGCCGAGCATGATCCCGGCGAACAGCAGGCCAGCAGCGTTACCTATCGCGAAACTGAAGTTGCTGAACTGGAAGGTGATCATCCCAATCATCAGGCCGACGATAAAGAACGCGCAGAAGGCTAACAGGTCAGTGACCTGGCTGTGAATCGAGATAAAGCCGATGCGGTCGGCGATAGTTTTCACGCGGCGTGCATCACCACTGACCTGCAACACGTCACCTTTATTGAGCACGATGTTGTCGTCAATCGGCATCTCAATCTGGCTGCGGATCACGCGGTTGAGGAAACAGCCGTGGTCGGTGAGTTTGACCTGCGCCAGACGGCGGCCCACGACATTGTGGTTCTTGACGACCACCTCTTCGGTGACGATGCGCATGTCGAGCAGGTCACGGTCGAAGACTTCTTTGCCGTTACGGAAACTTGGGTCAAGACGTGCGTGAGCATCCGGATAGCCTACCAGCGCGATTTCATCGCCCATTTGCAGTACCGCGTCGCCGTCCGGGTTTGCCAGGATGCCGTTGCGGCGGATGCGTTCGATATAGCAGCCGGTCTGGCGATAGATACCGAGTTCACGCAGGTTTTTGCCATCGGTCCAGGCCACCAGCTCCGGGCCGACTCGGTACGCGCGAATCACCGGCAGATAGACCTTGCGGTTAGCATCCGTGTCCAGCCCACGTTCGCGTGCGATTTGCTGTGCGCTGGTTTGCAGATCCTGGTGTTGCAGTTTTGGCAGGTAACGCGCGCCGAGGATCAGGCTGACAAGGCCAATCAGGTAGGTCAGCGCATAACCCAGGCTCAGGTGGTCCAGGGCCGAAGCCAGTTCGTTGCCCGCCATGCCGGAATGCCGCAAGGTGTCACCCGCGCCCACCAGTACAGGTGTTGACGTCATCGCCCCCGCTAACATGCCTGCGGTGAGGCCGATATCCCAGCCAAACAGCTTACCCAGCCCCAGTGCAATGACCAGCGCAGAGCCGACCATCACTAGTGCGAGCATCAGATAATTCTTGCCGTCGCGGAAAAAAATGGAAAAAAAGTTCGGGCCCGCTTCGACCCCGACGCAGAAAATAAAGAGCATAAAGCCCAGATTTAATGCATCCGTGTTAATACTGAAATGCTGCTGACCTAATAACAAAGAGGCTACTAAAACGCCAATGGAATTACCAAGTTGGATAGATCCTAAGCGTATTTTGCCCAGACACAGGCCCAGCGCCAGTACTACAAATAATAACAGGATGTAATTCCCGTTTAACAAGTCTGCGACGTTTATATTCACGGAAGCTAACTTCTCGTTTACTAGTAAGTTGTTGAAGACAATGATTATTTAGGCTAGGATTTTTCCCCGGGTTGGCTGAAAAATACCTTTTGAAGCGGGCCTGATGATAACCATCAAATTAAGGCCGCTAGTTTAATCGTTCCTGATTGCGGCGGCTAGTCACAATCGTTTGTCCTTATGCAGGTGCATTACGGCATGGAGTGCCGAAAAACTTTATCGACTGGGCGTTGTGGAGTTGGATAGAGAATATCAGGAGGAATTTTGAGATCTGAACGAGGTTGGGCGGGTGTTTTCTGCTGTTTTGCCCTTTTTATTGTGGTGTGCCTTTATTTGTTACTGAATATGAAAGGCGCATTTCGTGCGTCCGGGCATCCTGAGCTGGGGCTGTTGTTCTTCGTTATTCCCGGCGCGGTGGCGAGTTTTGTGTCGTCGGGTCAGCGCGTGTTGTTGCCGCTGGTTGGGGCGATACTGGCAACGCCGGTGTGTCTGGTGGTGATGCGTGTGTGGCTGTTTTCACAGCGATCTTTCTGGCAGGAACTGGCGTGGTTGTTCAGTGCGGTGTTTTGGTGCGCATTGGGCGCGCTTTGCTTCTTGTTTGTCAGTGCGTTGATTCGCGCAAAACGTGGGCGCCATTAACGCCCACGCCCTGTCTTAAGCGTAGAGACCCAAGTTTTCTTTGGCCCAGGCTTCGAAATCGGTGAAACCACCGATGTGAGTCTGGTCAACGAAAATCTGCGGTACGGTTTCTACTGGCTTACCCACGGTTTGTTCGAGGTCAGCTTTGCTGATGCCTTCGGCGTGAATATCAATATAACGGAAATTGAAGTCGTCACGCTCGGCAGTCAGTTTTTCTGCCAGTTCTTTCGCGCGAACGCAGTAAGGGCAACCTGGACGACCAAAAATTACGGTAAACATGTTTCTTCTCTCCTGATTCTGAGCCAGACGGCGAATGGGCGCTATGATGCCTGTACTCGCGCTTGCACGAAAGAAGGTTCTGCCTTTTGTTGCGATTTGTTCTGACGGCGAGAGGCTATGTTTCGCCAATCACAGTTGTTATCCTCCCCGCTATACTCATCGACCGGAGACTGACGATGCGCTCACTCGGGGCTTTGCCCAAAAGCGTGCTGATACTGGAGGCCATTGGCATGGTGCTTCTGGTGCTGGCGTGGCTTTCTCTCAACCTATACATCACCTTGCCTGTGCCTTTTGACAGCCCAACCGCCGGGCTGGTGATGATTTTCGCAGGGATTTTATTGATGGTCCCTGCGGCTGTGGCGCTGTTTCGGGGCATGGCGCAGACCCTTGCCCCGCAGTTAATGCAGCGCAACGACGATAAACCCGTTTCGAAAGACCAGGATAAACGTGATGACGCCGACCATTGAGAAGTTGTTAAACCACCGTTCGATTCGCCACTACACCGGCGAACCCATCACTCAGGCGCAGCGCGAAGCTATCATCGCCAGCGCTCAGGCCGCGTCCAGTTCAAGCTTTTTACAGTGCAGTTCGATTATCCGCATCACTGACTCTGAGATGCGTGAAAAGTTGGTCACGCTGACCGGCGGCCAACAGCATGTGGCGCAGGCCGCGGAATTTTGGGTGTTCTGCGCGGATTTCAACCGCCATCTGCAAATCTGCCCTGAAGCACAGCTTGGGCTCGCCGAGCAATTGCTGCTCGGTGTGGTCGATACCGCAATGATGGCGCAAAACGCGATGGCTGCCGCAGAATCTCTGGGGTTAGGCGGGGTGTATATCGGTGGAATTCGTAATAGCATCGAAGCGGTAACCGAACTGCTGAATCTGCCTAAGCATGTGCTGCCTCTGTTCGGGCTGTGCCTTGGCTGGCCTGCGGATAATCCGGATGTGAAACCGCGCCTTCCGGCAAGCCTGCTGGTCCATGAAAATCACTATCAGCCGGTCGATGCAGACGAACTGGCGCGCTATGACGAAGAGATTGCGAACTACTATCTTTCCCGTGGCAGCAATACCCGGCGTGATACCTGGAGCGACCATATTCGTCGCACCATCATCAAAGAGAATCGACCGTTCATCCTCGACTACCTGCACAAGCAGGGCTGGGCTATCCGTTAAATTTCACTGCGTGTATGATGATCGCGCCTTTTTCAGGTCATCACAGTGAGGTGCAGGGTGAAAATAGCCATTTTGTCCCGGGACGGAACGCTCTGGTCCTGTAAACGTCTTCGCGAGGCCGCCGCTCAGCGCGGCCATCTGGTCGATATTCTTGACCCGCTTTCCTGCTATATGAACATCAGCCCGGCGGCCTCGTCCATTCACTATAAAGGCCGCCAGTTGCCGCAGTATGATGCGGTTATCCCGCGTATTGGTTCCGCGATTACCTTCTATGGCACCGCGGCGTTACGCCAGTTTGAGCTGCTCGGCAGCTATCCTCTGAATGAATCCGTTGCCATAACCCGTGCTCGCGACAAACTGCGTTCGTTGCAGTTATTGGCGAGGCAGGGCATTGACCTGCCAGTGACCGGCATTGCGCATTCTCCTGACGACACCAGTGACCTGATTGACATGGTCGGCGGTGCGCCGCTGGTCGTGAAGCTGGTGGAAGGCACACAAGGCATTGGCGTGGTGTTAGCGGAAACTCGCCAGGCGGCAGAAAGTGTGATTGATGCGTTTCGTGGCCTGAATGCTCACATTCTGGTGCAGGAATACATTCAGGAAGCGAAAGGGCGCGATATCCGCTGTCTGGTGGTGGGCGACGAAGTTGTAGCCGCCATTGAGCGTCGCGCGAAAGAAGGGGATTTCCGTTCCAACCTGCACCGTGGTGGCGTGGCGACCATCGCGAATATCACTCCGCTTGAGCGTGAGATGGCGCTTAAAGCCGCGCATACGCTGGGGCTGGATGTGGCGGGCGTTGATATTCTGCGTGCCGAGCGTGGGCCGCTGGTGATGGAAGTGAATGCTTCGCCGGGGCTTGAAGGGATCGAAAAAACCACCGGCATAGATATTGCCGGGAAAATGATCCAGTGGATCGAACGCCACGCCCAGCCAGGCTTTTGTCTGAAAACGGGGGGATAGTCCAGGTTTTCACCAGTTTCGTAGCATCTGAGCCATTTTTTGCGTACCCTGTTACCGCTTTTATTCAGGTTTCGCTTTTCTTTCACAGCAAGAGGTTTCACGGTTTATGGATTCACTGATCGTTCCGGGTCTGGATACTCTGCGTCAATGGCTCGACGAAATGGGCATCAGCTTCTATGAGTGTGATACCTGTCAGGCGCTGCACTTGCCGCACATGCAGAATTTTGACGGCATTTTTGATGCCAAACTCGATCTTCTGGATAACGTGGTGCTGTTCTCCGCGCTGGCTGAAGTGAAGCCTTCCGCGCTGCTGCCGCTGGCCTCTGACCTGTCGTCCATCAACGCCAGTTCACTCACCGTGAAAGCGTTCCTCGATATTCAGGACGATAACCTGCCTAAGCTGGTGGTGTGCCAGTCGCTGTCGGTCAATGTGGGCGTGACGCGCGAACAGTTTGAATGGTTCTTCCGTCAGAGCGAAGAACAGGTCTCGATGGTTATCCTCGAAGCGGCTTCTCATCAGCTGTTGTATAAAGGTGATGAAGAAGAGCAACCGATGGAAGAGTCGCAATTCCATTTTCTTCACTAAGGCCTCTCCTGATTAACGCAGCCGCCACCAGTGCGGCTGTGTAAAACCCCGCAATATTCTGTTGTTAACCTCTTCTTAAAGAATTATTCACCACTCCCCGGCACATGCAGGCTTATGCCATAAAGTGATCTTGCATAAAAAATTGATAAAAGGCGTTTTTTTACCCGAGCTATAGCGGCAAACCCTGGCTAAAGTTATTCTTGCGAAACCTCAGCGAGGGCGCGCGAAACACTGCATTTAAAGCGATGTGGCGCGAAATATCCTGAAACAATCGCGAGCAATGCCTGCCGGGAGAGCGCCTCTCTCCTTTTCATAGCAGACTGACAAAATATGCATGATTTTTGCATGCATCGATGTGCAACTATTTTGGTCCGAATGTTAACGGACGTTGATAAGGAAAAGAGCTATGACCGCCTTAAGTAAGAAATGGTTAACGGGTCTGGTAACGGGTGCGCTGATGGCAGTCTCTGCAGGTGCGCTCGCCGCTGAACAAAAAACGCTGCATATCTATAACTGGTCTGATTATATCGCCCCCGACACGCTGGCGAATTTCACCAAAGAAACCGGCATTAAAGTGGTGTACGACGTGTTTGATTCCAACGAAGTGCTGGAAGGCAAACTGATGGCGGGCAGCACCGGTTATGACCTCGTGGTGCCGTCGTCCCAGTTCCTGGAACGTCAGGCGCAGGCAGGTATTTTCCAGCCGATTGATAAGAGCAAACTGTCGAATTACAAGAATCTCGACCCTGAAATGCTCAAGCTGGTGGCACAAAACGACCACGATAATAAGTACGGCATTCCGTACATGATGGTCACCACCGGCATCGGCTACAACGTGGATAAAGTGAAAGCGGCACTGGGTAAAGATGCGCCAGTGAACAGCTGGGATCTTATCCTCAAGCCTGAAAACCTCGAAAAACTGAAAAGCTGCGGTGTCTCCTTCCTGGATGCGCCGAGCGAAATTTATGCCGCCGTGCTGCACTACCTCGGTAAAGATCCGAACAGCTCCGATCCGAAAGATTACACCGGAGCCGCCAACGATCTGCTGTTGAAGCTGCGTCCGTTCATCCGTTATTTCCACTCTTCTCAGTACATCAACGATCTGGCGAACGGCGACATTTGCGTGTCGATTGGCTGGTCGGGTGACATTCTGCAGGCGGCAAATCGCGCCAAAGAAGCCAAAAATGGCGTGAACATCGCTTATACCATTCCGAAGGAAGGGGCGATGGTTTACTTCGATATGTTTGCCATTCCTAAGGATGCGAAAAATACCGATGAGGCTTATCAGTTCCTGAATTACCTGCTGCGCCCGGATGTGGTGGCGAACATCAGTAATCACGTTTATTACGCCAACGCCAACAAAGCGGCCACGCCATTACTGAATGCTGAAGTGCGTGATAACCCAGGGATTTATCCGCCAGCTGACGTTCGTGCGAAGTTGTTCACGCAGACCGTGTTGTCGCCAAAAATTGACCGCGTCATCACCCGTTCGTGGACGACGGTTAAGACCGGTAAATAAAGCAGACATGCCCGGTCAGCGAAGCGCTACCGGGCACTATCCGCACCAGGTCAGTGCATCTGCACTGTGAAGTTCTTTGTAGGGTACCGGACCTTACAAATGTTTGTTTTTACCGGAGAGCACCATCGTGACCGACGCAATCCCACGCCCACAGGCGAAAACCCGCAAGGCGCTGACCCCGCTGCTGGAAATCCGCAATCTGACCAAATCCTTTGACGGCCAGCACGCCGTCGATGACGTCAGCCTCACCATATACAAAGGCGAAATCTTTGCTCTGCTTGGCGCATCGGGCTGTGGTAAATCCACGTTGCTGCGCATGCTGGCCGGGTTTGAACACCCCACCGCCGGGCAAATTGTTCTCGATGGCGTAGACCTGTCGCAGGTGCCGCCGTACCAGCGCCCCATCAACATGATGTTTCAGTCCTATGCGTTGTTCCCGCATATGACCGTTGAGCAGAATATCGCCTTTGGCCTGAAGCAGGACAAACTGCCGAAGGCGGAAATCACGGCACGTGTTCAGGAGATGCTCAGCCTGGTGCACATGCAGGAATTTGCGAAACGTAAGCCACATCAGCTTTCAGGTGGGCAACGCCAACGTGTGGCGCTGGCCCGCAGCCTGGCCAAACGGCCTAAATTACTGCTGCTGGATGAACCGATGGGCGCGCTGGACAAAAAACTGCGCGACAGAATGCAGCTAGAAGTGGTCGATATTCTTGAGCGCGTCGGCGTGACCTGCGTGATGGTGACCCACGATCAGGAAGAAGCGATGACCATGGCCGGGCGCATCGCCATTATGAACCGCGGTAAGTTTGTGCAGATTGGCGAACCGGAAGAGATTTACGAGCATCCTACGACGCGCTACAGCGCCGAATTTATCGGTTCAGTGAATGTGTTCGAAGGGCTGCTGAAGGAGAGACAAGAAGACGGGCTGGTGATTGATTCCCCGGGGCTGGTGCATCCGCTTAAAGTTGACCCGGATGCTTCCGTTGTCGACAACGTGCCGGTTTACGTGGCGCTGCGCCCGGAGAAAATCATGCTCTGCGAAGACCCGCCTGCGGATGGCTATAACTTTGCCGTCGGGGAAGTGGTGCACATTGCGTACCTTGGCGACTTGTCGATTTACCACGTGCGGCTGAAAAGCGGCCAGATGATCAGCGCCCAGTTGCAGAACGAACACCGCTATCGCAAAGGTCTGCCAACCTGGGGCGATGAGGTGCGTCTGTGCTGGGATGCCGACAGTTGTGTTGTTCTGACGGTGTAGGGGGAAGGGCGATGAGCACTTTAGAACCCGCAACATGCGCGAAACCGCCCGCCGGTTTTACCGCGTGGCTGGCAAAAATGCAGATGAAACACGGTCGCAAACTGGTGATAGCCCTGCCGTATATCTGGCTAATCCTGCTGTTTTTGCTGCCGTTTCTGATTGTCTTTAAAATCAGCCTTGCCGATATGGCGAGGGCTATCCCGCCGTATACCGACTTGTGGGAATGGGCTGACGACCAGATAACGCTGACCCTTAACCTCGGCAACTTCCTGTCGCTGACCGACGATCCGCTCTATGTTGAGGCCTATCTGCAGTCTTTGCAGGTGGCGGCTATCTCGACATTTTGCTGCTTACTGTTGGGCTATCCGCTCGCCTGGGCCGTGGCGCACAGCAAGCCTTCAACGCGTAATATCTTGTTGTTGCTGGTTATCCTGCCGTCATGGACGTCGTTTTTGATTCGTGTGTATGCCTGGATTGGCATCCTGAAAAGTAATGGCATTCTGAACAACTTCCTGATGTGGACGGGGATAATCCACCAGCCGCTGGAAATTCTGCACACCAACTTAGCGGTCTATATCGGCATTGTGTATGCCTATCTGCCGTTTATGGTGCTGCCGATTTATACCGCTCTGACGCGTATTGATTACTCGCTGGTTGAAGCATCTCTGGATCTGGGGGCCAAACCGCTGAAGACCTTCTTCAGCGTGATTGTGCCACTGACCAAAGGCGGGATTATCGCGGGCTCGATGCTGGTGTTTATTCCAGCCGTGGGCGAGTTTGTTATTCCGGAACTGTTAGGCGGCCCGGACACCATCATGATTGGTCGCGTGCTGTGGCAGGAGTTCTTCAATAACCGGGACTGGCCAGTCGCTTCGGCGGTGGCGGTCGTCATGCTGCTGCTGTTGATTGTGCCCATTATGTGGTTCCACAAGCATCAGCAGAAACAGATGGGGGATCACGGATGAACAATTTACCGGTCGTTCGCTCTCCGTGGCGCATTTTGATTCTGGTGCTCGGGTTTACGTTCCTGTACGCACCCATGCTGATGCTGGTTATCTACTCGTTCAACAGCTCTAAACTGGTGACGGTGTGGGCTGGCTGGTCAACGCGCTGGTACGGCGAGCTGTTCCATGACGATGCGATGATGAGTGCCGTTGGCTTGAGTCTGACCATCGCGGCCTGTGCGGCCACGATGGCGGTGATCCTCGGCACCATTGCGGCTGTGGTGATGGTTCGCTTCGGGCGCTTCCGTGGCTCAAACGGTTTCGCGTTTATGATAACCGCGCCGCTGGTTATGCCAGACGTCATCACCGGCTTGTCGCTGTTACTGCTGTTCGTTGCGCTGGGGCACGCTATTGGCTGGCCTGCAGAGCGAGGGATGCTGACCATCTGGCTGGCGCACGTCACGTTCTGTACTGCGTATGTCGCCGTGGTGATCAACTCTCGCCTGCGTGAGCTTGACCGCTCGATTGAAGAGGCGGCAATGGATCTCGGTGCCACGCCGCTGAAGGTCTTTTTCATCATCACGCTGCCGATGATCATGCCTGCGGTGATTTCCGGCTGGCTGCTGGCGTTTACACTTTCGCTTGATGACCTGGTGATCGCCAGCTTCGTGTCCGGGCCGGGTGCAACCACGTTACCGATGTTGGTGTTCTCCAGCGTTCGCATGGGCGTTAACCCAGAAATCAATGCCCTGGCGACACTGATCCTGGGCGTGGTCGGTATTATTGGGTTGATCGCCTGGTTGCTCATGGCAAGATCCGAAAAGCAGCGGGCGCGCGATATCCAGCGTGCAAGACGAGGCTGAACCGCATAAAATCCTCTCAGTTGTGTCATCGTCTCCTCCGGATTGCGGGGGAGACGTTTTCATGGAAGGCCACAATTGCGACTTTTTTCTAAATCACGATATTCACATGCCAGTCTGAATGTACCTGCACTGGTGCAGGTGGCGGCGCTCGCCATCATTTTGATTCGAGCTCTCGATCTGTTAATGATTTTTGATTTGCTTGGCCTGCGCGGGCTGGAAGAATTTGTCCTGCGCAGCGTCCAGACCTGGACGCTGACCCTGGTGTTTCTTGCCAGCCTGCTGTTGGTGTTCGTCGAAATTGGCTGTGCGTTTTCACTGGTAAAAGGGCGCAACTGGGCGCGATGGGTGTATCTGCTGACCCAGGTCATCACCACCAGTTATTTATGGGCGTCCTCTTTGGGCTATGGTTATCCTGAGCTGTTCAGCATCGCCGGAGAGACGAAAAGAGAGATTTTCCGCTCGCTGGTGATGCAAAAATTGCCGGATTTGCTGGTGCTGTTGCTGCTTTTTGTCCCTGCGGCCAGCCGTCGGTTTTTCCGTCTGCAATAACGGTGATACAATTCCGCCCCTTCAAATTTCCAGGGTTACTCTATGCAGTGCGCACTTTATGACGCCGGGCGTTGTCGCTCTTGCCAGTGGCTTGAACAGCCGGTGTCCAGCCAACTTGCTGCCAAAATGGCCGATCTTCAGCAGTTGCTTTCAACCACCACGGTTGAAGAGTGGTGTGCGCCTGTCAGTGGCCCGGAAAGCGGGTTTCGCAATAAAGCCAAAATGGTGGTCAGCGGCAGCGTAGAAAAACCGCTGCTCGGTATGCTGCATCGCGACGGTACGCCGGAAGATCTCTGCGAGTGCCCACTTTACCCAGACACCTTCGCACCCGTTTTTGCCGCTCTGAAACCGTTTATCGCACGGGCGGGGCTCACACCGTATAACGTGGCTCGCAAACGTGGCGAACTGAAATATCTGCTGCTGACCGAAAGCCAGCTGGACGGCGGCATGATGCTGCGCTTTGTGCTGCGCTCAGAAACCAAACTCGAACAGCTTCGCGCAGCACTGCCTGCGTTACAGGCTGAGTTGCCGCAGCTGAAAGTCGTTTCAGTCAACATTCAGCCGGTACACATGGCCATCATGGAAGGGGAAAAAGAAATTTTCCTGACTCCGCAACAGGCACTTCCTGAGCGGTTCAACGGCGTGCCGCTGTGGATTCGCCCGCAAAGCTTTTTCCAGACCAACCCAACGGTGGCAAGCCAGCTGTACGCGACAGCGAGAGACTGGGTACGCCAGTTGCCGGTGAATCATATGTGGGATTTATTCTGCGGCGTGGGCGGCTTCGGCCTGCATTGCGCCACGCCAGAGATGACCCTCACTGGCATCGAAATCTCAGCGGAAGCCATCGCCTGTGCGAAGCAATCTGCGGAAGAGCTGGGATTAAAAAATCTGCATTTTCAGGCGCTGGATTCCACAAAGTTTGCCACGGCGCAAGGGCAGGTGCCTGAACTGGTGCTGGTCAATCCACCGCGTCGCGGCATCGGCAAAGCGCTGTGCGACTATCTCAGTGAAATGGCCCCGCAGTTTATTATTTATTCGAGCTGTAACGCGCAGACCATGGCGAAAGACATCCAGCATTTGCCAGATTATCGGATGGTTCGCGTGCAGCTGTTTGATATGTTCCCGCATACTTCGCATTACGAAGTGATGGCGTTGTTGGTTCGAAAGTAAGAGTTGAGGTTACCCCTCTCCCCAAAAGAGAGGGAGAATATCTTGATCCCCTCTCCCTGAGGGAGAGGGTTAGGGAGAGGGGGAAAAGCGCGCACTGACCGAGATTACTGACTCATCGCATCCTTTTTCGTGCCGTCTTTCGACATGTTATCCATTTTCCCCATGCTGTCCTTTTTCATGGCGTCTTTCTTCATGCCATCTTTGGCCATGCCGTCCTTACACATACCGTCTTTGCACATTTTGTCGTGCGGTTTCGCCATGCCATCTTTCGCCATACCGTCATGAGACATCGCCATACCGTCTTTTTTCATGGCGTCTTTGCTCATATTGTCAGCAGCCTGCGCGTTAACCATAAACAGGGCGGAAAGAGCAGCGGCAACAATCATCATCTTTTTCATGGTATTTCCTCGTCATCTTTGTGTTGGGTATTAACTTCCACCAAACCAGTTGTAACCCTGGTCTTCCCAGTAACCGCCCGGGAAGCGATTGGTGATTTCTATGGATAAAACATGCTTCGGGTTTTTGTAGCCCAACTTGGTCGGGATACGGATTTTCATCGGGAAGCCGTATTCAGGAGGCAGAATGCGGTTATCCCAGGTCAGGGCCAGTAGCGTCTGCGGGTGCAGCGCGGTGGCCATATCAATGCTGGTGTAGTAATCATCCGCGCAGCGGAAACTGACGTATTTCGCGCGTTTGTCTGCGCCGATGAGCTGTAAGAAGTGGTGAAACGGCACGCCGCCCCATTTGCCTATTGCGCTCCAGCCTTCCACGCAAATGTGTCGGGTTATCTGGCTGACCTGCTGCATGTGATAGAGCTCCGGCAGCGTCCAGCTTTTGCTGGTTTGCACAAGGCCGCGGATCTCCAGCTGGTAATCACGACCGTCGATTTGCGGGATGTCTTCCGGGCCGTAAAAGGCGTTAAACGGGAAGGGGCGGGTGATATCGGATTCGTGATATTCAGGGGCCAGATTACGGTGACTGAACAGAAACCCCTGAACCCGGTCATTGAAGCGAGACATGCGGGACAGCGCCGTCTCTACGCTTTGATTGTCGCTGATATCACAACCGGTCAGCATCATCACGCCTCCCAGTGTCAGCCCCTGACGCAGAAGGCGGCGACGCTCAGGGCTCAGCAACTTTTCGGCATCCTTCACCAGATAATGCGCATCGCTTTCGGAGAGAAAAGAAGGCTTTTTCATTCGGTTGTCCTTAGCGTCCACGCAGCATAGCCAGTAATGTTTTTGGCACCAGCAGCACCATCAACAGGTGAATCACAACAAAAGCGGCTATAGCGCTCATGCAGAAAAAGTGGATATAGCGCGCGGCTTCGTAGCCGCCCAGCAGTTCACGTAGCAGCGGAAACTGCACGGATTTCCACAACACCAGACCAGAAAGCACCAGCCCGATGCCAAGGAAAATGACCCCGACATACGCCAGTTTTTGCACCGCGTTGTAATGGCTGAGGTCGGCGTGTTGCAGTTTTCCGCGAAGAGCCTGAATCACGTCATGGCGCAATTCACGCAGAGAAAGAGGGAAGAATTTGCGACGAAAGCGCCCGGTCACGATGCCCAGCGACAGGTACACCACCGCATTGATAACCAGCACCCACATCATGGCGAAATGCCACTGCAACGCTCCACCAAGCCAGCCGCCAAGCGTCACTTCTGCCGGGAAACTAAAATCAAACAACGGGGAGGCGTTATAGATGCGCCAGCCGCTAAACATCATGCCCGCAATGGCGATGGCGTTAACCCAATGGCAGCAACGCAACCACAGCGGGTGGATCTTTTCAGGACGCGATGGGGACATGGTCGTCTCTCCGTGAATGACATGTCCACATCATGCAAGGTTTCTTATCACCACATCCTCACGGAAGTTTAAATAAAATGTGATAACTCACCGCGCTCGCGTACGGTAAGCTTTAGAAAAAGACTGTCGGTGAAAATTCATGAATAGCGCAAAGAAAATACTGCTGGTGGAAGACGATCAGGACATCGCCACATTACTGCGATTAAACCTGCAGGACGAGGGCTACCAGATTGTCCATGAAGCGAACGGAACTCAGGCGCTGGCGCAGCTTGAGAAGCAGGTGTGGGATGCGGTCATCCTCGACCTGATGTTGCCGGGTGTCGACGGGCTGGAGATTTGTCGGCGCATTCGCCAGATGACGCGCTATCTGCCGGTCATCATCATTAGCGCGCGCACCAGTGAAACCCATCGTGTACTGGGGCTGGAAATGGGCGCAGACGATTATCTGCCGAAGCCGTTTTCCGTGCTGGAACTGATTGCCCGCGTCAAAGCATTGTTCCGCCGACAGGAAGCCATGGGGCAAAATATTCGCATGGAAGGCGGGTCGATCAGCTCGCATGGTCTGGATATTGACCCGTTGTCGCGTGAGGTTCGTCTGCGCGGCGAGATGGTGGAGTTGACCCCTCGCGAATTTGATTTGCTGTACTGGTTTGCCCGCCATCCAGGCGAAGTCTTTTCCCGTTTATCGCTGCTCGACCGGGTTTGGGGCTATCAACATGAAGGCTATGAGCACACCGTCAACACGCATATCAACCGACTGCGAATCAAGATTGAGCACGACCCGGCAGAACCGGAAATCATTCTGACGGTCTGGGGGAAGGGCTACAAATTTGCCAGTGATAAAGCGGAGTCATCATCATGATCCGTCGTTTGAGTCTCAGCCAGCGCCTGACGCTGGTCTTCACCGCTATCCTGCTGCTGTGTGCCATGGCGGCATGCAGCGTTCAACTTTACAGCACCAGCCAGTACGGCAGTGCGATGGTTCAGCGCCTTTCTGCTGGGTTAGCACAGCAAATCGTCAATAGCGAGCCGTTGCTGGATAAACAGGGCGATGTGAACCGCCAGACGCTGAAAACGTTGTTTGATCGTCTGATGACCCTTAATCCCAGCGTTGAGCTTTATCTTGTTGCGCCCGACGGACAGCTTCTGGCAGATGCCGCACCTGCGGGCCATCTGAAGCGACAGAAAATCGATATTGCGCCGCTGCAAGCCTTTCTGGGTGGTGCAGCCTGGCCGGTATTTGGTGACGATCCCCGCAGCCTGAACAAAGAGAAAGTGTTCAGCGTCGCACCGGTGAGGCTGAATGGTGAACTGCACTGCTATCTGTACATTATTTTGCAGGGTGAGGATTTGAACGCACTATCAGACAGCGCCTGGCAAAAAGCGCTGTGGAGTACGGTGCTGTGGTCACTGTTGTTGGTCGCGTTGTTCGGCACAGTGGCAGGAATGATGGTCTGGTACTGGGTGACTCGCCCGGTAAAACAGCTGACGGCAGATGTACGCGGTGTTGACCAGGACAGTATGAATGCCATCAAACAACTAGCCCAGCAAACGCCTGAGCGCCAGCCGACCAATGAAGTTGAGATCTTACGAAATACCTTCATCGAACTGGCGCGCAAAATTGCCAGCCAGTGGGATCAGCTTTCGGACAGCGACAGGCAGCGTCGGGAGTTTATCGCCAATATTTCCCATGACTTGCGTACGCCGTTAACGTCCCTGTTGGGGTATCTGGAAACGCTGTCAATGAAGGCCGACACGCTTTCACCCGCCGATAACCGTCAGTATCTGGCGATTGCGTTGCGGCAGGGTCACAAAGTCCGGCATTTATCGCAGCAGTTGTTTGAACTGGCGAAGCTGGAGCATGGCGGTATCAAGCCGCAACTGGAACGCTTTGCTATCGGCGAGCTGATTCAGGATGTGGCGCAGAAATTCGACCTGGCGATTGAAACACGTCGCCTGAAGCTCAAAGTCGATATGTCGCATTCGCTGCCACTGGTCAATGCAGATGTCTCGATGATTGAACGCGTGGTGACGAATCTGCTCGATAACGCCGTGCGCCACACACCGGAAGGCGGCACCATTACGTTGCGAGTCTGGCAGGAAAACGCGCAGCTTCAGGTGGAAGTGGCGGACAACGGCCCGGGTGTCGAAGATGAATTGCGCGAACAGTTGTTCCAGCGTCCATCGGTATTAAACCCGCAAAGCGCACGAGAAAATCGCGGTGGCCTGGGGTTACTGATTGTAAGAAGGATGCTGGAGCTGCACGGCGGTGGTATCCGCCTGGTCGACGCAACTGCCGGGGCGTGTTTCCGTTTCTTTGTGCCTTTGTAAAAAGGCCGTTGCCCGGTGGCGCTTCGCTTACCGTGCCTACGAACTGCATTGCTCTTGTAGGCCCGATGGCGCTTCGCTTACCGTGCCTACGAACTGCTTTGCTCTTGTAGGCCCAGCGGTGCTTCGCTTACCGTGCCTGCGAACTGCTTTGCTCTTGTAGGTCCGGCGGTGCTTCGCTTACTGTGCCTATGAACTGCTTTGCTCTTGTAGGCCCGGCAAGCTTGCGCCGCCGGGCATGAAACCGATTACTGCGGGAACCACTGCTCGCTGATTTTCTGGTAGGTGCCGTCGGCTTTAATCGCTTTCAGCGCGCCGTTCAGCTTTTCCAGCAATGCTTTGTTGTCCGGGCGTACGGCGATGCCAAGACCGGTGCCGAAGTATTGCGGGTCGGTGACTTTCGGTGTGGCAACACCTAACTGTGGGTTGGTTTTCAGCCATTCGTTCACGACCGCGGTGTCACCAAACACGCCATCAATACGGCCGTTTTTCAGGTCGATAATCGCATTCTGGTAGCTATCGTACGCCACTGTTTTCACTTCCGGGTGTTTGTCCTGCAGATATTTCTGGTGGGTGGTGCCGTTTTCCATGCCGATGCGCTTGCCCTTCAGATCTTCAAAGCTTTTAAACTCGCCTTTTTTGGCAATCACCATCGCGGAGTTGGCGTAATACGCATCGGTGAACGAAACCTGCTTGCTACGTTCTGGCGTGATGTCCATACCGGAAATCACTGCGTCATACTTCCTGAATTTAAGCGCCGGGATCAGGCTGTCGAAGGCATGATTCGTGAAGGTGCAGTTGGCCTGCATTTGCTTGCACAGCGCTTTGGCTAAATCGATATCGAAGCCGACAATCTGGTTGCTGGCGTCAAGGGATTCAAAAGGAGGGTAGGTGGCTGAAACACCAAAGCTGATTTTATCGGCGGCGGATGCGCCCGCGGCAAAAGTGGCAAGGACTGCGGCCAGAATCATTTTTTTCATTGTAAAGCTCCCGTCGGTCAATCTTATGATAAACGCCCTGTCTGAGGCATAGGAATTACCTTGCCATTAAGTGAATTTATATTCAATAAAAACGATTAAATACTTTAGAATGGGTATAAAAAAAGCGGGAAGTTAGCCACTTACCCGCTTTGCTGATGATTTTGTATGCAGCGTTAATTGCGGCGTTCAAACGCCAGCGCTTTGCGTTCAACCAGGCGCATCAACAGCGTCAACAGGCCGTTAACCACCAGATATACCACGCCTGCTGCGCCAAAGACCATCACATCGTAGGTGCGTCCGTACAGCAGTTGCCCGTGGCCCATCACCTCCATCAGCGTGATGGTGTAAGCCAGAGAGGTACTCTTGAACACCAGCACCACTTCGTTGGAGTAAGAGGAGAGCGCGCGCTTAAACGCATACGGCAGCAGAATAGCCAGCGTGTCTTTCTTGCTCATGCCCAACGCCCCGCAGGACTGCCACTGACCGTCCGGGATCGCGCGAATCGCGCCATAGAACAGCTGCGTGGTATAGGCCGCACTGTTCAGCGACAAGGCAATCATCGCACACAGCCACGGCTCGGACAGCAGATGCCAGATAGCCGGGTAGTTCTGCAACTGCGGGAACTGGCCTGGGCCGTAGTAAATCAGGAAGATCTGCACCAGCAGCGGCGTACCGGTAAAGAGCGTGATATAGCCGCGCACAATCCACACCAGTACCGGCGTTTTTAACGTCAGAATGATGGTGAAAATCAGCGACAAAATCAGGGCGACGATGATCGACGCCATCGTCAGCGTCAGGCTGGTGTGCAGCCCTTTCAGCAGTTCGGGTAAATACTCAAGCATCAGCCTGGTCTCCGTTCAAAGCGAGTCGCGCGCAGGTCAATGCGTTTGAGGATGTACTGACTGAGCAGGGTGATAACCAGGTAAATAGCCGCCGCCACGATGTACCAGGTAAACGGTTCCTGAGTGCGGGTGGCAATGCTTTTGGTCTGCAGCATCAGGTCGTTGACGCTGATAAGCGACACCAGCGCGGTATCTTTCAGCAGCACCAGCCACTGGTTGCCGAGGCCCGGCAGCGCATGACGCCACATCTGCGGCATCACCAGACGGAAGAAAATGGCCGTTTTCGACAACCCTAACGCTTGACCAGATTCCCACTGACCCTGCGGTACTGCTTTCAGTGCGCCGCGCAGCGTCTGCGAGGCATAGGCAGAATAGAGCAGTGAAAGGGCAATCACGCCGCACAGGAACGGGCTGACGTCGAAGTTTTCAATCTGCACCTGCACCGGGATTTGCACAAACCCCAGCGGGATCGTGAAACCATCGGAAAGCAGCAGCAGAAGCTGTGAGGAGCCAAAATAGATAAACAGCACCACCAGAATTTCCGGCAGGCCGCGGAGCGCGGTGACCAGCGCTGTGCCAAGCCACGCAATAGGGCGCCATTTGGCTGACTCCCACACCGCGAACAGCATCGCCAGCACCAGACCGATGGCCAGCGCACAAACGGCAAGGCCGACGGTCATCCCGGCGGCGCTTGCTAAAGGAAACATTTCATTCATTTAGAATTACTTCTGAAACCATTTGGTGTAGATGGTCTGGTAAGTGCCATCTTTCTTCACTTTATCCTGCGCGGTGTTCAGCTTCTGCTGCAGGTCGGTGTTGCCCTGACGAATGGCAATGCCCAGACCGGTACCGAAGTAGTCTTTATCCGTGACTTTATCGCCAATCGCCGCCAGTTTCGGGTCGGCTTTCAGCCACTCGGTGACGACCGCTGTATCACCAAATACCGCGTCGATACGGCCATTCTGCATATCCAGTTTGGCGTTCATGTAGCTGTCGTAAGGCACAACGGTAATTTCCGGGTGCTTATCGGTGATGTATTTCTGGTGAGTAGACCCGTTCTGCATCCCGACTTTTTTGCCTTTCAGCGCCGCGATATCCGCGACTTTGCCTTTCTGGCCGACGAACAGCGCAGAGTTTTCATAGTAAGGCTGGGTGAACAGCACCTGCTTTTCACGGTCTGGCGTGATGTCCATACCGGAAATGACTGCGTCGATGCGACGGAATTTCAGGCTTGGGATCAGGCTGTCAAACGCCTGGTTGGTGAAGGTACAGGTGGCATCGATTTCTTTACACAGGGCATTCGCCAGGTCGACGTCGAAACCGACAATCTTGTTGCTGGCATCCATCGATTCAAACGGAGGGTAAGACGCTTCCATGGCAAAACGGATAGTCTGAGCAGCGCTGGCAGACAGGCTAACACTGGCGAGCAGCGCGGCAATCACGATTTTTTTCATTGTCATTGTTCCCGAAAACATCAGTGTGAAAGATAGTTTTTAAAGGCGTCGGTCTGCGGCTCGGCAAAGCAGCTCGCATCCCCTTGTTCTACGATATGACCGTTTTCCATATACACCACCCGGCTCGCGGTTTTACGCGCGACTTCCACTTCATGGGTGACGATCACCTGAGTAATTTGGGTTTGTGCCAGCTCGCGAATGATGCTGACAATCTGCGCGGTGATTTCAGGGTCCAGCGCGGCAGTGGGTTCGTCAAACAGCAGAACCTGTGGTTCCATCATTAGCGCACGGGCAATGGCCACACGCTGCTGCTGACCACCAGAAAGGTGCAGCGGATAGCGATCGCTGTAAGGTTTTAAGCGCAGACGTTCCAGCAGTTTTTCGGCGCGAGCCATCGCCTGAGCTTTTGACAGACCCAGCACTCGGCAAGGGGCTTCAATCAGGTTTTGCACCACGGTGAGGTGCGGCCACAGGTTGTACTGCTGGAAGACCATCCCGACGTTTTGGCGCAATTCACGGATCGCGGCGTCAGAAGGGGCTTTGCTGAAATTAAACTGATTTCCCGCAATCGAGAGTTGCCCGGAACGTGGCATCTCCAGCAGGTTAAGCACGCGTAACAGCGAACTTTTTCCCGCGCCGCTAGGGCCAAGCAGCACCAGCGTTTCACCCTGCGGGCAGGCCAGGGTTATGTCGAACAGCGCCTGATGTGCGCCGTAAAAGCAGTTAATGCCTTCTAGTTTTATACTCATCCGGGAAATCTGATACCGATAGTAATTGAGGCCGCAAATAGTAACGTTGGCAGAATAGTTATGCAATATTTATGCGTTAAAACTTAAATATAAACCGTGTTTACACTTAAAGTTAGCACAAAATAGCGAGAGCATGAGGGCTTAGGAATAAATGTCGGCATCCGTCACAGAATGCCAGACATTTACCCTGAGTTATTAGGTGGGAATGGGGGAGGAATTACTGCTCAAGCACCTGACGAAGCGTGCCAGCCGGGGCGTGAACGGTGCCGCCAAGGTAGCGAACATCATCAACAGCCCAGCACTGACCTTCACGGATCATCAGCACTTCATCCTGCCAGCTCTGCGTCCCCTGCTTCAACGCAACGCGCAGCGGAATGTTGCGGGCATCGGTGTTTGGGATCGTAGAGGCATCGGCCACGTCTGCGCTGTCAGGCGGTGTGGTACGGCTGGAGAACAAGTCTTGCTGCAAAAGTGCGCGTTTATTCGGATCGTTGTTCGCATCGTTAAGCACTTTGGCCAGTGAATCGCTTAAGTAAGGACGCAGCGCGGTTAAATCGGTCGCGCGGTGCTGAATGCGGTAGTCGTAAAACTTCTGCGCCACGGCGTCCGGGCCGCCTTCGACACAAGGGCCGGAGCGAGTGCCAATATCCTGAAAGGCGGGCGTAACGGTGGTGCAGGCGCTGAGCAAAAGGGCGCACGGCGCAAGAAGAGCGGCAACAGAGTAGCGCATGAGTGATTTCCTTATAGACTGACTACGGTATTAAGATGTTTTCAAGCATAGCGTATCGGGACAATAATGTGTTTGATTAACCGAGCTAAGGCATTGACGCAGGAGGACGAATGCAATTCTCAACAACCCCAACCCTGGAAGGGCAACCCATTGTGAAATACTGCGGAGTGGTGACCGGTGAAGCGATTCTCGGGGCCAACATTTTCCGCGACTTTTTCGCGGGCATTCGCGATATCGTCGGCGGCCGTTCCGGAGCCTATGAAAAAGAGCTGCGTAAGGCACGCGAAATCGCTTTTCAGGAATTAGGCGAACAGGCAAAAGCGCTGGGCGCAGATGCGGTAGTCGGGATTGATATCGACTATGAAACCGTCGGCAAAGACAGCAGCATGCTGATGGTCAGCGTCAGCGGAACCGCGGTGAAACTTCGCTGATGAAACGTTCGCTGTTAGTTCTGGCTCTCCTGCTGGCCGGTTGTGCCAGTGACAACGCCAACAATGGCAAAAAGGTGATTGAGAAGCCGGGGTATTTCCTCGACACCAGCCATCCGGCGCAAAACGCTTATCCGCGAATTAAAGTGCTGGTGATTCATTATACCGCCGGTGATTTTGACACCTCGCTGCAAACCCTGACGGATACCAAAGTCAGTGCGCATTATCTGGTGCCAGAAATTCCGCCGATGCGCAAGGGCAAACCGCTCATCTGGCAACTGGTGCCGGAGCGAGATCTGGCCTGGCATGCCGGGGTTAGCTTCTGGCGCGGGGCTACGCGCATCAATGATACGTCGATTGGCATAGAGCTGGAAAACGAGGGCTGGCAGAAAACGGCGGGGGTAAAAAGCTTTGCGCCGTTTGCGCCGACGCAAATCGAGGCGCTGATCCCACTGGCAAAAGATATTATCGCCCGCCACCAGATTGAGCCGGAAAACGTGGTGGCACATGCGGATGTTGCTCCGCAGCGTAAAGACGACCCGGGCCCTGAGTTTCCATGGCGTGAACTGGCGCAGCAGGGGATAGGGGCGTGGCCAGAGCCTGATCGGGTGGCGTTCTATCTTAACGGACGCGCGCCATCGCTGCCGGTCGCGACGTCATCGGTACTCGATTTACTGTCGCGCTATGGCTATGAGGTGACGCCGGGCATGAGCTATACCCAGAAAAAACGGGTGATCATGGCCTTCCAGATGCACTTCCGTCAGTCCCGTTGGGATGGCGTAGCCGACGCGGAAACGCAGGCGATTGCCGAAGCATTGTTGGAGAAATACGGACAGGGGTGATCCTCCGGGATCACTTGCCAGCTTTTTTAGTGTCTTCTTTTAGACCTGTTTATCTGTACCCATTCAGCACATGAATGCTTTATAGTTTCCGCAGTCGAAATTACTCTGCAAAGCGCTGGACAATTCTTCTCAGACAGTGTTATCAGAAAAGATGTTTAGCGTTGGGCTTAATATCTGCATCTCTACCGTTTTAATGTGGGTTTTCTAATGGATTGCAAAGGCAATCTGTTTACTCTTTTATTATTTAACTTCTCTAATGGGTATAACAATGTTAAGAATTTATGGTAATGCCAATCGTCCTGAAAAAGAACTTGATGTCCTTATTTCTTCCACCGTCGGGTGCGAAGAAAAAGTCTTAAAAAAATGGCAGCGTATTAACACGACTGACTCAAATTATATTTATGTGGTGGTCAGTGGTGAAGTCGAATTTCGTCGCGAGTCTGACGAACTCTGCGTCTTTACGCTCAGCGATAAATGCCTGTTCGGCTTCTCTTCCGTATACTGCAATTCACAACATATGTACGGTCTGGTTCGTGCCGACACCATAGTGCGTCGCATCAAGAAAGACGAGTTTTCACAGCTCATGCATGAACGCGGGCTGTGGGAAGAACTGATGAAAGTCCTCTCCTGGTACATCAGTCTGCTGAGCAAACGTGATGATGTCTTAATTGCGCGCAGCGCTTACTCCATTGTCCGTGAGTTTTTGATAGAAATTGACCAACTCATTATTCAGCACCAACGTGATGTTAATATTTACGACTATATTCAGGAATACACTAATCTTGCCCGCAGCACTATTATTAAAATCCTCGCCGATCTTAAAAAAGGCGGCTATATTGTGGTGGAAAAAGGCCGGTTGATGAATATCACCTCATTGCCAGAAAAATACTAACTATTCCAGCTGATGCTCTTTGGGCGTAAAGGGCGATGTCTTTATTTCCGGTTGTACATCATGTTTTTCCGTACTGGCCTGCGCTGTGCCCGAGGTTTCATCCGTCGGCGGCGCAGGCACTTTTCCCTGTGAATAATCCTTCTGCTGATCTTTTATTGCCTGTAGCAATAACTCTTTAATGGCACTGTCATCCTTTGTCGGGGCGTTATCATCCGTGCTGTGCATGTCTGAACCGGGCAGGGTATCGCGCGAACTATCTCGCGGGGGATCAGCATCCGGAGCCTGTTGCCAGTCGGCATCATCGGCATTGATCGGCATGTCCTGCAAAGGCGGTATGTCGCTTTGCTTTGGCACCGGTTTTGCTACTGGCTGTGGGAACGGCTTGCTGACATAGACATAGTGCATATCAGAAAGCTGAGCTTCCGGTTTGCTGTGATTGACCCTGGCCGTTTCAGGCGTGGGATGCTGCAAATTCCAGTAAAGGTGTGCATACACGCCCGACATCGCCAGGGCCAGCAATCCCAGTAGCCACAAAAGCGTGGTACAGAACAATTTTTTCACAGACGGCAACCGGTACGAAAACCACACCGGTTCGTTTGTCGTGTAGCTGCGTTGAGCAGCAAGTTGAATCGTCGACATTATAACGTCTTCTCGTGAGGAGTCGGGCTGGTTGTCTTAAGCAGAACCGCAGGCGTGGTATTGGTGTCACGCATCAATTGCATTAGCGTTTCTTCGCCCGCGATCCCATCCACCTTCAGTTGCATTTTTTTCTGGAACGTACGGGTACGCGCCATCATTTCTGCCGTCCAGTTATGGGCATGCGTCACCGGCAGGCTCAGCGCCTGGCTTAATTCCTGATCCATCCACACCACATCTTTGCTGCTGCTTTCTGACGTGATGGCATCTTTCCCTTCAGGCGTCAGACGGTGGATCTGGGTGAAATTGCCTGTCGCGTGCTGAGTAAACCAGCGGCGGCTGACCTGCCAGGTACGGTTATTCATCAGTAAATCCAGCGAGTTATCGCTCACTCTGGCCACTACGGCATAGTTAAGATGGTCGCCGGTTTTGATTTCGCTGATCCACGGATAACCTTCACTGGCCAGGCTCTCAGGCGTGGCATTGCCCTCTTTGCACATCAAATTGACTCGCGCAGCGCTCTGGCATAGAGCCTGATCTGCCGTGGCATCGTATCCCCACATCGCATACAGCTGGTGCATCGCATCGGGCTTATTCACCACTTCGTTTTCAATCACCGGCACCACAGACGCAGGTGGCTGAACGGCTTGCGGTTTCCAGCTCGCCATGACGGGCAGCTCGACCGGTAACATCGCGGT
The DNA here is from genome assembly GCF_044900545.1 of Scandinavium sp. NPDC088450. Classification (NCBI taxonomy): domain Bacteria; kingdom Pseudomonadati; phylum Pseudomonadota; class Gammaproteobacteria; order Enterobacterales; family Enterobacteriaceae; genus Scandinavium; species Scandinavium sp. NPDC088450. The sequence goes on along the minus strand of NZ_JBJDNI010000004.1, from coordinate 108,498 downwards.
GAGTGTCGGCATTAACGTCCAGCCTCCGGCGGCAAACAGAACGGAAGCAGCAAGGCCCATGGCGGCAAGCCGTTTGCCTTTGCGTTTTACCGGCAGCGTTTCTGCTGCGGCCAGCCGTAAATGGCGTGCCGTTACTTGGGGAGCGCGTTCGGTCCACGCCGCTAACAGCGCCAGATCGGCCAGTGCGTTAACTTTCCCAATCTGGCCTTGAGTAAGAGAGTGCATTTTGCGCACCCGCGTTGCATTGAACGGGGAGGTATCGCTGCCGTGATGTTCGCACTGTGCCTGAACATAATTCAGACATTCCCGCTGCGTGAGTGGGCGCAGAATGTGCAGGGTATGAAGAGCCTCACCCAGTCCGGATTGCTGCAGTGGCTTTTGTTGGTCAGCACTTCCCATCAGCACAACGGACAACGGGAAATCCAGTTCCTGTGCGCGGGTTAACAGTTGAGACAGCACCGGCAGGCAGCTGGCTTTCAGTGCCTGACAGTGCGAAATCACTAATACTTTGCCTTTACATTTACGGGCCGAAGGCTCCTGCTGCCACTGGTGCAGCACGGCATCAATCGCCTGAAATTTGGTTTTGCTCTCTTTGGTGGTGGTGTTGAGCTTGTAGAGCAAACCCGTGGCGTTGAGTTTTGGAAACGCATTAATCAACAGCATGCCAGTATTCTGCGCTTTCAGCGCATCAGCAAACTGGGCAGTGAGGAAAGCATCATCGCTAAGCAGAGCGGTCACGCCAGGCAGCTGGCTCTTTTCGTTGATCAGGCCGAAAACGTCCTGGTGATAAGGAACCATAAACGCATCATGAGACCGGGTAAGGGTCCGGAATGGCTGAGTCGTGAAATTATAGTGGCGCAGGTACATAACGTGAGTTGTCTCTTTCATTCATAGCAATGGAAGCGAAAAAGTAAAGCAGACAGAAGAAGGGGGCAATGTATCGGGAGAGTAAAAATATCCTTGTCTCGGCGCTAACAGTTTATTTTTTCACGGTCAATGTTTTTCTACAGCAAAGTTGCTGGCATCGTCATTAGTCATATTACCCGGTACTCATTAGTATTTGCCTCACTGAATTATGCAGCCCTGTGCTGCTTGTGTTTGCTTTATTAAAGGCCAATGAAATAATGAGGATGTCATTTGTTACCCAATTGATTACGCCTTGCATAATGTTTGTGCTGCTCATTTTTTGCAGCCAGCAAGGGTATGTCATTTATAAAGATTATAAAAAGGTTACGAATAAGTTGGCTGATGCTAAACAGGATTTGAAAAGCAAACGTAACCCTGAAAAAGCCTTCACCCTTTTTACCCCTGCGACACAAACCCAGACCCAGACAGCTGCGCTGAAAAAGCCGTGAATGCGGAAATTGAAGGGATCGTGAGCAGTGATGAGGCCTGGATGTCCTTCGCGGTTATCAAGACGCCAGGCGGGCAAAAGAGCTATCGCGAAGGCGAAAGCTTGGCCGGGTTCGACAACGCCTGGGTCGAAGAAATACAGCAAAATAGCGTGGTGATTAACTATGAAGGTGCCACTCAGACCCTGGCGCTGAATAAATCAAGTTATTTTAAAGGCGGTGCAGAAAGTGCCCCGGTAACCAAATCGACCACCGATGCAGGTGCCGATAATTTGCATCTTGACGATTATCTGGTGTTAAAGCCATTAATCGAAAAAGGGCAACTGGAAGGCTACAACATTAATCCTCGCAATGCGTCTTCTTTCTTTAGCCAAAGCGGGCTTGAGAAAGGGGATGTGGTGGTAAAGGTAGATTCCGTCGATATGACAAAAGCAGCACAGGCGCAAAACATTATTACCCATTGGTCAACAATGAAAGAAGCGCAGGTGGTCGTCAAACGTCACGCTCAGCTGAAAAATATTCAGGTGAATGTTCTAAACAATTAATAAGTGTAAAGACATGAAGAAATTTCCATGGGCGTGCGTGGCGCTGACCGCGTTGTCGTTCTACTCCGGTTCGCTGTTTGCAGCGAACTTTAGCGCCAGCTTTAAAAATACTGATATTCGCGAGTTTATCGACACGGTAAGCCGCAACCTCAATAAAACCATTCTGGTCGACCCGTCCGTACAGGGCTCGGTGTCCGTCAGAACGTATAACGTGCTTTCGGAAGAGGAGTATTACCAGTTCTTCCTGAGCGTGCTCGACCTTTACGGTTTGTCGGTTATCCCGATGGATAACGGCATGGTGAAAGTTGTGCGTTCATCGGTGGCTCGTACTGCGGGTGCGCCGATTGCCGACAGCAAAAACCCAGGTAAAGGCGATGAAATCATCACCCGTGTGGTGAGGATGGAAAACGTGCCGGTTCGCGAACTGGCCCCGCTATTGCGCCAGCTCAATGATGCCAGTGGCATCGGTAACGTGGTGCACTTCGAGCCCTCCAACGTACTGTTGCTCACGGGCAAAGCGTCGGTGGTCAATCGGCTGGTGGATTTGGTTCAGCGTGTTGATCAGAACGGCGTCCAGCGTCGTGAGATTGTCGGGTTGCGTTATGCTTCTGCAAAAACGCTGTCTGACATGCTGAACAACCTCAATAACGAGGAGCAGAAAGGGCAGAACGCGCCGCAGCTGGCGACCAAAGTGGTGGCCGATGAGGAAACCAACAGCCTGGTGATCAGCGGCAGTCAGGATGCGCGTCAGCGTACCCGAACGCTGATTTCTCAGCTCGACCGTGAGCAAAATAACGAAGGCAATACCCGCGTCTTTTACCTGAGGTTTGCCAACGCCAGCAAAGTGGTGCCGGTATTAACCGGGATTGGCGATCAGCTGAAAGACAAGCCGGGCAACGGCAAAAGTAAATCGACGCAGACCTCCGGTGACCTGAACATCACTGCCGATGAATCCACCAACTCACTGGTGATCACCGCGCAGCCAAACGTGATGAATTCGCTGGAAAAAGTGATCGCTAAGCTGGATATCCGTCGGCCTCAGGTGATGGTGGAAGCCATCATTGCCGAAGTTCAGGATGGCAGCGGGCTTGATCTCGGCGTGCAGTGGACCAGCGAACACGGCGGCGTGCAGTTCGGTTCCACCGGCCTGCCCATCAGTCAGATGAAGAAAAATAAAGTGTTGGGCAGTTTCACGGGCCTGGCGACCGGTTTCTTTAACGGTGATTTTGGTGCGTTGATGACTGCGCTGTCGACCAACGGCAAGAACGACATTCTCTCCACCCCAAGCGTGGTGACACTGGATAACAAAGAAGCGTCGTTCAACGTCGGCCAGGATGTGCCGGTGCTGTCCGGCTCGCAGACCACCAGTGGCGATAACGTCTTTAACTCGGTTGAGCGTAAGACGGTCGGGACCAAACTCAAGATTGTGCCGCAGATTAACGACGGCGACATGATCCACCTGAAAATCGAGCAGGAAGTGTCGAGCGTAGATAACAGCGCGACGGAAGATGCCAGCCTGGGCCCAACCTTCAATACTCGCACCATCAATAACGAAGTGATGGTACATAGCGGGCAAACCGTGGTCTTGGGCGGCTTGATTGAAAATGTGACCAAGCAGTCGGTCTCGAAAGTGCCCCTGCTCGGAGATATTCCGCTGGTCGGCCAGCTGTTCCGCTACACCTCGCAGGACAGCGCCAAACGTAATCTGATGGTCTTCATTCACACCACGGTGCTGCGTGATGACGACAACTACAGCGCGGCGTCGAAAGAGAAATATGACCAGATTCAGGCGCGTCAGCAGCAACGTATGGAAGAGCGCAAGCTGGGCATTATCGAAAACAGCAACAACCCGGTGTTGCCGGATTATCCGAACCAGAGCCGTTCTGAGCCGGTGAGCGCCGAAGCGCCAGCAACGCCTCACGATCCATTCAGCCAGTGAAGCCGGGGGATGCGATGAACGAGCTAAGCAAAACGCTGTGTACCAGCAACTACGCGAAAGATAACGGCATTCTGTTTTTCGAAGATAACGTGTACTTGCGTGAAGACGCGCAGGCGCACGCATTACTGGAGATGCGTCGGGTGCTGGGGCGCACGTTCGCGCCCAACGTGCTAAGCGCCGAAGCGTTCGACGAATTGCTGACCAAAATCTGGCAGCAAAACAGTGGGGTTTCGCAGCAGATGGTCGACGACATGGACGCCGACATCGACCTGCTCGCGTTGACCGAAGAGATCCCCGACAACGAAGATTTGCTGGATAACGACGAGAACTCTCCGGTTATCCGCCTGATCAACGCCATCATGAGCGAAGCGGTAAAAGAAGGTGCGTCGGATATTCATATTGAAACCTTCGAGCGCACGCTGAGCATTCGTTTTCGCGTCGATGGCGTGCTGCGCCCGGTATTACAGCCTGCGCGTAAACTCGCACCGCTGCTGGTTTCTCGTATCAAAGTCATGTCCAAACTGGATATTGCTGAGAAGCGTTTGCCCCAGGATGGCCGTATTTCACTGCGCATTGGTCGCAAAGCGATTGACGTGCGTGTGTCGACCATTCCGTCGCAGTACGGCGAACGAGTGGTCATGCGTTTGCTCGACAAGAGCAATCTCAAACCGGATATCAACAAACTTGGGCTGATTGATGAAGAACTGGTGAAGCTGAAGGGGCTGATTGAGCGCCCGCACGGCATCATTCTGGTCACTGGCCCAACCGGTTCGGGGAAAAGTACCACCCTGTACGCGATCCTTTCGGCGTTGAACGGTCATGAACGCAACATTCTGACCGTCGAAGATCCTATCGAATATGAACTCGAAGGGGTCGGGCAAACTCAGGTTAACCCGCGTGTGGACATGACGTTTGCTCGCGGTCTGCGTGCCATTCTGCGTCAGGACCCTGACGTGGTGATGATCGGTGAAATTCGTGACGGCGAGACGGCGCAAATTGCCGTGCAGGCGTCACTTACCGGTCACCTGGTGATGTCCACGTTGCACACCAACAGCGCCGCCGGGGCCATTACGCGCCTGCGGGATATGGGGCTGGAGTCATTTTTAATCGGTTCGTCGCTCCTTGGCGTTATTGCCCAGCGTCTGGTTCGTCGGTTGTGTTCGCACTGCCGCACCGTCAGTCCGCTGGAAGACAATGAGAAGCCACTGTTCAGTTTCATGGAGAAACCACCGAAGGCGATTTATCGCGCGGTGGGTTGTGAGCAGTGTCGCCAAAGCGGCTACCAGGGACGTGCCGGTATCCATGAATTTCTGGTGGTGGACAGCGGCATGCGTCGCGCCATTCACGAAGATAAAGATGAAATGGCGGTTGAAACGCAGCTGTTTAAAGAAGCCTACAGCCTGCGTGAAAACGGCTTGCTGAAGGTGATTTCTGGCGTGACGTCGCTGGAAGAAGTGATGCGCGTCACCGCCGAACGCGGAGGTGACGAGTAATGGCCTGGTATGCCTGGTCCGCAACGGACGCCACGGGAAAAAGTCAGCGTGGCACTTTGCAGGCTGAAGGGCCAAAACAGGTGCGTCAGACGCTGCGCGAGCAGAAATTGATGCCGGTGTCGATAACCGAAACACGCAACCCGGCGGAAAGCAAAAGTGCACGCAAAGGCGCCAAACTGTCGATTCCGGTGCTGTCGATGTTTACCCGCCAACTGGCGACGCTGGTGAATGCCGCGCTGCCGCTGGAAAGTGCGTTGAAAGCTATCGCCAAACAAACGGAAGACAAAACGCTGGCGAAGATGGTGACGGAAATTCGCGACAAAGTGGTGGAAGGGCACACGCTGTTTGATGCCTTTAGCCAGTTTCCGCGCAGCTTCGACAAGCTCTACTGCACGCTGGTGATGGCTGGGGAAAAAACCGGGCATCTCGGCGACGTGCTGGAAAAACTGGCGGAGTTCAACGAGCAACGCCAGAAGATGAAAAGCAAGCTGACGCAGGCGATGGTTTATCCCATCACCTTGACGGTAGTAGCGGTGGCGGTGATCTCGATTTTGCTGGTGGCGGTTGTGCCGCAGGTCATAGACCAGTTCACCCACATGAAACAGCAGTTGCCGATCACCACCCGCACCCTGATTGCGGTGAGTGATTTTTTACAGGCGTGGGGCATTTTTATTGCCGGTGGCCTGTTCGGGGCATCGGTGTTTTTTAAAGCGTGGCAGAAAAAAGAGAAGAACCGTTTCACTTATCACCAGTGGCTGTTAAGCCGTTCGCCGCTGAAGAAACTGGTTTGCGCCATCAACAGCGCGCGCTATATCCGCACGCTCAGCATTTTGCAGGCCAGTAGCGTTCCGCTGCTGGAAGGCATGTATATCGCGATGGACGGCATCGAAAACCTGTATGCCCGCAAGGTGCTGGAACAGGCTGCCGATAGCGTGCGTCAGGGCTCATCGCTGTATAACGCGCTGGAGCAGGCCAAAATATTTCCACCCACCATGTTGTATATGGTGGCCTCCGGTGAGGAGAGCGGCGAGTTGGGGCCTTTAATGGACCGCGCGGCGGAAAACCAGGAATCTGCATTACAGCATCGCATTACGTTAACGCTGTCGGTCTTTGAACCGGCACTGGTCGTCACAATGGCGACGGTTGTTTTATTTATCGTTCTTGCAATATTACAACCGCTGCTTCAACTTAATAATATGGTGGGTTAAACATGTCTGTGAAAATAAAACGTCTGCAACATCAGGCGGGGTTTACATTGCTCGAATTAATGGTCGTTATCGTTATTCTTGGCGTATTAGCCAGTATGGTGGTGCCGAATTTAATGGGCAATAAAGAGAAGGCCGATGTGCAAAAAGCCACCAGTGATATTGTGGCGCTGGAAGGCTCTCTCGATATGTACAAACTGGATAACCATCGCTACCCCACCACCGAACAAGGCTTGCAGGCACTGGTGACCAAACCTGAAATCGCGCCAATTCCAAAAGGGTATCGCGATGACGGCTATATTCGCCGCCTGCCACAAGACCCGTGGGGCAATGACTATATTCTGGTCAGCCCTGGTGAACACAGCGCGGTCGATATTTTTTCTTCCGGCCCGGATGCTGAAGCTAATACCGCCGATGATATTAGCAACTGGTCTGCTGATACCAAAGAAAACTAATGAATAAGCAACGTGGGTTTACCTTGCTGGAGATTATTGTGGCGCTGGTGATATTTTCCTGCTGCGCCATGATGGTGGTCTCAACCATTCCTTCTCGCAGCGGCGCAGATATATTGGGGCAGCAAATGAAATCCCTCGTTGAATATGGTTCTGACCGCGCGGTGATGGACGGCAATATTGTTGGGCTGGTGGTGACCTCAACGGAATATCAACTGGTGACCCAAACAGGCAGCGATAACGGCCGTCACTGGGTGCCGCTAGCCGCAGGTCGAATTCTGACTCATGGCCAGTTTCCGGAAGAGATGTACGTCTCGCTCAGCCCGCAACGTCTGGCGGCGACGCTGGATGACGTGCCGCAGATTGTCTTTTTACCCGATGGCGAGCTGAGCCGATTCAAACTCAGCCTGCAAAGTGCGGACAAAAAAGTGCGCTTTCACGTGGCCTCGCAGGGCGCGACGCCGGTTGAGGTGGAGAACGATGACTGACAGCAACAAGAAAGAGCAGGGCATGACGCTGCTGGAAGTGATGGTCGCGTTAGTGATTTTCTCCACCGCGGCGCTGGCGCTAATGAACTCCGTCTCCCTGAACGTGCGCTTTACCCACAGTTTGTCGGAAACCCTTCAGGCGAGTTGGGTCGCGGAAAACCTGCTGGCGCAAGCTCAGTTGATGCAAAAGGATTTTCCCGACGATGAACTGGAAGGCAGTGAAACGATGGGCGGGCGCACCTGGAACTGGCATATCCAGCGGGTGAAAACCTCAGCCAATGCCTTTGCCGATGAGGTGCGGGTGTATGGCGAAGGTGAAGAAACGCAGCCGGTGATTGCCCTCCAGTTGACGCAGCCGGGAGAAGGGGAATGAGCAAACAGACGCAACGCCAGCAGGGCTTTACGTTGCTGGAAATCATGATTGCGCTGACCATTTTTGCGGTGATCAGCACGCTGGCCTGGCAAATTCTGGATGGCGCGATGCGCACTTCTTCAGCCAGCGATGCTGCGGCCGTGAAGATCACCCAATTGCAGCGTACCTACAATCTGCTCTCGCGCGATTTTTATCAGGCACAGGCACGCGCGCCGCGTAATGAAGGGGATGCTTTTGTTGAACGAGCCGATGGCCTTGAACTGACCACCCTGAGTGGGATCAGTGGGCAATTACAACTGGAACGTGTGCGCTGGCGGCTGAAAGACAAACGGCTGTGGCGTGATGTCTGGAGCACTATCGACAGCCCGGCAGGCGTCGAACCGGAAGAGGTGCCCATTCTGAACGAAGTGAGTTCGATGACATGGCGCTTCTGGAGTGACGGCTGGCAGGACGAATGGCCGGAAACAGACCATCAGCCCGCCGGCGTGGAGCTGACACTGACGATGGAAAACGGCGACACCTGGCGCTGGATTTTTATGACGCCGGGCGATATGCCGGAAAGCCAGACTCTCCAACCGGAAGAGAAAACCGACCCGGCCCAGCCGGTACCCGTTGAACCACAGCCCACGCTCGCGGCTGAAACGGGGGCGAAATAATGCGTGATATTTCATGGCGTAAACAGCGCGGGGTCGCTCTGCTGATGGTGCTTATTTTGCTGGTGATGATGTCGGCGCTGGCCGCCAAAATCAGCCAGCAGTTTTGTCGGCATTTGCAGAAAACCCATTATCAGGTGAGCCAGCAGACGTTGCGCTGGGCCATTCAACGCCAGCAAACCGTTCTCGAAAATGGGCTGCAAAAAGAGGCCAGCAGCGAAAGCAAAGGCCTGTCGCCGAACGGTGACTGGGCGCAGCCGCTGGAAACGCAGGGTGAAAACTACACCGTGACAAGCCAGGTAGAGGACGCGCGAACCTGCTTTAACGTCAACAGCCTGATTGCTGAAGACAGCGCAGCGGCAAAACCTGCCGACGCGCCAGGGGCGTTACCGGAGAAACCAGTCAAAGAGCAGATTACCGAACAGTTGCTTATCGACAGCGGTGTCAGCGCGACGACAGCCGAAGAGGTGTATCAGCAACTGGTGGATGACCTCGACGGTGACAACCTCACGGCGAAACAAGGTCAGGAACAGGATGCCTGGGCGAGCGTCATTCCGGCTCGTGGACCGGCCAACCAGATGATGCGCACTATCGATGAAATCAAACAGTTGCCAGCCTTCCCGCTGACGGCATGGGCGAAAGCCAGCAAGCTGCTGTGTGCGCTGCCCGATACCGACGGCAAGGTGAACGTCAATACCTTAACGCCCGAACAGGCCCCGCTGCTGGCGGCAATTTTTACCGGCACGCTGAATACCGATGCCGCGAAACGGCTGATTGAGTCCCGTCCTGAAGAGGGTTGGGACTCGCTGGAGGCGTTCAGCAAGGTGCTGGAAACCGAGTATCCGCAGACCAAAGAACTTATGGCGCAGATTCAGGAGCGGATTGCGGTGGGGAGCCGTGATTTTCGGGTCAGCAGCACCGGCAGTACCGACGATTTAACACTGCGCGTTGTCAGTCAGCTTCATGTTGATAGTGAAGCTGGCAAGGTGATTACCTGGCAACGTCGTTACCGAATGGCTGAATAACACAAGTAAAACACGATGAAACAGGTGCTATTTATTCGTCCCGGCACGCATGAGGACGACAAGATTTTGTGGTGCGAATCCGGGAGTCAGCAGGTTGGCACGCTGGCGGGATGGGGTGAGCTGAACACGCTGGCAGACCATCCGTGGGCGAGCAATATCTGCTTGCTGCTGCCGGCCAGCGAAATGATTTTCCGTCACTTTTCACTGCCAAAAAAAGGCGCTTCCGCACAAGGAACGGTCTTTTCATGGATGGCCGAAGAGACGCTGATTGGCGATGTTGACGGCCTTCACTGGACGGTAGTGAACAAAAAAGGGCGGGAAGTAGATGCCATGGCAATCCACGCCGATGTGCTGCGTCGCTGGCTGACGCTTTTTTCCGAAGCCGGGTTGGGCGTCACCCAGGCGCTGCCGGACGCGATGTTGCTGCCCGTCAGTGATGGCGGTACCACGCTGGTGGCGCTTGAAGAAAGCTACTGGCTGCGCTTCTCGCCGTTCAGTGCGTGTGAAGCGGATGCAGGCCTGTTGCCGTTGCTGATGAGCAAATGCGGTGAAGGGGAAGTGCGTTGCTACGGCGATGCGCCAGAAGGCGTTCGCGTGGATGAGGCGCTGGCGTGGCAACACCCGCTGGTGCTTATCCAGCCGCAGTGGGAGGCGTGTCGCATTAATTTGCTGCACGGCGAGTTTTCCTTACGCAGTGCTCAAGGTCCGCGCTTTAAGCATACCAAAGCGCTGATGACCGCCGTGGTGTTGCTGGGAATTGGCCTGTTGTTAGGGCCACGCCTCGGGGCGGCCTGGATGTTGAGTCAACAGCAGGAACAGGTGGCCAGTGAGATGCTCGAAGTGGCGCAACACTATTTCCCCACTTTGCGTCAGACCACCAACCTGAAATATCACGTTGGGCAGAGCCTCAGCAAAGTACAGAAGGGGTTCTTTATTCAGCTTGATGCCCTGGAGCAAATCAGGCAATCGCAGCCAGCTGTGGAAGTCAGTGAAGTGGAATACGACGATACGCAGGGGCAGCTCACGCTGAATGTGAAATCGATGGACGCCCAGGCGATTCAGACTTTTGTGAATCAGGCCAATGAGCACTTTGCGTTAACCCTGCAGCCCATTTCCAGCGAAGCCCCTTATACCGCGATAGTTACCGGGAAATTCAAATGAAAGAACGTGTCGCCCAATTAAAAGCCCGCTGGCAGAATTACAGCCCGCGTGAACGCTTATTATTTAAATTCAGCGCCGGGGTGCTGTGCTGCGCCGTTATTTATTACGGTGCGATGACGCCGCTGGATGCAATGATTAAAGATAACCAGACAGCTTTATTCAAACAGAAACAAACCCTGAACTGGATGCGTGAAGAAATTAACAAAAATCACCTTCAGGCCAAAGTATTGAAAGTCAGCAATCCTCGCAGCGTAGTGGAAGACAGCGCGAAAGAGATCCACCTTTCACTGACGGAATTGCGTCAGGATGGGCAGTCATTATCTTTTAGTATCGACAGAGTCAACGTTTATACCCTCAAAAACTGGCTGCGAGAGATGAATATGACCTCCGGGGTCAGAATGGTAAAAGTCGATTTGACGCCAGTCGATCACCTGAGTGATGTGAGCGCGCACATTACGCTGAGTTGGGGCAAAATCGCGTGAATCCGTTGATGCTGATACAGACCCAGAATCTCCCCGGGCTTTGCGCGTTGAGCGCCGGGCTGGGGGCCATTATCGGCAGTTTTCTGGGCGTGGTGGCAGAACGTATTCCGCCGTTGGTGATGGGTGAAGAAGGGGCGGGGAATCTGCTGTTTCCGGCTTCCCATTGCCCTGAATGCTCTCATCCGCTAAGCGGCTGGGAAAATATTCCTGTGCTGAGCTGGTGCTGCCTGCGTGGGCGTTGCCGCCACTGCCAGGCTGCTATCCCGGTTCGTTTGCTGCTGGTCGAAGTGTTCAGCGCACTTTTCTTCGCTTTCAGCGCTGCCTTTGCGCCTTCATTGCCCGTGTTGCTTTCACTGTGGCTGCTGTGGAGCTTGCTGTTGCCACTGGTGATTATCGATGCACGGCATTTGCTACTACCGGATAGCCTGACTCAGCCGCTGCTGTGGGCTGGCTTGTTGACCAGCGCCTTATTTCATACGTTGCCATTGACCGACGCGCTGTACGGCGCGGTCGCCGGGTATCTTTCGCTGTGGCTGCTGTACTGGGCATTTCGGCTATTGACCGGGCGAGAAGGGCTGGGGTACGGAGATTTTAAACTGCTGGCAGCCCTTGGAGCCTGGTGTGGCTGGCAGTCATTGCCGACGCTGGTGCTGATTGCCGCCCTGAGCGGAATTGCCGTTTCTGTGTTGTTTATTCAATCCGAGCGTAAAAATACGCTTATTCCTTTTGGTCCTTCTCTTGCTATTGCCGGAATGGTGACCTTTATTCTGCGAATGATGAATTTCTCGTTTTAAATCGGCCAGTCAAGTTTTATTTGAAGTTTTTTCACCAGGGAAAGGAATGAGGGAAATATAAAACGCCCTGTATTCTTGGTGTCACGAAAAGGACCTTGCAGCAGATTTTATTTTAGGGAGGGAGTCGGCGTAATACAGTCGTTGTTTCGTAAGTCGTTTTTTATACGTTGTTCTTAAGAAGGGTTATTCATCATAACTTGTCCATGTTGAATGGAATGACATGGGTATTTACTTTCACAAATCGTATTATCAGGATCTAATAATGAAATTTCTGAAGCCTAAATATCTGGCGCTCTTTGTTGCCGCGGTGGCAAGCCCGGTATTTGCAGCTGTACCGGGTAAAGCCACTATCTCCAGCGGTAATGATAAATTTGCCATTGTTGAAGTGGACCAGTCCGCCACGGCTTATAACAGTCTGGTTAAAGTCCACGACGGCGCTGACGTAAAAGTGCAGTGGGACGTCTGGAGCGGGGCGGCCCCCACGTCTGCAAAAGTGCTGCTGGATGGTAAAACCGTCTGGACCGGCGCGGGCAGCATGAACGGCACCGCAAGTTTTAAAGTCATGAAAGGTGGCCGCTATCAGGAAACGGTTGAGCTGTGTAACACCAGCGGGTGCAGCACCAGCGCCAGCAAACTGATTATCGTTGCCGACACCGACGGCAGTCATCTGCTGCCATTGGCCACCACGATGCAAGAAAACAACAAAACGCTTGCTCAGCACACCGACAAAGTCGTCGGCGCTTATTTCCCAGAGTGGGGCGTTTACGATCGTAATTTCCCGGTGGATAAAATCCCTGCGGCGAACCTCAACCATATCCTGTATGGCTTCATTCCTATTTGTGGCGGCGACGGTATCAACGACAGCCTGAAAACCATAGAAGGCGGCAACAGCTTTGAAGCGCTGAAACGCTCTTGTAACGGTCGTCAGGATTTCCAGGTAGCGATTCATGACCCATGGGCGGCATTGCAGAAGCCGCAAGCTGGTGTTTCTGGCTGGGATGACCCGTACAAAGGCAACTTTGGTCAGCTGATGGCAATGAAAAAAGCGCATCCGGACCTGAAAGTGCTGCCATCCATCGGCGGCTGGACCCTGTCTGATCCGTTCTACAGAATGCATGACAAAGTGATCCGCGATCGCTTCGTGGCGTCTGTGAAAGACTTCCTCAAAACCTGGAAATTCTTCGACGGTGTGGATATCGACTGGGAGTTCCCGGGCGGCGGCGGCGAGAATGCTGCGCTGGGTAACCCTCAGCAGGATAAAGAAACCTACACCCTGCTGATGCAGGATCTGCGCGCTATGCTCAACGATCTGTCGGCAGAAACCGGCCGTAAGCTTGAGCTGACCTCGGCGATCGGTTCCGGTCAGGATAAAATTGAAGACGTGGATTACACCACCGCGCAACAATATCTCGATCATATCTTCCTGATGAGCTACGACTTCCACGGCGGCTGGAGCATGGACGAACTGGGCCATCAGAATGCGCTGTACGGTGCGTCCTGGAAACCAGATACCCAATACACCACTGACAACGGCGTGAACGCGCTGCTCGGTCAGGGCGTGCAGCCAGGCAAGATTGTGGTGGGTACCGCCATGTACGGCCGCGGCTGGACAGGGGTTCACGGTTATACCGGCAACAATCCATTCACTGGCACCGCGACCGACAAAGTGAGAGGCACCTGGGAACCAGGCGTAGTTGACTACCGTCAGATTGCCAATGAATACAAAGGCAAACCAGGCTGGGAATACAGCTATGACACCGCGGCAGAAGCCCCGTCTCTGTTCAATAAATCAACCGGTGAGTTGATCACCTATGAAGATGCGCGCTCTGCAACCGCCAAAGGCAAATATGTGCTGGCGAAAAACCTGGGCGGCCTGTTTGCCTGGTCTATCGACTCCGATACCGGCGACATCCTGAACGCGATGAATGAAAGCCTGGTCGGCGGCGGTTCAACGCCGGTTGATCCTGTGGTCACCAACCATGCACCGATTGCGACTGCAGCCGATCAGATGGTGACTGGCCCGGCAACCGTGACGCTGGATGGTTCTGCCTCCACCGATCCGGATGGCGATGCGATCACCTACAAATGGACTCAGGTTTCTGGAACGTCTGTCAACATCACTAACAGCACGAATGCGAGAGCAACCTTCAATGTGGCGGCTGTCACCAGCAACCAGACTCTGGTGTTCCGCCTGACGGTTACCGATGCGAAAGGGCTGACCAGCACGGCAGATGTTCAGGTTGTGAACAAAGCGCCAAAAGCGAACCAGGCTCCGGTTGTTAACCAACTGGAAGCGGTAACGCTGGAATCGGGTCAGACTTACTCCCTGCACGCTCAAGCGACCGATCCAGACGGTGACGCGCTGACGTACACCTGGAGCGTTCCGGCAGCAATGCAGGCAACGGGTAACGGCACCGCCAACCTGAACATTACTGCGCCAGATGTAGAATCTCAGGCTACTTATACCGTGACCGTGGTGGTTAACGATGGCAAGACCAGCGTCCAGTCAAGCGTAGAAGTCACCGTCACGCCGAAAGCAGCAGAAGTTCCGGCTGATGAAGGCAACGTGCCTGCGGACGAAGGCAATACCCCGTCTGATGAAGGGAACACCCCGTCTGACGAAGGGAATACACCAGCAGACGAAGGCAACACGCCAGCGGATGAAGGTCAGGCAACCGGTAGCTGCGATGCGCCTGTTGATGCTAACGCCAGCAAACATGCAGCGTGGAGCGCCAGCAAGGTCTATAACGCGAACGATACCGTCAGCGCTGATAACCTGGTCTGGAAGGCAAAATACTGGACTCAGGGTAACAAACCTGGCTTCGGCGTGGATGCCTGGGAACTGGTTAGCCAGGTGAAATTCAACTGGCGTTCTGATGTGGTTTACAACAGCGGCGATACCACCACCTACAACGGCTCGGCTTACCGTGCTAAATGGTGGACGAAGGGTGATATGCCGGGCAACAGCGATGTGTGGGTGAAAACCGGCGCGGCAACTGACTGTCAATAATTTCCAGCCTTAACCCTGCGGGCAGCATTCTGCCCGCAGGATAAACAGGCCCGGAAGTGAATAAGTGGAAAGGATTAACGGGCAATGAAAAATAACGGGATTGAATATGAAGACGCTATTTTTATTGTTGATGATAATGAGCCAGAGTGCGTTGGCCAATTGCTGGAATAACGCCGCCCATTATTATCATGTTGATCCTTATTTACTCTACGCTATTGCTAATGTTGAATCAGGCATGAATCCTTCAGCCATCGGTCAGAATCATGATGGCACTTACGATGTCGGATTAATGCAGATTAACAGTTCGCATTTTGCTGAACTTCAGCGCAGTGGCATTGATGAATACCGCCTGATAACTGAGCCCTGTACCTCTATTATGGTCGGCGCTTCAATACTCTCAGGCATGATTAAAGTTTATGGCTATAACTGGGAAGCGGTCGGCGCTTATAACGCCGGGCTGAGAAAAGAAAACTTCCCAAAGCGAATGGTGTATGCCCGAAAGGTTTGGGCTAAATATCAAACGCTGAAAAAACACGCCGGGAATGATTATTTTCATTAACGTGAAATACCCCCCGGGCTTGTTTTCCCCCACGGACGAATAAGCAAACTGAAATCAGTTTTCATCCGCATCCATCATATTATTGTATTTAACAGGAATTACCGAGATGAACAAAAGGACATTATTAAGCCTGCTGGTTGCCGGGGCTTGTGTTGCACCGTTTATGGCACAAGCTGCACAGCTTCAGGCCAGCAGCGAGCCGTACACCGTCAAAGCCAGTGATCTGCAACAAAAAGAGCAGGAGCTGACCGACTTTCCGCTGATGGCCGCAGTGAAATCGACCATCCGTACGCTGGACAACAGCCTGGTTGAACAGATTGAACCTGGCAAAGCGTCGAACCCGGAAAACGTCAAACGCGTTGAAGGGCTGGTGAAAGCCAGCGACTGGGATTATCTGTTCCCGCTGCGCGCGCCTGAATACACCTACAGCAACTTCCTCAAAGCAGTAGGTAAATTCCCGGCACTGTGCCAGACCTATACCGATGGCCGTGACAGCGATGCTATTTGTCGTAAATCCCTGGCCACCATGTTTGCGCACTTCGCGCAGGAAACCGGCGGCCATGAAAGCTGGCGTCCAGAAGCCGAATGGCGTCAGGCACTGGTGTATGTGCGTGAAATGGGCTGGAGCGAAGGGCAGAAGGGCGGTTACAACGGCGAATGTGCGCCGGATATCTGGCAGGGTCAGACCTGGCCGTGCGGCAAAGATAAAGACGGCGATTTCGTCAGCTACTTCGGTCGCGGTGCTAAGCAGTTGTCTTACAACTACAACTACGGCCCGTTCTCTGAAGCGATGTACGGCGACGTTAGCGTGCTGCTGGAAAAACCTGAGCTGGTGGCGGATACCTGGCTGAACCTGGCCTCGGCTATCTTCTTCTTCGCTTACCCGCAGCCGCCGAAACCAAGCATGCTGCAGGTGATTGATGGCAGCTGGCAGCCAAACGATCATGACAAAGCCAACGGCCTGGTGCCGGGCTTTGGTGTGACCACGCAGATCATCAACGGCGGCGTTGAGTGCGGCGGCCCGACTGAGATTGCTCAGTCTGAGAACCGTATCAAGTACTACAAAGAGTTCGCTAACTACCTGAAAGTTCCGGTTCCGGCTAACGAAGTGCTCGGTTGCGCCAACATGAAGCAGTTCGATGAAGGCGGTTCCGGTTCCCTGAAAATTTACTGGGAACAGGATTGGGGATGGAGTGCGGATACGCCATCAGGCCAGACTTACTCTTGCCAGTTGGTGGGCTATCAGACGCCATTCAGCGCCTTCAAAGAGGGTGACTACACCAAGTGTGTGAAACACTTCTTCAACGTCAATGTGACGGGCGAAGACGATACCGTGCAGCCTCCAGTGGTGCCTGAAGAGCCCGTGACTCCGGTTGAACCTGTCACGCCGGTAGAGCCAGTCACTCCTGTTGAGCCTACGGTTCCTGACGAGCCAGTAACCCCAGCAGAGCCAACGACCGTGAATCATGCGCCAGTCGCGCAGATTGCCGGGCCAATTGGTGCCGTTGATGCAGGGGCTACCGTTTCGCTGAGCGCTGCGGGGTCGACTGACGAAGACGGCAACACCCTGACCTACACCTGGACCACTCAGAATGGCCAGTCTGTCAGCGGTGAAGATAAAGCGGTGATCACCTTCAACGCACCAGAAGCAGCGGCGGCGGCTCAATACGAAGTCAGCCTGACCGTTAGCGATGGCGAGTTGAGCAGCACCACCACTTATCTGCTGAACGTGAACGCGAAAGCCTCTGCTGGCGACCAGACCGGGACTTACCCGGCGTGGAGCGCGAACACCAAATGGAAAGCGGGCGATATCGTGAATAACCACGGCCAGCTGTTCCAGTGCAAACCTTACCCGTACAGCGGCTGGTGTAACAATGCACCAACTTACTACGAGCCAGGTAAAGGCCTTGCATGGGCTGATGCGTGGAGTGCTCTTTAAGAGTGAGTAAAACAGAAACGGCAACCTTCGGGTTGCCGTTTGAGAGTGATGACAAACCTCTAACGAATGAAGATTTGTCATAGGGTGCCTAATAAGAAACAAGGAAAATCAATTTATTGATTTTCGGCTGATAACCACAAAGAAGGAAAAACCACGCTTTTTCCTTCTTTGTCAGCAGTCTGAAACGGCAACCTTCGGGTTGCCGTTTTTTTAACTGTTATTGCCGGGTGACCGGCCTGGCCAACATTGTAGGCCTGGCAAGCGCAGCGCCGCCGGGCGATAAAGAAACATTAGCGGTGTAGCTTACCGTGATCTTTCAGCCAGTTTGCTGTCTGCACTATGCCCTCATCGAGCGTCACAATCGGCTGGTAGCCCAGCTCTTTCTCTGCGCGGCTGATATCCAGCGTAAAATCAAAATTGAGTTTCGACACACCATAATGCGTAAATGACGGCTCTTTGGCGGCTTTGTTGCCAAAGCGCTCCATGCTGCGGGCCACCATATCCAGCATCGGGTAGGGCACAGAACGCACGCGGCAATGGATATCCAGCTCATCAATCAGCTTTTGCACAATACTTTTCAGGCTGCGCGGTTCGCCGTTGGTGATGTTATACGCCCGGCCTGACGGCAGTGAGTCACAGACAGGTTGACTCGCCAGCCACATTGCATGCACCGCATTCTCGTAATACGTCATATCAACCTGCGCAGCGCCTCCGCGAGGCAAAAGCACGCTGCCGTAGTGGTGCATCATCTGCGCCAGGCGTGGAATAAACACTTTATCGTGCGGGCCGAACAGGCTTTGCGGACGCAACACGGTGAAACGCGTGTTGGGGTTCGCCTGCGCCAGCAAATGAATGACTTCTTCCCCGGCCGCTTTGCTGCGGGCAAATTCATTGGCAAAACGCTGCGGACGAAAATCTTCCTGAATGTTTCGGCGATGGTGATAGTCGAAGTACAGCGACGGCGAAGAGATATGAATAAAGTTACGCACGCCCCAGGCAACCGCCCACTCGCCAAGGCGACGGGTTGCCCGCACGTTGGCTAAATCGAAGGCTTCCTGTGTTCCCCACGGTGAGGTGAAGCTGGAACAGTGCCACAGGGTATCGACCCCGGCGAGCATCACTTTGGCCTGAGAAGACACCAGTTCGGTTAAATCTGCATGGACGAATTCGGCGCCCATTTTTTCCAGCAGTCTGCCCATCGCTTCGTTGCGACCGGTAGCTCTGACGCTGATGCCTTTACGGCGCAGATAGTCCACCGCATTACGGCCTAAACCGCTGGTGGCGCCGGTGACCAGTACCTTCATATCCATCCACTGTGTCTGAAAAGAATTTCGTGCGCATTTTTCCGTGAATTACGCTGACTTGCAATGGGAAACTATGAAGAAAAAACTCATTTCGGCTGATTGCGCGAGATTTCTTCCGCCAGTTTCGCAATGCGCCTGGCCATGCCTTTAAAAATGAACAGATGCGCGGGGATCATCAGCAGCCAGTACAGTAAGCCTGGCATACCGTGCGGATGCCACCAGGCGCGAACGTCGATTTCCCGGTAGCTGCCTTTGTCTTTCAGCGTAAAAGTGAGACGACCAAGCCCAGGCGCTTTCATGCCGAACAGCAGCGAGAGCTGTTTCTCCGGCTCGACGATAATGACTTTCCAGCTGTCTACCGCGTCACCGGTTTGTAAAAACGCGTGTTCCGGGCGGCCTTTCGCCAGCTTATGGCCGATAAGCCGGTCCAGAGAAGCGCGGATATCCCACAGAATATTACCGAAGAAATAGCGTTCTTTGCCGCCAAGCTGATTCACCACCTGCCACAGCGAGGCGAGGCTGGCTGACGTACTGACGGTACAGCCCGCCTGCTTCGGAAAGTACCCATATTCAGGCCGCCAGCGGGCAAAAGCCTGGGCATCGTAGCCCCAGTCGCTGGAGTTCATCAGCTGTTCTTCTTCTTTCAGCGTGCGTTTCACCGCTTCATCAAAAGAGAGAAGCGTTTGCGGGATCAGCGCGCGCAATTCGCGGTCATCGGCAAGCAAATCGTGCTTCAACCCCTGAATCAGCGCTTTGGCTGTAGTCGGGGGAACCGACGTAATGACATTCAAAAACCAGACGGAAATCCAGCTGGTCGGGAACGGAATGGGGATCAACGGACGATGGCGGCCGCTGATCCGCATAAAGTGTTCGAACTGTTCCTGATAGCTCAGTTCGTCCGGCCCGGCGGCTTCCAGCACGCGGTGTTCGGCGGTAGGATGGTCGAGCAGAGCCACCAGATAATGCAGCAGGTTTTCCAGTGCGATTGGCGTAGTGCGCGAACGCACCCAACGTGGTGGCGTGAGAACCGGCAGGTTGTAAACCATATCTCGCATCACTTCAAAAGCCGCAGAGCCTGCGCCGACAATAATTCCCGCTCGCAATTCTGTCACCGGAACACCCGCTTCACGCAGCACATCACCGGTGATCTGGCGGGCGCGTAAGTGATCGGATTGCTCGCTTTCGGGAGCCTGAAGCGAACTCAGAAAAATAACCTGCTTCACTGGTTGTTCCCGCAGCGCATCGCGAACGTTCAGCGCGGCCTGTCGCTCATGGGCGATGAAGTCGCCGCCTTCGCCCATGCCGTGCACCAGATAGTAAAGTGTATCGACACCTTCAAGCAGCTTCGGCAAGTTAACAGGCCAGTGCAAATCGATGTGATGACAACTGACGCCAGGTAGCGCCAGTTTTTGCAGACGATCCGTGTTACGTGCCGCAGCCCTCACGGGATAACCCTGCGAGCTCAGTTCGGTCACCAGATGCTGGCCGATATAGCCGCTGGCGCCGAGCACCAGAATAGTTTGCGGCACGTTATTCCCTCAGTTCTTCAGAAAGGATTGCCAGTGGCGAACCACTTCAGTCAACTGCTCACGGCTGACATCCAGGTGCATCACCAGACGCACGACAGGCGAGGCGTTGATCAGAATACCGTTGGCACGCAGATGTTCGCCCAGTGCCGCTGCATTTTCTTCACCGACGCGCACGAACAGCATGTTGGTGTCGTGGCGCATTACGTCTGCACCAATTTCCTTCAGCGCTGTCGCCATCCAGGCGGCGTTGTCGTGGTCTTCCTGCAAACGCTGAACGTTGTTTTTCAGCGCATACAGACCAGCCGCAGCCAGAATGCCCGCCTGACGCATGCCGCCGCCAGTCATTTTACGCCAGCGGTTGGCGCGTTTGATGTACTCCGCGCTGCCGACCAGCAGAGAACCGACCGGCGTACCGAGGCCTTTTGACAGGCAAATGGTGAAGGAATCGCAGTATTGCGTGACGTCTTTCAGCTCGCAGCGGTAATCGACAATGGCGTTAAAGATACGCGCGCCGTCAACGTGCAGGCCAAGCTTGCGTTCACGGGTAAATTCCCACGCTGCTTTCAGGTATTCGCGCGGCAGCACTTTGCCGTTGTGGGTGTTTTCCAGACTGAGCAATTTGGTGCGGGCGAAGTGGATATCATCGGCTTTGATTTTCGCCGCCACTTTATCTAGCGGTAACGTCGCGTCGGGCGCGGCGTCGATAGGCTGTGGCTGAATACTGCCAAGCACGGCAGCTCCGCCAGCTTCGTACAGATAGTTATGCGCACCCTGGCCGACAATGTACTCTTCGCCGCGCTCACAGTGGCTCAGCAACGCCACCAGGTTGGCCTGCGTTCCCGTTGGCAAAAACAGGGCGGCTTCTTTGCCACCCAGCTCTGCCGCATAACGTTGCAGTTCATTGACGGTCGGGTCATCCCCGTACACATCATCCCCGACCGGGGCGGCCATCATCTCTTCGAGCATGGCACGACTCGGACGGGTAACGGTATCACTACGTAAATCGATCACGGCATTTCCTTTTTTGCATCAGGGTTATGCCTCTCTTTTTACCTGAGCCAGTTGGTTTTCGCCAGTTCGATAACTTCATCCCCGCGTCCGCTAATGATGGCACGCAGCATATACAGGCTAAACCCTTTCGCTTGTTCCAGCTTGATTTGCGGTGGGATGGCCAGCTCTTCCTTCGCCACCACCACGTCGACCAGAACCGGCCCTTCAGTACTGAAAGCTCGCTGTAAAGCTTCATCCAGATCGGCGGCTTTCTCCACGCGGATGCCGGTTATGCCGCAGGCTTCAGCGATGCGCGCGAAGTTGGTGTCATGCAGTTCAGTACCGTCGGTGAGGTAGCCTCCGGCTTTCATTTCCATCGCCACAAAACCGAGCACGCTGTTGTTAAAGACGATGATTTTCACCGGCAGTTTGAGTTGTGCGACTGAGAGAAAATCGCCCATCAACATACTGAAACCGCCGTCGCCACACATGGCCACCACCTGACGCTCTGGCGCGGTGGCTTTAGCACCCAGCGCTTGCGGCATGGCATTAGCCATCGAACCATGGTTGAAGGAACCGAGCAGGCGACGCTTGCCGTTCATCTTCAGATAGCGTGCCGCCCAGACGGTTGGGGTGCCGACATCACAGGTAAAAATGGCGTCATCGGCAGCAAAATGACTGATCTGCTGCGCCAGATATTGCGGGTGAATCGCTTTCTCGCTGGGTTTCGCCAAATCATCGAGCCCTTTACGCGCTTCGCGATAGTGTTCCAGCGCTTTATCCAGGAAATGACGGTCAGTTTTTTCTTCCAGCAGCGGGGTGAGCGTTGCCAGTGTGGTTTTGATATCGCCGACCAGCGCCATATCCACTTTGCTGTGCGAGCCAATGCTGGCCGGATTGATGTCAATCTGGATGATTTTGGCGTCGGTCGGATAAAAGGCGCGATAAGGGAACTGGGTGCCGAGCAAAATCAGGGTGTCGGCATTCATCATGGTATGGAAACCTGAAGAGAATCCGATGAGCCCGGTCATCCCGACATCGTAAGGATTGTCGTATTCCACATGCTCTTTGCCGCGCATCGCGTGAACAATTGGCGCTTTCAATTTTCCGGCAAATTCCAGCAGCTCTTTATGCGCGCCAGCACACCCACTGCCGCACATCAGGGCGATATTGCTGGAGTAGCGCAGCAACTGGGCGAGCTTGTGCAGTTCTGCCATTTCAGGCACCACAACGGGCTGCGGGGCGGAATACCAGTGCGTGCTCGCCGTTTCTGGCGCGGGCTTCAGCGCCACGTCACCGGGCAATACCACCACCGAAACGCCTCGGTTAAGCACGGCTTTGCGCATGGCAATCGCCAGCACTTGTGGGATCTGTTCTGGTGTCGAGACCAGCTCACAGTAATGGCTGCACTCGCGGAAAAGCTCTTGTGGGTGAGTTTCCTGGAAATAGCCGCTGCCGATTTCACTGGAAGGAATGTGTGCCGCAATTGCCAATACGGGAACGTGATTGCGGTGACAGTCGAATAAGCCGTTGATCAAATGCAGGTTTCCTGGCCCACATGACCCGGCGCAGACCGCCAGTTCACCGGTTAACTGCGCTTCAGCACCTGCTGCAAAGGCGGCCACTTCTTCGTGGCGGGTCGACATCCAGTCGATGGTACCCATTCGGTTGAGGCTGTCGCTGAGCCCGTTGAGGGAGTCTCCGGTCACACCCCAGATACGTTTTACCCCGGCTTGTTCAAGCATTTTCGCAATGTAAGCGGCCACAGTTTGCTTCATAAATTCCTTCTCCTTTTTGTGCTGGCGCTTACAAGCTTAGATGAAACTCGCTTGTCTGCCTGGCAAAATCCCCTTATTTTCAGCAGGTTTATTTGCGCAATTATTCGGCATAAGCTGGTTTTACTTCTGGGAAAACAGGGAATACTTTCAAATGGTTAAATCATTGTTAAATACAATCAATAAAACGCTGGCTTGTGATGATCTGGGTAAACTGCTGCTGCGTCTGGCGGTGGGCGGGTTGATGCTGTTTCACGGCCTGCACAAATTGTTTGGCGGCGTTGAGGGCATTAGCGGCATGCTGGTGGCGAAAGGGTTGCCAGGGTTTATTGCTTACGGCGTGCTGATTGGCGAAGTGGTTGCGCCAATCCTGATTATTCTGGGCATTCTGACACGTCCTGCTGCGCTGGTGCTGGCGTTTACTATGGTCGTGGCGTGGTTGATGGTGGGTACCGGTAAAACTTTTGCTCTGGACGTTGTGGGCGCGTGGGCGATTGAAAGCCTGGTGTATTTCTTTATCAGCTCGCTGGCGGTTGCTTTCCTGGGCGCAGGCCGTTTTGTTTTAGCCAAAGATTCAGCCTGGAAATAAAAAAATCCCCACGCTGAGGTTATCGCGGGGACTTTACCGGGCGGCACTGTGTTTGCCCGGCCTACGGTTCGATGCCTTTGTCGGCCCGGTAAGCATTGCGCCACCGGGCGTTTTTTATCAGGCCAGCACCAAATCCCCTTGAGGATGGCAGGAGCAGGCCAGCACGTAGCCACTCGCCACTTCTGCCTCAGTCAGCGTCATGGTACTGCTGACGGTGTACTCGCCCGAAACGACTTTCGTTTTACAACTCCCGCAAACACCCGCCCGACAGGCCGCATTCACGGGCACTTTATTGCTTTCCAGCGCAGCCAGTAATGTGGTGCCAACTGGCGCAAAAAATTCCTTCGCCGGTTGCAGCTTGGTGAATTTCACTCCGCTGGTGGCGGCTTCTGTGACCGGCGTAAAGAACTGCTCTTTGAAGAAACGCGTGACGCCCAGCGCTTTAACGTTCTCTTCAACCCACTGCATATAAGGCGCAGGGCCGCAGGTCATTACGGTGCGGGAAGCCAACTCCGGCACGCATTCCAGCAGCGAGGTTGTCAGCCGCCCGGAAACAAAGCCGTGCGTGGCATTATTTTCGGCGACCAGCGTCACCGGATAGTCACGCCATTCATCGGCAAAAATCACATCCTGTGGCGAACGCACGCTGAATATCACCTGCACATCCGCTTCCGGGCGATATTTCGCCAGCCAGCGGCGCATCGACATGATCGGCGTGACGCCACAGCCAGCCGCGAGAAGCAGCAGCTTGTCTGTCGGTTTGTCTTCACAGGTAAATTCACCTTGCGCATCGGACAGCCACAGGTAGTCGCCGCGCTTAACATCACGCGTCAGCCATTCTGAACCTTTACCGTCCTCAATGCGGCGAACGGTCAACGTGATGTATTCGCTCACACCCGGCGTGGAAGAGAGCGTATAGGCGCGCAGCGTGTCGGCAGAATTACCGATACTCACCAGCGCATATTGCCCGGCTCGGTAAGGGTAATAGTCGTGACACAGCAGGGAAAGCGTCCACACATCCGGTGTTTCCTGATGAATGTGATGGACCTGCATCCGCCATGGGCACTGTGGAGTTGGCATGGTCATGAGTTTCTCCTTACGCGCACAGCATTTGCTGCAAGTCTTGCTCGACGTTGGTGATCGAACGCAGACCAAATTTTTCGTTCAGCACTGCTAACAGATCTGGCGTCAGGAAGCCCGGTGCGGTTGGCCCGGTGACAATGTTTTTCACGCCGAGCGAGAGTAGCGTCAGCAGAATAACAATCGCTTTCTGTTCAAACCAGGAGAGCACCAGTGACAGCGGCAGATCGTTCACGCCGCAGCCCAGTTTTTCCGCCAGAGTGACAGCCAGAATGATGGCGGAGTACGCATCATTACACTGACCAGCATCGACCAGGCGCGGCAGGCCTTCAATGTGGCCGAAATCCAGTTTGTTAAAGCGATATTTGCCACAGGCGAGGGTCATCACCAGGCAGTCATCCGGCACGCTGGTAGCGAAATCGGTGAAGTAGCTGCGCTCGGTACGTTCGCCGTCACAGCCGCCGACGAGGAAGATGTGGCGCAGTTTTTCACGGCTAACCAGATCGATGAGAGTATCTGCCGCGCCCAGTAACGTTTGGCGGCCAAATCCAACGGTGATCAGATGCTCAATTTCACTGTACGGGAAGCCCGCCATGCTTTGAGCCTGAGCGATAACCGGGGCGAAATCGTCGCCTTCCAGATGGTTCACGCCCGGCCAGCCGACGATGCTGCGGGTCCAGATGCGGTTATCGTACTCGCCGACGGTTGGGTCGATGATGCAGTTGGAGGTCATCACCACTGGGCCCGGGAAGCGGGCAAATTCGACCTGCTGGTTCTGCCAACCGCTGCCGTAGTTCCCGACCAGATGTTTGAACTTACGCAGTTCCGGGTAGCCGTGCGCGGGCAGCATTTCGCCGTGGGTGTAGACGTTGACGCCGGTGCCTTCTGTTTGCAGCAGCAGGTTATAGAGATCTTTCAGGTCGTGACCGGAAATCAAAATCGCTTTGCCTGCCACCGCTTTCACGTTGACCTGCGTTGGCGTTGGGTGCCCGTAAGCGTTGGTTTCCCCGGCATCCAGAATGCTCATGACTTTGAAGTTCATCTGGCCGATGTCCATCGAGCACTCAAGCAGAGCGTTCATGTCCGCAGGCCAGGTGCCGAGCCACGCCATAATCTGGTGATACTGGGCGTAAATAGCGTTGTCGTACTGGCCGAGGACGTGGGCGTGTTCCATATAGGCTGCCGCGCCTTTCAGGCCGTACAGGCACAGCAGACGCAGGCCAAGAATATTGTCGCCTATGGTGGCTTTGTCTTTGTTTGGCGTAAAGGCTTCGGCCTGACGCTGCAACTCACCGAGATCGTCGCTGACCAGTTGCAGACCGGCCATCGGATTATCGACAGCAGCGTTTGCATCAATGCTCAGACACTCAGCTTTCAGCGCTTCGCGCAGGGCAATGGCTTCACGCGCGTAACCGACGATTCGTGGGGAATCAAAATTCACGTTAGTGAGGGTCGAAAAGAAGGCGCGAGGGGCAAAGCTGTCAACTTCATGGCTGATGATGTTGAACTCACGGGCTTTGACTGCCCAGGCGGAAAGCCCTTGCAGCGCGGCAATCAGCAAGTCCTGCAGATCAGAGGTCTGTGCCGTCTTCCCGCACATCCCTTGCGCATAAGCGCAGCCATTGCCCGCTGGCGTACGAATAGTTTGTTCACATTGCACACAAAACATGATCAGATCCTTTAAGTTATATTTAAAATACATGTTTAAGGTTAAGCCTCGTCAGAAACGCTGAAAAGGGTTTTGTGTGGCAACTTAAAGGGAGATTGATTTAAAGCAATTTTGGCGGCAGAAAGCTACCGCCATAGAGGTATTACGCCGTGAAGAAGGCCATCAGCAGCGGGACTAACAGGCTTAAAATAAAGCCGTGGACGATGGCCGCAGGGACGATTTCAAGCCCACCGGAGCGTTGTAAGACCGGCAGCGTGAAGTCCATCGACGTTGCCCCGCACAGGCCCAATGCCGTGGAGCGGCTACGTTGCACTAATCCAGGAATCAGCATAATGGCAATTAATTCGCGGCCGAGATCGTTGAAAAAGGCGGCGCTGCCAATCACCGGGCCAAACGCTTCGGTCATCAAAATACCGGACAGGGAATACCAGCCAAAACCGGAAGCCATGGCGAGGCCGGTTTTCAGTGGCAAGCCGAGAATAAAGGCATTGATGATTCCGCCCGCCAGTGAACTGACTGTTACGACCACGGCAACCATCATTCCCCGGCGATTAAGAATGATTTGTTTCAGGGTCATGCCATTATTGCGTAACTGAATACCAATCAGGAATAAAAGGAAAATAAGGGTATATTCGCTGGCCTCGGTGGCATGTTGTAAAACCGACCAGCCGGTGAGCCCAAGCAGGAAGCCAAGTAATACCACGCCGCACAGCTGTAATGACTCCAGCGCCATCGCAATACGTGAAGGCAATTTTTCCTGTGCATGATGATGACGCCAGGGGAGGGCACGTTCCAGCCACAGCAGGGCAATAATATTGCACAGCAGAATAACCGTAATACTGACAGCGGAATAATGAAGAATAGCTAACAGATTGCTGGCGAGATTATCCAGGAAGGCCAGGCTAATCCCCATGAAAAAGAGAATGACGTAAACAATCCAGCTGAGCAGGCGGTTAATCAGCTGCAGCGCAGGGCGGCTACGCAGCGGGATCAAGTAACCCACAATCAGTGGCACAAGAATAATCAGCAATCCTGAAAACATGAAAGACCCAGACCTTTAGTGTGGAAAAAGCACACCAGACACTACCGAAAGAGCCCGGGCGAGTAAAGCCACCCGAAAAAAGAAAAAGCCCGGCATTTGCCGGGCTTATGAGACGGATGACAAACCTCTAACGAGTGAAGGTTTCTTTTGGGCACCAGACTGAAAACAAGGAAAATCGATTTATTGATTTTCGGCTGATAACCACAAAGGAGGAAAAACCACGCTTTTTCCTCCTTTGTCAAAGAACAAAAAGCCCGGAATAAACCGGGCTTTCAGGGAATCTATTTGAACCTTATTTTTTCTCAAGCAATGTGCGGTACAGCACACCCCCGAGGATACCGCCGATGATTGGCATCAGCCAGAACAGCCACAGCTGCTGCAACGCCCAGCCACCCTGGAAGATTGCCACCGCGGTGCTACGCGCTGGGTTCACAGAGGTGTTGGTCACTGGAATGCTGATCAGGTGAATCAGCGTCAGTGCCAGACCGATGGCGATTGGCGCGAAACCGGCAGGTGCGTTTTTATCGGTTGCACCGTGGATAACAATCAGGAAGCCACAGGTCAGCACAATTTCAATCACGATAGCGGAAAGCATGGAGTAACCGCCTGGTGAATGTTCGCCGTAACCGTTAGACGCGAAACCACTGGCCGCTGCATCAAAGCCGGTTTTACCGCTGGCAATCAGATAAAGAATGGCTGCTGCAATAATACCGCCGACAACTTGCGCGATGATATAACCGATAACGTCTTTCGCCGGGAAGCGACCGCCCGCCCACAGACCTAAAGTCACAGCCGGGTTGAAATGACCGCCGGAAATATGACCTACGGCATAAGCCATGGTCAGCACGGTTAAACCAAATGCCAGCGCGACGCCGGCAAAACCAATGCCTAATTCCGGAAAAGCCGCAGCCAGAACCGCACTACCACAACCACCGAATACAAGCCAGAATGTACCAAAGCATTCTGCTGCCAGTTTTCTGAACATAACCACCTCAAAGAAATAACAGTGACGGTGTCAGGGAAACCTGCACCGGACATTATTTATCGCCACCAAGGGAAGACGACATAATTAAGAGCCGTTATTTTAAAAACGAACGCCATCCCTTCACCAGTTAAATAACTTCACTAATCTTGATTTAAGGCAATTTGCAGGAGTCCCTTGGGTTAAATTCGGATAATTCCAGTATAGATTAATTCCAGATTATCAAATGGGCAGTTCAGGATTTTTTTATCACATAGGTTTATTAACTACAGGGTTATTAGTTTCGCCCCAAAAGTATTCTGGACATTTTTTGACATAATATGGCTTTTTTGCGGGTGTCGTCGCCGGGAGCGTGCCGCTATACTGCTGTAAGGAAAGGGATGTTTTCAGCTGGAGGGCATATGCTTCTCGAACGAGTAGAGATAGTGGGTTTTCGCGGTATCAACCGTTTGTCGTTGATGCTGGAACAAAATAACGTGCTGATAGGCGAAAACGCCTGGGGTAAATCAAGCCTGCTGGATGCGCTGACATTGCTGCTGTCACCGGAATCCGATCTCTACCATTTTGTCCGCGAAGATTTCTGGTTTCCACCGGGGGATGTGCAGGGCCGCGAACACCATCTGCATATCATTCTGACTTTCCGTGAACTTGAACCGGGTCGCCATCGCGTGCGGCGCTATCGTCCGTTATCTGACTGTTGGGTGCCTTGTGACGACGGCTATCAGCGTATTTTCTACCGGCTTGAAGGCGAGCTGGCGGAAGATAACAGCGTGATGACTTTACGCAGTTTTATTGATGGTCGCGGGGAATCGCTGCCCTTTGCCGATATTGATGACCAGGCACGCCATCTGGTGCGGTTGATGCCAGTATTGCGTTTACGTGATGCGCGCTTTATGCGCCGCATTCGTAATGGCACCGTGCCAAATATGCCGGATGTGGAGATCACCGCCCGCCAGCTTGATTTCCTCTCACGTGAGTTAGTCACCAGCCCGCAGAACCTTTCCGATGGTCAAATACGCGAGGGACTGTCGGCGATGGTGCAACTGCTCGAACACTATTTTTCTGAACAAGGCACCGCCGAATCTCGCCATCGGCTTATGCGCCGTCGCTCGCACGATGAACAACGCAGCTGGCGTTATCTCGATATCATCAACCGCATGATCGACAAACCCGGAGGCCGCAGCCATCGGGTGATTTTGTTGGGGCTGTTTTCGACATTGTTACAGGCTAAAGGCACCGTCAGGCTGGACAGAGACGCGCGCCCTTTGCTGCTGGTGGAAGATCCTGAAACCCGGCTCCATCCCATTATGCTGTCGGTGGCGTGGAATTTGTTGAATCTGCTGCCGTTGCAACGTATCACCACGACCAATTCTGGCGAGTTGCTTTCCATGACGCCCGTTGAGCATGTTTGCCGTCTGGTGCGTGATTCTTCTCGCGTCGCTGCCTGGCGTTTGGGGCCGGATGGCCTGAACGCGGAAGACAATCGGCGCATCGCCTTTCATATTCGCTTTAACCGCGCTTCCTCACTTTTTTCCCGCTGCTGGCTATTGGTGGAAGGCGAAACGGAAACGTGGGTGATAAACGAACTGGCGCGCCAGTGTGGACATCACTTTGATGCGGAAGGGATTAAGGTGATTGAGTTTGCTCAGTCTGGCCTGAAGCCCCTGATTAAATTTGCCCGACGAATGGGTATTGAATGGCATGTGCTGGTGGATGGTGACGAAGCAGGCAAGAAATACGCCGCCACGGTGCGCGGCCTGCTGAATAATGACCGCGAGCTGGAGCGCCATCATCTGACTACGCTGCCCGCGCTGGATATGGAACACTTTATGTATCGTCAGGGCTTTGACGATGTGTATCACCGGGTGGCGCAAATTCCGGAAGGCGTTCCCATGAACATGCGGCGGGTGATTATTAAAGCCATTCACCGTTCATCGAAGCCCGACCTGGCGATTGAAGTGGCGATGGAAGCAGGGCGGCGCGGCGTGGAAGCCGTGCCGAACCTGCTGCGCAAAATGTTCTCCCGCGTGCTATGGCTGGCACGCGGGCGAGCGGACTAGCCCTGGCAGACGTTGTGTGTCTGCGCTTGCAGGCTGTCGAGTAACTCGTAGCGGCGGCGATACTCAGAGCGCTTCTTGCTGGCAATCTCTTCCATTGGCTTGCGTGGAATGGTCAGCGGCAGCAGAAAATCGCCATTGCTGTCTGCGGTTGCCCCGAGCGACGCCCAAAAGCTGTTGTAATCGGCACGAAGCTGACCCTGTTTTTTCTTGCGGTAGCGAACGTTGCGATAGATGTGCGTTTCGTTACTGACCGCACGAATCGCGCTGACACCCATCTGCTGGGCCATCACCATCGCCGCTTCAACCAGCAGACGTTTCGGGAACAGGCCGTTGCAGGATTTGGTCGCGCTCTGAATGCTTTCATGAGGCACATGGGATTTCGCCCCCTGCATGCCGCCGATGTACAGTGTCTCTTTCCCTTCAAATGGGCAGAGGGTGAAGGTTAGCTCCGCCAGAACGGTGTCTTGTGCATCGCAAAAGATAAGTGTGGCTTCACCTTCTTTATCCAGAAACGCGTCGGCGAGAAGGCGAATGCTGTAAGTCGTTTCATCGCGCCCGGTCAACGTTGTCAGGGTGACGCCGCTCTGGCTTAGATACCCGTTCATCACCCACTCAGGCAGACGGTCAGACATGCGCTCGTAGTGCCACACCAGCGCACTTGCGGCCTGTTTGCGTGGCATATTCATGGAAAGCCATGGGCGATGCAGACGACACGGCAGACCCGGCTGCACTTTCAACATTTGGGGCAATTGCGGCAGCGCGGCCAGGCGAGAAAGCAGCGTTGAAGTGCTGAATGGCGTGAGCATCGAGCGCAGAATAAATTTGCGGCGGTAAGCCGGATTTTGCCAGGCCAGACCTGGTGTTAACTCTCCACGGCTCAGAAGCTGGAAAAGTTGTTTGCCCGATTCTGGTCTCGCTTTTTGTGAGTATGAGTGTTCTGCAATGAGTGACATAAGAAAAGGCCTTGCCAAAAGGAGAAAAGTTCATTTAATCAGCAGGCATCTCAACGTCACTTCAACGGCTTAGGGAGTAAAACAAAAGAGAGGGTTCCGTTGATGAAATGTTTAGATACAATCGGCTCAGGACACAACATTCGGGATTTTTATGAATCTGAAGGGAAAGCGTAGAAAAACGTATTTGTTTCTTGCCGTGCTGTTGGTACTGGCAGGATTCTGGTTGTGGCGCACGCTAAACGCGCCACAGCCGCAATACCAGACGCTGATCGTCCGTAAGGGTGATTTGCAGCAGAGCGTGCTTGCCACCGGGAAGCTGGACGCGCTGCGTAAGGTTGACGTCGGGGCGCAGGTTAGCGGTCAGTTGAAAACGCTGTCGGTGAACATTGGCGATAAGGTGAAGAAAGATCAGCTGCTGGGCGTTATCGACCCTGAACAGGCGCAGAACCAGATAAAAGAAGTCGAAGCCACGCTGATGGAACTGCGTGCGCAGCGCCTGCAGGCTATCGCTGAACGCAAGCTGGCTCAGGTCACTTATGCGCGTAATCAGCAACTGGCGGCTAAGCAGCTCATTTCACGTCAGGATCTCGACACCACCGCGACCGATGTCGCGGTGAAAGAAGCGCAAATTGGTACGATTGATGCGCAGATCAAACGGAATCAGGCCACGCTTGATACGGCCAAAACAAATCTGGATTACACCCGTATTCTGGCTCCGATGGCGGGTGAAGTGACACAAATCACCACCCTTCAAGGCCAGACCGTGATTGCCGCGCAGCAAGCGCCAAACATTCTGACCCTGGCCGACCTCAGCACCATGTTGGTGAAAGCTCAGGTGTCTGAAGCGGATGTGATTCATCTCAAACCGGGGCAAAAAGCCTGGTTCACCGTGCTGGGCGACCCGTTGACGCGCTATGAAGGCACGTTGAAAGACATTTTGCCCACACCGGAAAAAGTGAACGACGCTATTTTCTATTACGCTCGTTTCGAGGTGCCTAACCCTCAAGGCGTGCTGCGTCTGGAAATGACCGCTCAGGTTCATATCCAACTGGCAGGCGTCAGCAATGTGTTGAGCATTCCTCTTTCTGCACTTGGCGATGCCACCGGAGACAACCGCTATAACGTGCGTTTACTGCGTAATGGTGAAGTGAAGGAGCGTGAAATTAGCATTGGTTCGCGGAACGACACCGATGTGGAAGTGGTGAAAGGGCTGGAAGAGGGCGACGAAGTGATTACCGGCGAGGGAAAACCGGGAGCCGCTAAATGACCGCGTTGCTTGACCTGAGCAACATTCGCCGCAGTTATCCCTCCGGCGACAGCAGCGTTGAAGTGCTGAAGGGCATTACGCTCAGCATCCATGCGGGTGAAATGGTGGCGATTGTCGGGGCCTCAGGTTCCGGTAAATCAACACTGATGAACATTCTCGGCTGCCTTGATAAACCGACCAGCGGCACTTATCGGGTCGCCGGTACCGACGTTGCGACGCTCGATGGCGATGCGCTGGCACGTTTACGCCGTGAACATTTTGGTTTTATTTTTCAGCGTTACCATTTGCTTTCGCACCTGAGTGCCGCGCAAAACGTTGAAGTGCCCGCCGTCTATGCCGGAACCGAGCGCAAACGCAGATTTGAGCGAGCGCTGGAGTTGCTTCAGCGTCTGGGGCTTGGCGACCGTGCCGACTATCAGCCATCGCAACTGTCAGGCGGGCAGCAGCAACGAGTCAGTATTGCTCGTGCTTTGATGAACGGTGGTCAGGTTATTCTGGCGGATGAGCCCACTGGTGCACTCGACAGCCATTCTGGCGAAGAAGTGATGGCTATCCTGCATCAGCTGAAAGCGCAGGGCCACACGGTCATTATCGTCACCCACGATCCGCTGGTGGCGGCTCAGGCTGAACGCATCATTGAAATCCGCGACGGGGAGATTATCAGCAACCCGCCGTCGAAGCTGGCTGGCGTTCCCGCGGCGGTCAATACCGTTGAATCCGGAACCCCTGGCTGGCGGCAGTTTGTGAGCAGCTTCCGGGAAGCGCTGACCATGGCGTGGCTGGCGATGGCGGCGAATAAGATGCGTACGCTGTTAACCATGCTCGGCATCATTATCGGTATCACCTCTGTGGTGTCGATTGTGGTGGTGGGCGATGCAGCCAAACAGATGGTGCTGGCCGATATCCGCGCGATTGGCACCAACACCATTGATGTTTACCCTGGTAAAGATTTTGGCGATGACGATCCGCAATATCAGCAGGCGCTGAAATATGATGACCTGTTAGCGATTCAGAAGCAGCCGTGGGTGCAATCCGCCACGCCAACAGTCTCCAAAAGCTTGCGCCTGCGCGTGGGCAATACCGACGTGTCAGCCAGTGCCGAGGGCGTGGGCACGCAGTATTTTAACGTCTACGGCATGACCTTCAGTGAAGGCAATACCTTCAACGAGGTGCAGCTAAACGGGCGGGCGCAGGTGGTGGTGCTGGACAGCAATACCCGCCGTCAGCTTTTCCCCAATAAGGCTAAAGTGGTGGGGGAAATCATTCTGGTCGGGAATATGCCTGCCACGGTTATCGGCGTTGCAGATGAGAAGCAGGGCATGTTTGGCAGCAGTAAAATCCTGCGCGTTTGGTTGCCGTACAGCACGATGGCCGGGCGCGTGATGGGGCAGTCGTGGCTCAATTCGATCACCGTACGTGTGAAAGACGGGCATGACAGCGCGCTGGCAGAACAACAGCTCACGCGACTGCTGTCATTACGTCACGGCAAGAAGGATTTCTTTGCCTGGAATATGGACAGTCTCTTGAAAACGGCGGAACGGACCACACATACATTACAGTTGTTTTTAACGCTGGTGGCGGTCATTTCGCTGGTTGTTGGCGGCATTGGGGTGATGAATATCATGCTGGTGTCAGTCACAGAGCGTACGCGGGAAATCGGTATTCGCATGGCAGTCGGAGCCAGAGCGAGCGATGTGCTGCAACAGTTTTTAATTGAAGCTGTCCTGGTGTGTCTGGTAGGCGGCGCGATGGGGGTCGGATTATCTTTACTTATCGCCTTCACGTTGCAGCTCTTTTTACCTGACTGGGGCATCGGTTTTTCCCCGCTGGCGCTGCTGATGGCGTTTATTTGTTCGACGCTGACGGGCGTTTTGTTTGGCTGGTTACCGGCAAGAAATGCCGCAAGGCTCGACCCGGTGGATGCGCTGGCGAGAGAGTAAGGGCAATAAAAATGCCAGTCATCAGGACTGGCATTTTGACTGCAGGATGTCCACAATGGAACGGATGCGTTACGCGACGGCTTCCGCTTCAACAGGGACAATCACGCTGGCGTGATTGCCTTTTGGCCCCTGGTGGACATCAAACCGAACGGCTTGTCCGGCTTTTAACGTTCTGTAGCCATCCATCTGGATGGTTGAATAATGAGCGAAAATGTCTTCGCCGCCGCCTTCAGGGCAGATGAAGCCGAACCCTTTAGCATTGTTAAACCACTTAACAGTACCCATTTCCATACTTCGACATCCTTCGTAAATCTTATAATCAGATGGAAAGAACCGGTGGTGGAGTGGTCGGGCTGTTCAAAACCTCGCCAACTCTCGCCTGTACAATTTAGATAAAACAGGCAACGCGTCAAGCGACAGAGTGCGAAGTATGGTGGAAAATGCGTCAAAATTTGAAGCAGTTAACGCTATTGCAAGGATTGTGACCAACGTCGCGAATAGCAGGAATGGCGAATGGCAGGAATAGAGGAAAGTTATCTACTCTTTACTGTAGATTCAATGAAGACAGGCTCTGGTCAGTGACGGGAAGCATCCCGCCGGGGCCGTAACCGAAGATGAATACTGACAATGGGTAAGACTCGTGACTGGCTGGATTTTGACCAGCTGACGAAAGACCAGGTACGCGATGCGTTACAACCGCCGTCGATGTATAAAGTGATATTGCTCAATGATGATTACACGCCGATGGAGTTTGTTATTGACGTGTTACAGAAATTCTTTTCTTATGATGTAGAACGTGCAACGCAACTGATGCTCACCGTTCACTATCAAGGCAAAGCCATCTGCGGCGTTTTTACGGCGGAAGTGGCGGAAACCAAAGTGGCGATGGTGAACAGTTATGCCAAGGAGAACGAGCATCCGTTGCTGTGTACGCTGGAACAGGCCTGATGACAGGCCATAATTGGGGGAGGTGCCTATGCTCAATCAAGAACTGGAACTCAGTTTAAACATGGCTTTCGCCAGAGCGCGCGAGCACCGTCATGAGTTTATGACCGTCGAGCATCTGTTGCTGGCTCTGCTCAGCAACCCATCCGCCCGCGAAGCGCTGGAAGCCTGCTCCGTGGATCTGGTGGCGCTACGTCAGGAACTCGAAGCCTTCATCGAACAAACCACGCCGGTTCTGCCTGCCAGCGAAGAAGAGCGCGACACTCAGCCGACGCTCAGCTTCCAGCGCGTATTACAGCGTGCCGTTTTCCATGTGCAGTCGTCAGGTCGCAGCGAAGTGACCGGGGCGAATGTGCTGGTGGCCATTTTCAGCGAGCAGGAGTCGCAAGCGGCTTATCTGCTGCGCAAGCATGAAGTGAGCCGTCTTGATGTGGTGAACTTCATCTCCCACGGCACGCGTAAAGACGAGCCGAGCCAGTCTTCCGATTCCGGAAGCCAACCCAATACCGAAGAGCAAGCAGGCGGGGAGGATCGTATGGAAAACTTCACCACCAACCTCAATCAGCTTGCTCGCGTGGGCGGCATTGATCCGCTGATTGGTCGCGACAAGGAGCTTGAGCGTGCCATTCAGGTGTTATGCCGTCGCCGTAAAAATAACCCGTTGCTGGTCGGTGAATCCGGCGTCGGGAAAACCGCCATTGCCGAAGGGCTCGCCTGGCGTATCGTGCAGGGCGACGTACCGGAAGTGATTGCCGATTGCACACTTTACTCACTCGATATCGGTTCGCTGCTGGCGGGCACCAAATATCGTGGTGATTTTGAAAAACGCTTCAAAGCACTGCTCAAACAGCTGGAGCAGGATACCAACAGCATCCTGTTTATCGATGAGATCCACACCATTATCGGTGCGGGGGCGGCATCGGGCGGCCAGGTGGATGCGGCTAACCTGATTAAACCGCTGCTTTCCAGCGGCAAGATTCGGGTGATTGGCTCGACCACCTATCAGGAATTCAGCAATATTTTCGAAAAAGACCGTGCTCTGGCGCGTCGCTTCCAGAAAATTGATGTGACTGAGCCTTCCGTGGAAGAGACCGTGCAAATCATTAACGGTCTGAAACCGAAATACGAAGCTCACCATGACGTGCGCTACACCGCCAAAGCGGTGCGTGCAGCGGTTGAGCTGGCGGTGAAATACATCAACGATCGTCATCTGCCTGATAAGGCTATTGACGTGATTGATGAAGCAGGCGCCCGTGCGCGTCTGATGCCTGTCAGCAAACGCAAGAAAACCGTCAACGTGGCGGATATCGAGTCTGTGGTGGCACGCATCGCGCGTATTCCAGAGAAGAGCGTGTCGCAAAGCGATCGTGACACGCTGAAAAATCTGGGCGACCGCCTGAAAATGCTGGTCTTTGGTCAGGATAAAGCCATTGAGGCTTTAACCGAAGCCATCAAGATGAGCCGTGCCGGGCTTGGGCAGGATCACAAACCTGTCGGTTCCTTCCTGTTCGCCGGGCCAACCGGGGTCGGGAAAACCGAGGTGACGGTCCAGCTGTCGAAAGCGCTGGGTATTGAACTGCTGCGCTTCGATATGTCCGAATACATGGAACGCCATACGGTGAGCCGCCTGATTGGTGCGCCTCCGGGTTACGTTGGTTTTGATCAGGGCGGTTTGCTGACAGATGCGGTGATTAAGCATCCTCACGCGGTGCTGCTGCTGGATGAAATCGAGAAAGCGCACCCGGATGTCTTCAACCTGCTGCTGCAGGTGATGGATAACGGAACGCTGACCGACAACAACGGCCGCAAAGCAGACTTCCGCAACGTGGTGCTGGTGATGACCACCAACGCCGGGGTGCGTGAAACGGAGCGTAAATCCATCGGCCTGATCCACCAGGATAACAGCACCGATGCGATGGAAGAGATCAAAAAAATCTTCACGCCGGAGTTCCGTAACCGTCTCGACAACATTATCTGGTTCGATCACCTCTCTACCGAGGTTATCCATCAGGTTGTCGACAAGTTCATCGTGGAACTGCAGGTGCAGCTTGATCAGAAAGGGGTGTCGCTGGAAGTTAGCCAGGAAGCCCGCAACTGGCTGGCGGAAAAAGGCTACGACCGCGCAATGGGCGCACGTCCAATGGTGCGTGTGATTCAGGACAACCTGAAGAAACCGCTCGCCAACGAACTGCTGTTTGGTTCACTGGTGGACGGCGGTCAGGTGACGGTGGCCCTGGACGCGAAGAACAACGCGCTGACGTATGACTTCCAGGCTGCGCAAAAACGCAAAGCCGAAGCCGCACACTAAGTTTTCTGATGTGATACAAAACGAAACCGGGCAATCGCCCGGTTTTTTTATGCCTGATGACCGTCGGTTCAGAAGGCGACGGCCACATCCAGTAAACCGGAAACCCCATCGCTGTGCGTATCGGCTGTCAGATAGTTGACGCGAGTATTCACAGTCACATTGCGGTAGCTGGCGGCCAGTTGTAATCCGGCTTTATAGAGATTTTTGCTGCCAAAAGCTGACGTTTGATCAACGCCAAAGCCATACAGCGTGCCGTGGCTGGTGGAGGATTGATCATTCAGCATACGTTCATAACCGAGCGCTATGCCCGGTTTCAACGTCCAGCTACCTGCCTGCTGTGGCAGAATTGAGATGCCTAAATCGGCGGTCAGGCTGGTCTGGGTATCATTGACGCCCGCCATATCCAGCGCCAGTTCGCTGTCGCGCTCTTTGAACCCATCGATATTCAGATGCGTCACCTGAACCCCTATTGCCGGGTCGAGGCTTAACGTTGAAGCGCTTGTCAGCCAGCCAACGGACGCTCGACCGCTGACATAGTGCCCGCTTGAGTCGCCATTGGCGGTACCGAGACCGCCACCCAGATGGCGTTCACTTTGGTAGTCGATATAGCCCGCACTGCTCTGTAACCCCATCCAAGGGCCATTATCGAGCGTGTTCAGGCCATAACGCGCCCCAAGGTTTAATGTCGTGGTGTTGGTTTTGACATTGCCATCTGCCGAAGAAACAGAGCCGTGGCTGTACCCGATACCGCCGTTGGCAGAAGTGCGGCCATCAAGGCGCCATGTCGCGCCGACTATTGCCCCGTTGGTATGTTCATTGCTGGAGCTGGCCTGCGTGCTGCCGTCGGTACCCAGATAACCCGAAAGGCCCTGTAACCAGACCAGAGATTGTTGCTCTTGCAGGCCTCGTCCTGAAATGACAGGTGCCAGCGCGTCATAAAGTTGTGAAGGCTGACGAAGCAAATAGCTTTCTGCGTCGGCATGAACCTGGCCACCGACTTGTTTTTCTACACCAGCTAAAGAACCCTGATCGATGGCGTTTTGCAGGAAAGAGTTGTAAGCGGTGTAACGACCGGAAAGAGGGGAATCCTGCAGGGCATTCAGCAAGCCAGCACCTTGTGCGGCGTTACCCTGAAATGCGCTTTCACCCGGCAGCGTTGCGTAGCGAACCATCTTACCGCGCAGGACGTAAATCGTTGCCTGATCGAGCCCCAGGCCTTCTTTCAGGTAATTATCCATTGAGCCATAGCTGGTGATGACCTGATCAAGCCCGGCCTGCAGCCAGTTGGCGCGTACGCCCATCAACGCCCCATAAGTGCCTTGCATTGAAGCTGGGAGCGCTGCAAGCGTCGCATTCACGCGCGCCGCAGTGTAATCGTTGGTGGCGAGATAGTTGGCCATGATATCGTTTTTATCAACGCCTGCGATGGTTTGCAGGACTGCGCTCACCCAGCCTGTGCGATCCTTTCCTGCTGTGCAGTGGAAGAGGGCGGCGTCGTCTGCTGAAGCCAGCTCCCTAAAGACTTCACCTAAACCCTGACGAGCGTAATCACTGGTGACGAAGTTACGTTCTCCGTCCTGCATCATGGCATCAACGTCGCTGACGGTCATTTTGCTCAGATCCAGCACAAAGGTGCCGCTATTGCCGATCAGGTCTACATTCACGTATTTGCTGTTGGCGGGCAGAGTATCGGCCTGAGCGGCCACTTCGGCCGGTGAGCGCAAATCCACCACGGTACTGATGTTCAGACTTTCCAGCACAGATAAGTCATCACCTTTTGGCGTAAGGGCATTGGAGCGATAGAAGACGCCGGTACGCATCACGCCATCGTTGGCAGTGGTATAGGCCGTCGTGATCCCCGCAACGTCGCGGAAGTTATCTATCCCCGAAAGGCGTGGGGTTGAGATTGCCTGGTCGTCTGCTTGTGCAGCTACGCAGGTGAAAGCGATGAAAAAAGCCAGAGGGCGAACCGAAAATTTCACAACACGACTCCTTGCCATTAAATGTTAACAAGGCGCGGAGTATAGGAACTGATTGTTACGTTTATGTGTCTTTCATTGGGTGCGCGGCATGAATTAAATTCAATAAGAACAGTGAGATATTGTTCATTGATGGAACTATAAAGCCGGGCTTATTGCTGTTTAATTCTGGGTTAACTTTTGGCGGGTTGGGAAGAGGTGATAGGTGAACAGAAATGAAAAAGGTCGGGAAGACCCGACCTTTCAGCATTCAGTTGCCCTTGGGGCTTGATTGCGATTAGCGACTACGGAAGACAATGCGGCCTTTGCTCAGGTCGTACGGGGTCAACTCAACAGTCACTTTGTCGCCCGTCAGAATGCGGATGTAGTTTTTACGCATTTTACCGGAGATATGCGCTGTTACCACGTGACCGTTTTCCAGTTCTACGCGGAACATAGTGTTAGGTAACGTTTCGAGAACGGTACCCTGCATTTCAATATTGTCTTCTTTGGCCATCTAGTCCTCTGGGGTATCACTACCGTAGTTTTGAACCGGCAAGATAATGCCGAAATTCACCAATTAAGTAAAGATTTACCCGTCATCTTTCCACTTTAAGCGTGGCGTAAGGGGTAAAAAGGGATCGTTTTTGCGTATTGCCCACAATCACACGCACACTCCGCATGACGAGTGCAAACGTTTAAGAGGGAGAGTCCAAACGAAGGCGGGGCAACAGGCAGAAACGACTTCCGGCACAATTATATCACCCTGACAAAAAATGTGCCGAAAACATTTACACTGTTGGCATAAACAGTGTGCGAGGTACCCAGAAATGCCCCGCAAGCGGCTGGGAACGGAGTGCTTCAAGGTGTTCAAGGTAGTCACGACGAGGGATTTCAACGGCACCAAGCGAAGCGGTATGACTGTTTAGCACCTGGCAATCCATCAGCTTACCGCCCTCGCGAGCAAATTCCTGACAGAATACCAGCAGCGCGCTTTTCGAGGCGTTCTCTGCCCGGCTGAACATTGACTCCCCACAAAACAATGCGCCTTGTGCTACGCCATACATGCCACCCACCAGTTCGTTGCCAAGCCACACTTCGACAGAGTGTGCATGGCCAAGCTCATGCAAGCGATGATAGGCGAGAACAATGCTTTCGGTTATCCACGTGCCTTCATCTCTGTCGCCAGCGCACCCCTCAATCACTCTGCCAAAAGCGTGATTTAACGTGATGCGATAGGGCGAAGATTTATGGAAGCGCTTCATACTGCGACTGACGTGAAATTCCTCCGGCCATAAAATGGCTCGGGGATCGGGTGACCACCACAAAATAGGATCGCCCGGTGAAAACCAGGGGAATATCCCACGCTGATAGGCCATCAGCAGCCGTGCAGGGCTGAGATCGCCGCCCAGCGCGAGCAAACCATTGGGCTCGCGCAGGGCACCTTCAGGGGAGGGGAAGGTAATCGAATGACGTGACAACTGGACCAGCCGCATACTTCACAACTCCACGCCTGATAATAGAGAATAGTAGTCTACAGACGCTGTCTGAACTGATAATAACGCCCCTGTTGGGCCAGCAATTCTGCGTGATTACCTTGCTCAATAATTTGCCCGTTGTCCATCACAATTATTTGGTTAAAACGCGCCAGTCCGCGCAGGCGGTGAGTGACCATCAGGACGGTTTTGCCCTGCATCACATCAGCCAGCAAATCAAGGATTTGGCTTTCCGTTGTGGCATCAAGCCCTTCAGTGGGTTCATCCAACAGCATCAGCGGTGCATCGTGCAGCAAAGCGCGAGCAATCGCCAGACGGCGGAGTTCGCCACCGGAAAGCTGACGGCCACCTTCGCCCAGCCAACTGTTGAGACCTGCATCTTCCAGTAACTTTTCCAGCCCCACGCGCGTGAGGATTGCGGAGAGCTGTTCGTCGGACGCTGACGGAGCGGCCAGCAGCAGGTTATCGCGAAGTGTGGCGCTGAACAGATGCACTCGCTGAGGGACGACGCTAACAGAACGGCGCAGCGTGGATTCATTCAGTGCCGCTATCGGCTGGTCATTCAGCAATAATTCGCCTTCTTGCGGGTCCCAGGCTCGGGTCAGCAATTGCAGCAACGTCGATTTCCCACACCCGGTTCGGCCCAAAATGGCGACATGTTCACCGGCATTCACCTGCAGGTTAATTTTGTTCAGTGCAGGTTGTGCTTGCTGGGGATAGCTGAAGCTAACGTTTTTCAGCGTCAGGCTAATGTGTTCTGCGACATCAGAATGCGCTTCCGGGAATGTCACTTCAGGCGACTGACTGGTCAGCTCCGTGACCCGTACAGCGGAGGCCATTACCTGGCCCAGATGCTGGAATGCTCCGGTCACAGGCGCAAGCGCTTCGAACGCCGCCAGCGCACAGAAAACAAACAGCGCAATCAGCGCGCCAGGCTGGCTGTTATCCCCCACGCCGCCTGCCGCCATCCACAGCATGGCGATGATAGCCGCCGCGCCAATCAACAGCATCACGGCCTGAGACAGAGCCGTCAGTTCCGACTGGCGACGCTGGGCTTCGTGCCAGTTGAGCTCGGTCTGTTCCATTTGCTCGCGGTAACGGTTACTGGCGCCAAAAATAGTGAGTTCTGCCTGGCCGTGCAGCCAGGATGTGAGCTGCTGGCGATACTCACCGCGCAGTTGCGTCAGACTCTCACCCGTAGGCTTTCCTGCACGGTAAAACAGCGGCGGAAGCACGAACAGGGTTAGGAGCATGATCCCGCCGAGGGTCAACGCGAGCGTGACATCGAGGAAGCTCAGGCCAAAAGTGACCACAACAATAACGACTAACGCGCCAATCAGTGGAGAGATGACGCGCAGATAAAGATGATCGAGCGTATCGACATCTGCAACCACACGGTTGAGCAATTCCCCCTGGCGAAAACGTGCCAGCCCGGCAGGGGAGAGGGGGAGAAGCTTACTGAAGGTGAACACTCGCAGATGTTGCAGCACGCGGAAGGTGGCATCATGGCTGACCAGACGTTCGAAATAACGGCCCGCTGTTCGGATGATGGCCGCACCACGCACACCTGCCGCAGGCAACATGTAGTTAAAACTGTAGGCACCCGCAAAGCCGACGACGGCCGAGGCCGAGAGGAACCAGCCCGAAAGGGTTAACAGGCCAATGCTCGCGAGGAGGGTGACTATCGCCAGCACAACGCCCAGCGACAGTAGCCATTTATGACGTTTATACAGCGCCAGGTAGGGAGCTAAGACACGCATTTAAATTTCCTCCTGACGATGGGCCAGCAAACGGCTGAAATGCCCTTGTGACTGCGCCAACTGCTCAAACGAACCTTGCTCAACAATCTTGCCCTGATCCATGACCCAAACGGCATCCCAGGCAGCGAGGTTCTCCAGTTGATGTGTCACCATCAGGGTCGTCTGGTTGGTCGACGCTTCGGTTAATGCCTGCATGACACGCTGCTCGCTGTGAGCATCAAGGCTGGCAGCCGGTTCATCGAGTAACAATAAACGGCAAGGCGACAGCAGCGCACGAGCCACAGCCACACGCTGAGCCTGACCAACGGAAAGTCTGGCGGCCTGATCGCCCACCGGCGTATCCATTCCCTGAGGCAGTTGGTCGATAAATTCGTTCACCCATGCTCGCTCCAGTGCATGGTGCAACTGCGCTTCGCTGGCATCCGGCGCGGCAAGCATCACGTTTTCGCGTAGTGTGGTTGCGGGGAGTTGCGGGTTTTGCCCAACCCAACTCAGCAGGCGACGCCAGGCCTCTGGCTCCAGCTCACTTAACTCTTCACCATTAATCTTTAATGAGCCTTCGTAAGGCAAAAAGCCGGCCAGCGTATTGAGCAGCGAGGTTTTGCCCGACCCGCTTTGTCCGACTAAAACCACGCGTTCCCCGGCTGTCAGAGTAAAGGCCAAGGGCCCCGCGAGCACTTTGCCTTCAGGTGATTTGATCACCAGGGCCTGAGCTTCCACGCTCACCATTTTGTTCTCGTCAAGAGTAAGGTGGCCGCGCTGAGGTTGTGCAAGCGGAGCTTCAAGGAAGGTTTTCAGGCTATCAGCGGCCCCAACTGCCTGCGCTTTGGCATGATAAAACGTGCCGAGGTCGCGAAGCGGCTGGAAAAATTCAGGGGCCAGAATCAACGCCAGGAAACCGGATAACAGCGTTACGGGCGTGCCGTAGCTGCCAAAATTAAGTTCGCCGAGATAAGAGAAACCGAAATAGACGGCAACTAAGGCAATAGAAAGTGAGGTGAAAAACTCAAGGACGCCAGAGGAGAGAAACGCCAGGCGAAGCACTTCCATTGTCCGCTGACGAAAATTCTCGGAGGCCTGACGGATATTTTCTGTTTCTGCTTCACCGCGACCGAAGATACGTAAAGTGTCCATGCCTCGCAGTCGGTCGAGGAAGTGACCGCTCAGACGTGCCAGGGCAAGAAAGTTTCGACGGTTGGCATCGGCGGCACCCATGCCAACCAAAGCCATAAACAGGGGGATCAACGGCGCTGTGCAAAGCAGGATTAATGCCGCGGCCCAGTTAGAGGGGAAAATCGCCAACACAATTAATAGCGGTACAGAAGCCGCGAGCGCCATCTGTGGCAGATAGCGGGCGTAGTAATCGTGCATATCGTCGATTTGTTCGAGGATAAGCGTGGCCCAACTGCCTGCCGGTTTTCCCTGAATCCAGGCTGGCCCCGCCTGCTGGAGCCTGTCCAGCACCGTTTTACGAATCTCAAAACGGATATGCTGCCCGGCATGAAAACCCACGCGCTCACGAAGCCAGACCACCCAGGCACGCAAAATAAAGACCAAAAC
Source organism: Scandinavium sp. NPDC088450 (assembly GCF_044900545.1). Taxonomy (NCBI): domain Bacteria; kingdom Pseudomonadati; phylum Pseudomonadota; class Gammaproteobacteria; order Enterobacterales; family Enterobacteriaceae; genus Scandinavium; species Scandinavium sp. NPDC088450. The sequence goes on along the minus strand of NZ_JBJDNI010000004.1, from coordinate 63,821 downwards.
AAGCATCACAAACGGCATGATCAGTGCTTCGCGCGGGATGTTCTCCATAATCATATGATGAAGCATGCGCGCCAGAAGCCAGGCCTGAGCGATGATCAGCACGCCGCTCACTGCGCCAAGCAGACGGGAAAGCATCAGCCAACGACGGGAAATAACACTTTGCTGTTTTAACCAGCGGGTAAGCTCTTGTTGACGGGTTTTATTCATTGCGCGCTTAGCAGGTGTCTTATAGGTGATTTTGGGCACGGCAATGTTACAACGAGGAAAAAATAAAGGCGACTTATCGTCGCCTTATTTACCTTTGTTACTGACTTGTAAAGATTATTTAGCCTGATCGGCCAAACCGTCCAGATAACGTTCAGCATCAAGGGCAGCCATACAACCTGTACCGGCAGAGGTAATTGCCTGGCGGTAGATGTGGTCCATTACGTCACCGGCGGCAAATACGCCAGGGATGCTGGTCTGGGTCGCATTACCGTGAATACCTGACTGGACTTTGATATAGCCGTTTTCCAGTTCCAGCTGGCCATCGAAAATGGCGGTATTCGGGCTGTGGCCGATAGCAACGAACAGACCTGCTACTTCCAGCGATTCAATGTTATCGCTGTTTTCGGTATCACGCAGACGCAGACCCGTCACACCCATCTGGTCACCGGTTACTTCTTCCAGTGTGCGATGCGTGTGCAGCACGATATTGCCGCTCTCGACTTTGTCCATCAGGCGCTTAACAAGAATTTTTTCAGCGCGGAAGGTGTCACGACGGTGAATCAGATGCACTTCAGAGGCAATGTTTGCCAGATACAGCGCTTCTTCTACTGCGGTATTCCCGCCGCCGATCACCGCGACTTTCTGATTGCGGTAGAAGAAACCATCACAGGTCGCGCAGGCAGAAACGCCGCGGCCTTTGAACGCTTCTTCAGAAGGCAGACCGAGGTAACGTGCAGAAGCGCCAGTTGCAATGATCAGTGCATCACAAGTGTACTCTCCGCTATCGCCAGTCAGGCGGAAAGGACGGTTTTGCAGATCGACCTTGTTGATGTGATCAAACAGGATTTCTGTCTCGAACTTCACCGCATGCTCATGCATACGTTCCATCAGCAGCGGACCGGTAAGATCGTTCGGGTCGCCTGGCCAGTTTTCCACTTCCGTGGTGGTGGTCAACTGACCGCCTTTTTCCAGCCCGGTAATCAGCACCGGGTGCAGGTTAGCGCGTGCAGCATAGACCGCAGCGGTATATCCCGCAGGTCCAGAACCAAGAATAAGCAGTTTACTGTGTTTGGCCGTGCCCATGAGATCCCCATAAATGTTGGCAGACAATGGGCGGGATTGTAGGGAATTTACGGAAGTAATAAAAGCGTTCAGGAATTTTGTTAACGATATGTGTAATAGAATCCACCGATGGATTGATGGATTTATCAGCAATGACCATAACTAAATCTACTGCCAATGGGGCGATTATAAGGAGATAACATGAGGATCAACCCCGGGCGATAATGAATATCTGGCATGTTGTACTAAAAATCGATGTTTTGCTTTGACAATCCCCTGTGCTTTTGCGAAAACAGGAAGGGAGAAAAAATCAGTGTTTGCAGTGTGGTGAATTTTTATGCACGCAAATGCCATTTTTAACCGGGTCAGCGTAATCAGCGCATGGTGTGGACAGACGCCATACGAGATAACGGTGACTGCCGCAAGGCAACGGCTTCTCAACACGTACCCATGGGTTATGCGTGACATCTGGTGACAGATGAACAGCGCAGACGGCGGGGGCAGGCTCTGAACAGTGAAGTGCACAGAGTCAAGACAGGAGTAGGGAAGGAATACAGAGAGACAATAATAATGGTAGATAGCAAGAAGCGCCCTGGCAAAGATCTCGACCGCATCGATCGTAACATTTTGAATGAATTGCAAAAGGATGGGCGAATTTCCAACGTTGAGCTTTCTAAACGTGTGGGACTTTCTCCGACACCTTGCCTTGAGCGTGTCCGTCGACTGGAAAGACAAGGGTTTATTCAGGGCTATACTGCGCTGCTGAACCCGCATTATCTGGATGCATCGCTGCTGGTTTTTGTTGAGATAACTCTGAATCGTGGCGCGCCGGATGTGTTTGAACAATTTAACGCCGCTGTGCAAAAACTTGAAGAAATTCAAGAATGTCATCTGGTTTCCGGTGACTTCGACTACCTGTTGAAGACCCGCGTACCGGACATGTCAGCGTACCGTAAATTGTTAGGTGAAACCCTGCTGCGCCTGCCGGGCGTGAATGACACCCGTACCTACGTGGTCATGGAAGAAGTCAAGCAGAGTAATCGTCTGGTTATTAAGACGCGCTAATACGGAACAGGTGCAAAATCGGCGTAAGTTGATTACACTCCTGTTAATCCATACAGCAACAGTGCCGGGGAGACCCGGCGCTGTTGTCCGTTTTAGCATCAAGGACCTGGAGAGCCTTTCTTGAGCCAGGAATACACTGAAGACAAAGAAGTCACCATTAACAGATTAAGCAGCGGGCGCCGACTTCTCGAAGCGTTCTTGCTTTTGTGTTCCCTTTTCGCCATCTGGTTGATGGCTGCATTACTCAGCTTCAACCCTTCCGATCCCAGTTGGTCACAGACCGCCTGGCATGAGCCTATTCATAATCTGGGCGGTCAGCCTGGTGCGTGGCTGGCGGATACGCTGTTTTTCATTTTCGGCGTGATGGCTTATACCCTGCCAGTGATGATTATTGGGGGTTGCTGGTTTGCCTGGCGACACCGAGCCAGCGATGAATACGTCGACTACTTTGCTGTCGCGCTACGCCTGATAGGCGTGCTGGCGATGATCCTCACAATGTGCGGCCTCGCGGCAATCAACGCAGATGATATCTGGTACTTTGCCTCTGGCGGTGTGATTGGTAGCCTGCTTAGCACGGCACTGCAACCGATGCTACACAGCAGCGGCGGGACACTTGCGCTTCTGTGCATCTGGGCGGCAGGGTTAACCCTGTTCACCGGTTGGTCATGGGTAAGCATTGCCGAGAAAATTGGCAACTGGATCCTCAATGTTCTTACGTTCGCCAGCAATCGCACACGCCGTGACGATACCTGGGTGGACGACGAAGAGTATGAAGACGAGTACGAAGATGAGCAGGATGACGCTCCGCGCAAAGAAGGGCGTCGCGCCCGTATTCTGCGTGGTGCTCTGGCTCGCCGCCAACGTATCGCCGAAAAATTCAGCAATCCGAGAGGCCGTCATACCGATGCTGCACTGTTCTCGGGCAAACGCATGGATGATTCAGAAACGGAAGTTCAGTACACCGCGCACGGCCAAGCGGCCGATGCAGACGATGTCCTGTTCTCGGGGAATAGTGCTGCACGCCAGCCGGACGTTGATGATGTCCTGTTCTCTGGCAACAGCGCGGCTCGCCCGCAAGTCTGGGATGAAACCGATCCGTTACTGAATGGTCATTCCATCAATGAACCTGTTGCCGCGGCCGCTGCTGCAACGGCTGCCTCTCAGGCCTGGGCTGCACCAGCAGATCCTGTCATGCAAACTCCTTCAATTCCTGGCGCAGGGGCAGAAATGACCGCATCGGGTGTTGAATGGCAAGCCGTGCCTGCGCCTCAGTCGCCTGAACCGGTTATTGCACCTTCACCAGATAACTGGCCGCCGCAAGCGCCTGCAGCAAAACCAGATTATGTGCAGCCAGAAGCTTTCCGCCAGCAGCCTTCTATCGAAGAACTGTGGCAGGAGCCAGTGCAGCAGCCCGCTGCGCCAGCGTGGCAGCAAGAAACGCACTATCAAACCGAACAACCGCATTATCAGGCAGAGCAGCCACAGTATCAGGCTGAGCCTGACTATGCGCCAGCGCCGGTTAATCCTGTTCCGCCTGCACAAGACATCGCGCCGGAACCAGAGGAAGAAGTCAAACCGCAGCGTCCTCCTCTCTATTACTTTGAAGAAGTGGAAGAGAAGCGTGCGCGTGAACGCGAGCAACTGGCGGCGTGGTATCAGCCAACGCCGGAACCCGCTACAGCGAAACCGTCTGCTATCCCAACCCCAACAATGCCTGTTGTTGATCCTGGCGCGGCAGTTGCACCGATTGCTGCCGGTGTGCATCAGGCAACTGGTGCCGCTGCGGCTGGTGCAGCAGCAGCGGCACCGCTGTTCAGTCTTGCCGAGGGTCCACGAACTCAGGTGAAAGAGGGGATTGGTCCACAGTTGCCGCGTCCTAACCGTGTTCGTGTGCCGACACGCCGTGAACTGGCATCAGCCTCCTTCGGCATCAAACTGCCTTCACAACGTATGGCAGAAGAACGCGCACGCGAACAAGAACGTCATCAGTATGACTCAGATGACCTGATGGGCGACGAAGAAGCGGCGCTGCAGCAGGAGCAGGACGAACTGGCACGCCAGTTTGCTGCCACGCAGCAGCAGCGTTACGGCGAACAGTACGAAGAAAACAACGGCACGCAAGAGGATGAAGAGAGTCTTGCTGAGGCCGAACTGGCGCGTCAGTTTGCTGCTCAACAGCAACAGCGTTATTCCGGTGAGCAGCCACAAGGCGCGAATCCGTTCTCTCCAGCAGATTTTGAATTCTCGCCAATGAAAACGCTGGTTGATGACACGCCTAAAGCCCCGCTGTTTACGCCGAGTGTGATGCCAGAGCAACAACCTGTTCAGCATCAACCTGTGCAGCCACAACAGCAGCATTATCAGCAACCTGCCCAGTATCAGGCTTATCAACAGCCGCAGCAGCCAGTGCCTCAGCAACCTGCTCCACAACCGCAGGAAAGTCTGATTCACCCGCTGCTGATGCGTAATGGCGACGATCGCCCGCTGCAAAAACCGACCACACCTCTTCCGTCATTGGATCTTTTGACTCCGCCGCCGACAGAAGTGGAACCGGTTGATACCTTTGCACTGGAGCAAACGGCTCGCCTGGTGGAAACACGCCTGGCTGACTTCCGTATCAAAGCGGATGTCGTCAACTATTCCCCTGGCCCGGTGATCACCCGTTTTGAGTTGAACCTGGCACCAGGTGTAAAAGCTGCGCGAATCTCTAACCTGTCACGAGATCTTGCTCGTTCACTTTCTACCGTTGCTGTGCGTGTGGTTGAAGTTATTCCAGGCAAGCCTTATGTGGGTCTGGAATTGCCGAACAAAAAACGCCAGACCGTGTATCTGCGTGAAGTGCTGGACTGCGCGAAATTCCGTGAAAGTCCATCGCCGCTGACCATCGTGCTCGGTAAAGACATCGCCGGTGAACCGGTTATTGCGGATCTGGGGAAAATGCCGCATCTGCTGGTCGCAGGTACCACCGGTTCCGGTAAGTCGGTCGGTGTGAACGCCATGATCCTCAGCATGCTCTATAAGGCGACACCGGAAGACGTGCGCTTTATCATGATCGACCCGAAAATGCTGGAGCTGTCCGTTTATGAAGGCATCCCACATCTGCTGACGGAAGTGGTGACAGACATGAAGGATGCGGCCAACGCTTTGCGCTGGAGCGTCAATGAAATGGAACGTCGCTATAAGCTGATGTCTGCGCTCGGGGTGCGTAACCTTGCGGGTTATAACGAGAAAATTGCTCAGGCGGCACAGATGGGCCGTCCGATTCCGGACCCATACTGGAAACCGGGTGACAGCATGGATGCCGTGCATCCGACACTGGAGAAACTGCCGTACATTGTTGTGCTGGTCGACGAGTTTGCTGACCTGATGATGACCGTGGGCAAGAAAGTGGAAGAGCTGATCGCCCGCCTGGCGCAGAAAGCTCGTGCTGCAGGGATCCACCTGGTTCTGGCCACTCAGCGTCCATCGGTTGACGTTATCACCGGGCTTATCAAAGCGAACATTCCAACCCGTATCGCCTTTACGGTATCCAGTAAAATTGACTCCCGTACCATTCTTGATCAGGGCGGCGCTGAGTCCCTGTTGGGTATGGGCGATATGCTGTATTCGGGCCCGAACTCAAGCGCTGCACCAACCCGTGTTCACGGCGCCTTTGTCCGCGACCAGGAAGTGCATGCGGTAGTTCAGGACTGGAAAGCGCGTGGTCGTCCTCAGTATGTCGATGGCATCACGTCAGACACAGAAAGTGAAGGTGGCGGCGCAGGTCTGGACAGCGGTGAAGAGCTGGATCAGCTCTTCGATCAGGCGGTGAACTTCGTGACGGAAAAACGCAAAGCGTCCATTTCCGGCGTGCAGCGTCAGTTCCGTATCGGCTATAACCGTGCGGCTCGCATCATCGAACAGATGGAAGCACAGGGCATCGTCAGCGAAGCGGGGCATAACGGTAACCGTGAAGTGCTTGCCCCACCGCCGTTCGATTAAACGCCACGATTGAAAAGTTGCGTAAATAGCCAAAATTTAAGTATTTTCTCCTGTCCCGCTGTTGGCGAGAAGCCTACAGTGGGGGCAGAGAGACTCCCGCGTCGGGAGTGACGCATTTAAGGAATCAAGATGAAGAAAATTGCCATCACCTGTGCCTTACTGACCAGTTTTGTTGCAAGCCACGTCTGGGCGGATGCGGCGAGCGATCTCAAAAGCCGTCTGGATAAAGTGAGCAGCTTCAACGCCAGCTTCACGCAAAAAGTCACCGATGGTAGCGGCAATGCGGTACAGGATGGGCAGGGCGACCTTTCCGTCAAACGGCCCAATCTCTTCAACTGGCACATGACCCAGCCAGATGAAAGCATCCTGGTGTCCGACGGCAAAACCCTGTGGTTCTATAACCCGTTTGTTGAACAGGCCACCGCAACCTGGCTGAAAGATGCGACCAGCAATACGCCGTTTATGCTGATTGCCCGTAACCAGTCCAGCGACTGGCAGCAATACAATATCAAGCAGAATGGCGATGATTTCGTACTGACGCCGAAAGGCAGCAACGGCAACCTGAAGCAGTTCACCATCAATGTGAGCCGCGATGGCACCATCCATCAGTTCAGCGCCATTGAACAGGACGATCAGCGCAGCAGCTACCAGCTGAAATCCCAGCAAAACGGCGCTGTAGAGGCATCTAAATTTACCTTTACTCCGCCTAAGGGAGTAACTGTGGACGATCAGCGTAAATAAGAGGCGTGCGTGAGCAATCTGTCGCTCGATTTTTCTGATAATGCGTTTCAACCTCTGGCCGCCCGTATGCGGCCAGAAAATTTAGCGCAGTACATCGGCCAGCAGCATCTGCTGGCCCCAGGTAAACCTTTGCCACGGGCGATTGAAGCAGGCCATCTGCATTCAATGATCCTGTGGGGGCCGCCTGGAACAGGAAAAACAACGCTGGCAGAAGTGATTGCCCGTTATGCCAACGCTGATGTTGAGCGCATTTCTGCGGTAACGTCAGGCGTCAAAGAGATCCGCGAAGCTATCGAACGCGCTCGTCAGAATCGTAACGCCGGGCGGCGTACCATCTTGTTCGTCGACGAAGTTCACCGTTTCAATAAAAGCCAGCAGGATGCGTTTCTTCCGCATATTGAAGACGGCACCATTACCTTTATCGGTGCGACCACCGAGAACCCTTCCTTCGAACTGAATTCGGCATTGTTGTCGCGGGCCCGCGTTTATTTACTGAAATCACTGACCACTGAAGACATTGAAAAAGTGCTGACTCAGGCGATGACGGATAAGGCACGTGGCTATGGCGACCAGGATATTGTGTTGCCCGATGACACCCGAAAAGCCATTGCAGAACTGGTTAACGGTGATGCCCGCCGTGCGTTAAATACGCTGGAAATGATGGCGGATATGGCTGAGCTGGACGGCGCGGGGAAGCGAGTCCTTAAGCCTGAACTGTTGACAGAAATTGCCGGGGAACGCAGCGCTCGCTTTGATAATAAAGGCGACCGTTTTTACGATCTGATTTCGGCATTGCATAAATCAGTACGCGGCAGTTCACCCGATGCAGCACTTTACTGGTATGCACGCATCATCACGGCTGGCGGTGACCCGCTGTATGTCGCTCGCCGCTGTCTGGCTATTGCGTCAGAAGATGTGGGCAATGCCGATCCTCGTGCAATGCAGGTCGCTATCTCCGCGTGGGATTGTTTCACTCGCGTGGGGCCGGCAGAAGGGGAACGCGCGATTGCACAGGCCATCGTCTATCTTGCTTGTGCGCCGAAAAGTAACGCTGTTTATACCGCGTTTAAAGCCGCAATGGCGGATGCGCGCGAACGTCCTGATTACGATGTGCCTGAGCATTTACGTAATGCGCCGACCAAACTCATGAAAGAAATGGGCTACGGTCAGGAATATCGTTATGCGCATGACGAACCGAATGCGTACGCCGCCGGGGAAGTCTATTTTCCGCAAGAAATGTCGCAAACGCGCTATTATCAGCCGTCCTCTCGCGGCCTTGAAGGCAAGATTGGTGAAAAGCTCGCCTGGCTCGCCGAACAGGATCAAAATAGCCCCACAAAACGCTACCGCTAAACAGGGCGTTGCGGTAAGGTTGTCACTGTATCTCTATGACCGCAGGCTGCGGTCTTTCCTAATTTCAATTCGATAAGCACAGGATAAGCATGCTCGATCCCAATCTGCTGCGTACCGAGCCAGACGCAGTCGCTGAAAAACTGGCACGCCGGGGCTTTAAGCTGGATGTAGATAAGCTGGTCGCTCTTGAAGAGCGTCGTAAAGTTCTGCAGGTAAACACTGAAAATCTGCAGGCCGAACGTAACTCGCGATCGAAATCCATTGGCCAGGCGAAAGCGCGCGGGGAAGATATCGAGCCGTTACGCCTGGAAGTGAACAAACTGGGTGAAGAGCTTGATGCCGCGAAAGCTGAGCTCGACGAGCTGCAGGCTGAAATTCGCAACATCGCGCTGACCCTGCCGAACATCCCTGATGACTGTGTGCCTGATGGCAAAGACGACAGCGAAAACCAGGAAGTCAGCCGCTGGGGCGAACCGCGTAAATTCGATTTCGAAGTCCGTGATCACGTCACCCTGGGTGAAATGGCGAAAGGCCTGGATTTTGCCGCTGCGGTTAAACTGACCGGTTCTCGCTTCGTTGTGATGCAGGGGCAAATTGCGCGCATGCACCGTGCCCTGAGCCAGTTCATGCTGGATTTGCATACCGAACAGCACGGTTACATGGAAAACTATGTCCCGTACCTGGTGAACCAGGATACGCTGTATGGCACAGGCCAACTGCCTAAATTTGGCGGTGATCTGTTCCACACTCGCCCGCTGGAAGAAGAAGCGGACGCCAGTAACTATGCCCTGATCCCAACGGCTGAAGTTCCGCTGACTAACCTCGTGCGTGACGTTATCCTGGATGAAGATTCTCTGCCGCTGAAAATGACCGCCCATACCCCATGCTTCCGTTCCGAAGCGGGTTCTTACGGTCGTGACACTCGCGGTCTGATCCGTATGCACCAGTTCGACAAAGTTGAGATGGTGCAGATAGTGCGTCCGGAAGACTCTATGGAAGCACTGGAAGAAATGACTGGCCACGCGGAGAAAGTGCTGCAGTTGCTGGGCCTGCCATACCGTAAAGTCCTGCTGTGCAGCGGTGATATCGGGTTTGGTGCGCGTAAAACCTATGACCTCGAAGTCTGGTTGCCAGCGCAGGACACCTACCGTGAAATTTCTTCTATTTCCAACTGCTGGGATTTCCAGGCTCGCCGTATGCAAGCGCGTTGCCGCAGTAAAGCAGACAAGAAAACCCGTCTGGTTCATACCCTGAACGGTTCTGGTCTGGCTGTCGGCCGTACTCTGGTTGCGGTACTGGAAAACTATCAGCAAGCTGACGGCCGCATTGAAGTGCCGGAAGTGCTGCGTCCTTACATGAACGGTCTCGAGTTCATCGGCTGATCCCGTCAAAATCTTCTTCAAAAAGCGCCTTCGGGCGCTTTTTTTATGCCTGTCTTGATACTGAACAATAACCCTTCAGTCGAAAGCGGGGATACTCCTTCCGAATTATAAGCTGCATAAAACTCTAAAAAAGACTGATTTCGTTATATACACAACTATATAACGAATGATTCATTTCAATGAGCAATGAAGTGAGTATCCATGAAGATTAAAGCCCCCGACGCTTTGCTGAGCGCAGAAGTCAGCCGCCGAGGTTTAATGAAGACCTCTGCGATAGGTGGGCTGGCCATGGCCAGCAGCGCCTTCACATTACCCTTTACACGAATCGCTAATGCGGCTGAGGCTATCGCCCCCGCAGGTGTTGCAGAGAAAGTTATCTGGAGCGCCTGTACGGTCAACTGTGGTAGCCGTTGCCCGCTGCGTATGCACGTCGTGGACGGTGAAATCAAATATGTCGAAACGGACAACACCGGTGACGACAACTTTGATGGTTTGCATCAGGTTCGCGCCTGTTTGCGTGGGCGTTCTATGCGCCGCCGTGTCTACAACCCGGATCGCCTGAAATACCCGATGAAGCGTGTAGGTAAGCGTGGGGAAGGTAAATTCGAGCGCATCAGTTGGGAAGAAGCGTATGACACCATTGCCAACAACATGCAGCGTCTGATTAAAGATTACGGCAATGAATCCATCTACCTGAACTATGGCACCGGCACGCTCGGTGGCACCATGACGCGTTCCTGGCCACCAGGCAAGACGCTGATTGCGCGCCTGATGAACTGCTGTGGCGGCTACCTGAACCATTACGGTGACTACTCAACCGCGCAGATTGCGATGGGCCTGAACTACACCTATGGCGGTTGGGCCGACGGCAACAGTCCGTCAGATATCGAAAACAGTAAGCTTGTGGTGCTGTTTGGTAACAACCCAGGCGAAACACGTATGAGCGGCGGCGGGGTGACTTACTACCTCGAGCAAGCACGTGAGAAATCCAATGCCCGAATGATCATCATCGATCCACGCTACACCGACACCGGTGCAGGTCGTGAAGATGAGTGGATCCCCATTCGCCCAGGCACTGATGCAGCGCTGATTTCAGCGATTGCCTGGGTGATGATTAACGAAAACCTCGTTGATCAGCCCTTCCTCGATAAGTACTGCGTTGGCTACGACGAGAAAACCCTGCCAGCAGGCGCGCCAGCCAACGGTCACTATAAGGCTTATATTCTGGGGCAGGGCAATGATGGCATTGCTAAAACGCCAGAATGGGCTTCCGCGATCACCGGTATTCCTGTCACGCGTATTGTTCAGCTTGCTCGTGAAATTGGCACCGCCAAACCGGCCTTCATCAGCCAGGGTTGGGGTCCGCAGCGTCATGCGAATGGCGAACTGGTTTCCCGTGCGATTGCGATGCTCTCAATTCTCACCGGTAACGTTGGCATCAATGGCGGTAACTCAGGGGCTCGTGAAGGCTCTTACGATTTGCCGTTTGAACGCATGCCGACTCTGGATAACCCGGTTCAGACCAGCATCTCCATGTTTATGTGGACAGATGCAATTGAACGCGGCACAGAAATGACCGCATTGCGTGACGGTGTGCAGGGCAAAGATAAGCTTGATGTGCCGATTAAGATGGTCTGGAACTATGCAGGTAACTGCATTATCAACCAGCACTCTGATATCAACCGCACACACGACATCCTGCAGGATGACAAGAAGTGCGAGCTTATTGTGGTGGTGGATTGCCACATGACGTCCTCTGCGAAATACGCCGATATCATTCTGCCGGACTGCACAGCTTCCGAGCAGATGGACTTCGCGTTGGATGCCTCGTGCGGCAACATGTCGTACGTGATTTTTGCCGATCAGGCGATTAAACCACGCTTCGAATGCAAAACCATCTATGAGATGACCACCGAACTGGCGAAACGCATGGGCGTGGAGCAGAAGTTCACAGAAGGTCGTTCTCAGGAACAGTGGATGCGCCATCTGTATGAGCAGTCCCGCAAGGCTATCCCGGAGCTGCCTTCCTTCGACGAATTCCGCCAGCAGGGCATGTTCAAGCAACGTGATCCAGAAGGGCATCACGTGGCTTACAAAGCGTTCCGTGAAAACCCGGCGGCTAACCCATTAACAACGCCATCAGGGAAAATCGAGATTTACTCCGCTGAGCTAGCCAAAATTGCGGCTACCTGGGAGCTGGCACAGGGCGATGTTATCGACCCCCTGCCTATCTACGATCCTGGTTTCGAAAACTATAACGACCCGTTGACCAAACAGTATCCGTTGCAGTTAACCGGTTTCCACTACAAGGCGCGTGCGCACTCCACCTACGGCAACGTTGATGTGCTCAAAGCTTCTTGCCGTCAGGAAATGTGGATTAACCCAATGGACGCGAAACAGCGTGGTATCAGCAATGGCGACCGCGTGAAAATTTTCAACGGCCGTGGCGAAGTGCACATTGAAGCGAAAGTCACTCCGCGCATGATGCCGGGTGTTGTGGCTTTAGGTGAGGGGGCCTGGTATGCGCCGGATGCGAAAGGTATCGATCAAGCCGGTTGTATCAACGTGCTGACGACACAGCGTCCATCGCCATTAGCGAAGGGCAACCCGTCGCACACTAACCTCGTCCAGGTCGAAAAAGCGTAAGGAGTAACCGATGACCACTCAGTATGGATTTTTTATTGATTCCAGTCGCTGCACCGGTTGCAAAACCTGCGAGCTGGCTTGTAAAGACTACAAAAACCTGACGCCAGATGTCAGCTTCCGCCGTATTTACGAATATGCCGGTGGCGACTGGCAGGAAGACAACGGCACCTGGCATCAGAACGTTTTTGCCTATTACCTTTCCATCGCTTGTAACCATTGCGAAGATCCGGCCTGTACTAAGGTCTGCCCGAGCGGTGCGATGCATAAGCGCGAAGATGGTTTCGTGGTGGTGAATGAAGATGTTTGCATTGGCTGCCGCTACTGCCATATGGCGTGTCCGTACGGTGCGCCGCAGTATAACGAAGCCAAAGGTCACATGACCAAGTGCGACGGTTGCCATGACCGCGTAGCAGACGGCAAAAAACCGATTTGCGTTGAGTCTTGCCCACTGCGTGCACTGGACTTCGGCCCAATTGAAGAGCTGCGTAAAAAGCATGGTCAGTTAGCGGCTGTCGCACCGCTGCCGTCTGCGCACTTCACCAAACCAAGTATCGTAATCAAACCAAACGCCAACAGCCGCCCGACGGGAGATACCACCGGCTACCTGGCAAACCCGAAGGAGGTTTAAGATGGGAAGTGGATGGCATGAATGGCCGCTAATGATCTTCACGGTCCTCGGGCAGTGCGTGGCTGGCGGTTTTATTGTTCTGGCGCTGGCGCTTATCAAAGGCGGGCTCTCTCGTGAGCAGCAGCGTCTGGTGGTGCTGACGATGTTTGGTCTGTGGGTGTTAATGGGGCTTGGCTTTATCGCTTCTATTCTGCACCTTGGCTCACCGCTGCGCGCGTTTAACTCCCTGAATCGCATTGGCGCCTCTTCGCTGAGTAACGAAATTGCCAGTGGCTCCGTGTTCTTTGCGGTGGGGGGCATTGGCTGGTTGCTGGCTGTTATCAACAAGCTGCCTCAGGCGCTCCGTAACGTCTGGCTGGTGCTGACGATGGTGCTGGGCGTGGTGTTCGTGTGGATGATGGTACGCGTGTATAACACCATCGATACCGTACCGACCTGGTACAGTGTCTGGACGCCAATGAGCTTCTTCCTGACACTCTTTATTGGCGGGCCGCTGCTGGGTTATCTGCTGCTGCGTGTTGCCGGGGTTGAAGGTTGGGCGATGCGTCTGCTTCCGGCTATCTCGCTGGCAGGGCTGTTGGTCAGCGCGATTGTAGTGGTGATGCAAGGCAGCGAGCTGGCGACCATTCACAGCTCGATTCAACAGGCTTCGGCTTTAGTACCCGCCTATGGCTCGCTGATGGCCTGGCGTCTGGCCATTCTCGCGCTGGCGCTGGTGTGCTGGATTGCACCACAGGTGAAAGGGCGCTTGCCAGCGGTACCGCTGCTGAGCCTGGCCTTTGTGCTGGTCGTAGTGGGTGAGCTGATTGGTCGCGGTGTGTTCTACGGTCTGCATATGACGGTGGGCATGGCTGTCGCCAGTTAACGCAATGTATTGTCCCGGGCTGCAACGGCCCGGGGCAATAAAAAATGCTTTCTTTCCATGAAATTTTTCAACTGAAAATAAGTCGCTGTTTTTCTCCTTTCTTAATAAAAACAATGGAATAATTTAAAAATAAATTCCATTGCCGCTGCGCTGAATAAAAAACTTCAATTGTTCCTCTGAAAGCCGCGTCAGCACTGGCTTCGCGCCGATTGACTTTGCCGCAAAGAGTGGCATGATGCGCTCGAATTCTGATCATCCTCACGGTTTTTTAACTCATGTCCACGTATTCCCGCCCAGTGCTTTTATTGCTCTGTGGCTTACTTTTGCTGACTCTGGCTATCGCGGTGCTTAATACGCTGGTGCCATTGTGGTTGGCTCACGATCATCTGCCCACCTGGCAAGTCGGAATGGTGAGTTCGTCCTATTTCACGGGCAACCTGGTTGGCACGCTACTTTGTGGACGCCTGATTAAGCGCTTCGGCTTCAATCGCAGCTATTATGTCGCCTCACTGATCTTTGCTCTCGGGTGCGTAGGGCTTGGCTTTAGCATCGGCTTTGTCAGTTGGATGGGCTGGCGATTCCTGGCCGGCATCGGCTGCGCCATGATTTGGGTGGTGGTGGAAAGTGCGCTGATGTGCAGCGGCACGTCCCGCAATCGCGGACGTCTGCTGGCGGCTTACATGATGGTCTATTACGTGGGGACCGTGCTGGGGCAGTTGATGGTCAGTAAATTGCCGACAGATTTAATGAGCGTCCTGCCATGGGTCACTGGCATGGTGCTGGCGGCGATCCTGCCACTGCTGTTTACCCGCATCATGAATAACCAAAGCGAGCATGAGGCACCCACGCAGGTCTGGCCGATGCTGAAACTTCGCCAGGCACGTCTGGGCGTGAACGGTTGCATTGTTTCCGGGATTGCTCTCGGCTCATTATACGGCCTGATGCCACTGTGGCTGAACCATCAGGGTTACAGCGATTCAGGCATTGGCTTCTGGATGGCGGTGATGGTGAGCGCGGGGATCGTGGGGCAGTGGCCGATTGGTCGCCTGGCCGATCGCTATGGCCGTTTGCTGGTATTGCGAGTACAGGTGTTCGTTGTCATTCTGGGCAGTCTTGCGATGCTGAGTGGTGCGGCAATGGCACCGACTTTGTTTATCCTTGGTGCCGCGGGTTTCACACTGTATCCGGTAGCCATGGCCTGGGCGTGTGAAAAAGTTGAACATCATCAACTGGTCGCGATGAATCAGGCGTTGCTGTTGAGCTATACGATTGGCAGTCTGCTGGGCCCAACGTTTACCTCGATGTTGATGCAAAATTTCTCTGATAATTTGCTGTTCGTGATGATTGCCAGCGTCGCCTTTATCTATCTGTTGATGCTGCTGCGCAAAGCCGGGCATCACCCGACGCCAGTGGCACACGCCTGACGGCATATCCGGCCTGAATATCCAGGCCGGACGTTTTCCCTAATGAATGGCGTTCAGCAATGCTGTTTCGTTATCGGTTGCCAGAAGCTCCTCCAGTCGGTTTTCCTCATCCAGCCACTGTGTCAGTTGTTGAATTTTTGCCAGATGATCGCTGCCATTGCCTGCAGCCAGGACGATCAGCAAGCCTACGGCATCGTGGCCCTCAAAGAGCACGTTATCGCGAATGCGTAGCAGTGAAAGATGTGTTTCCTGACTCAGCACGCCTTGTTCGGGCCGGGCATGCGGCATTGCAAATCCTGATGTGAGGATATACCAGGGACCGCTTTCTTCCGTTTCCGCAATGATAGCTTCTGCATACTCCTGACTGACAAGACATTGCTCCTCAAGTGGCTTACAGGCCAGGCGCACAGCCTGTTGCCAGTTCGAACAGCGCTGAACAAATTGTACGGCGCGAAAGGCAAATATTGGCATTCAGGCCTCGCTTAACGCCTTAAACAACGCTTCTCCGCTTATGCCATATTTTGCCTTTAGTTGCCGACTGTTTCCGGATTCAGTGAAGGTATCCCGGGTGCCGAGACGGATGAGTCTTGCTCCGCTCCCAACGTCTGCCATAGCCTCTGCAATCTGACCTCCCAGCCCACCGTTAATGGTGTGGTTTTCAAGCGTCGCGATGAGCGGGCATGAGCCCGTGAGTTGTAAAAATGCCTCGCTGTTAAAGGGTTTCAGGCAGGCTACGTGAATGAGTTTGCCGTGCCGCCCGCTGGCTTCCAACTGCTCAAAACCATCACTGGCCTGTTCCAGCACCGTTCCCTCATACAAAATGGCAAAATCGTTACCGCTGTCGCGAACGGCAGCGATATCCGTGACGCGTGGAACCTGAGATTTGTCCCTTACAGGCATCGGTTCGCGGGCGACACGGATGTACACGGGCCCCTTTATGCTGGCTGCTTGCTCAAAAGCTGCTTCTATTTCTTCCGCATCTGCAGGGGAGAGAATGGTGATCCCCGGTAATACGCGAGTTAACGCCAAATCTTCCAGGGCATGATGCGATGCCCCATCCGGGCCGTCATCCATGCCAGGATGGCTGCCAACCAGTTTGATATTCGCTTTGGCGTAACAGGCTTGCCGCAACTGAGTCCAGGCGGTGCCGGTGACGAACATCGCAAAATTGACATAGAAGGCAATATTTCCTTCTAGCGCCTGGCCCACGGCGAAGCTCATTGCCGAACCTTCGGCGATGCCCATCTCAAAAAATGCTTCGGGAAACTGCGTCTGGAATTGATCTGTTCGGGTTGAGCTGGCCAGGTCGCTGTCGATGACCACGACGGGATAGCCTTTGTGTTTGAGGCTTATCAAAGCATGGCCGATTTCATCACGGGGGGCTTTCATCATTGCAATTCCTCCATTGCCTGCTGATACTGTTCTGTGGTCGGCGTTTTTGAATGCCAGTCGCCATTGTTCTCCATATAACTAACGCCACATCCTTTGGTTGTATGGGCCACAATTGCGACGGGTTTGTCCTTAAGATGGCGCGAAAGCATTAGCGCGTCGGCGACCTGATGCATATCGTTGCCGTTATGCAGTTCAAGAACATGCCAGCCAAAGCAGCGGATTTTGTCTGCCAGGGGTTCGAGGTTGATCACGCTGTTGACCGGGTCGTGTGAGGAAAAACCGTTGTAATCGATTATCGCTACCAGATTGTCCATTTTCATGTGGCCTGCTTGTTGCAGTGATTCCCAGATTTGCCCTTCATGCATCTCCCCATCGCCCAGGATGGCAAATACGCGATGGGGATCGCCTGCGAGTTTTTTTGCCGCCGCCATGCCCAGCGCAACGGATAGCCCTTGCCCCAATAATCCGGTTGTGGCATCGACTTCGGGGAGGGATTTGATGCTGGGATGGCCCTGCAGACGTGAATCTATCTGTCGAAAGGTGTTGAACTCAGTGCGGTCAATGACTCCCAACTGATGCAGAAAGGCATATTGCGCCGCAACGGCGTGACCCTTGCTCATCACCAGTCGTGCCCGGGGAGAGGCAGTCAGGTCGATTTCACGGTGATACAGCCAGGTCAGGATCTCCACAATGGAGAGCGCACCACCCGGATGCCCAATACCCGATTCATAAATCATGCTGACGATATCGCGCCGCGCCGTCAGCGCATGCAGTTTTAGTTGCTCAATAGTCATAGCCACTCCTGATTACGGCAGCATTTTGCCGATGTAGTACACAACGAGACCGAGGGCGACGAAGTCTGTTTCCGGGAAGCTGGTGCCCGAAAGACCAACAGACTCCATAATGGGATAGATAAGTGCCGGGCCAATCCCAATCAAAATGCCGGTGACAAAGCTGCCAGCCATGGCACCTTTCCAGCCGCCAGAGGCGTTACCGAATACCGCCGCGGTGGCACCAATAAAGAAGTAGGGGATAGCCACAGGGATAATGACTGTCTGACCAATCATCGCCAGTACGCCCATCACCACCAGGCCGCCAATAAACGACGAGATGAATCCCAGCACAGTCGCCGTTGGGGCATAAGGAAAGACCACCGGGCAATCAAGGGCTGGTTTGGCATTAGGAATGAAGCGCTCAGAGATACCGAGAAATGCCGGGACAATTTCTGAGAGCAGCAAGCGCACGCCGGTAATGATGATGTAGAGCGATGCCGTAAACGTCAGAGACTGGAACAGCGGATACACCAGCCAGTGCATGCCTCCGGCCGCCGCTGTCACGGCTGTTTTACCTGCAGCGAGCGCCGCAATGTAATAGAAGATACTGACCGAAATCGAGACTGAGACAATGTAGTCTTTGAAAATCCCAAGCCAGCCGGGAAGATTCAGCTTTTCGGTTGAATCCTTAGGGTCACCGACCTTCGAGCCAATCCAGCCAGAGGCCGCATAGGCTAGCGTCACATAATGCCCCATCGCAATTTCATCGTTGCCGGTTATTTTGCGCATCCAGGGCTGAGCAATCGCCGGATAGATACAGGCCGCCAGCCCCAGCAGGATTGACCCGGTAAGGATGGTCACCGCATCGCTATAGCCAAGGGCTTTTAAGGTGACGGTCAGCAGAGCAGAGAGATAGAGATTATGTTGCCCGGTCAGGAAGATATATTTAAACGGGGTGATGCGCGCAAAGACCAGATTCCAGCCAAACCCGACGACCATAATCAACGAGACGCACATCGCGAATTTGGTCTGTGCAAGACCGGTCAAGGCTTCTGCCAGCGGCATGACGCCCTTCAGGCCAAATCCTTGACTGAACAGCGTCTGAAAGTTGCCCAGAGAAGTGACTGCAAGCCCGGCGCCCCCGGCGAAGACCAGAAAACCGACGATAGTCTTGAAGGTACCTGACAGGACTTTCTCAATCGGCTTGCGCTGTGTGATTAAGCCGATAAGTGCAATAAAACCAACTAAAAGTGGGGTTACACCGAGAATGTCGAATACAATAAACCTGAGGAGTTCCATATTTCCTCCATGAGGAATTAGTGTGGTTGAACGACGCGGGTCAGCGCAGCTTCCATTTCATCACTGTTCATCAAATCGGTGATGCCGATAGCGTTAAACCCAGCGGCTTCAATTTCGTCGGTGAGGTCACGCATGGTCAGAACAAAATCGATGTCTCGCCAGGTATTGAGGCCGGAGAGGACGTCATGCTCAAGCTCAATATCCCAGCCGTGCTTATCGATAATCTTCTGGGCTTTGATTTTCAGCATCATCGAGCTGCCCATGCCGGTACGACAGACGATAAGACCTTTCATAGGGTGTTCTCCTGCGGTGTGAAAATAATTATTTTTATTTAAATTGCTTTGGAAAATAATTATTATCTCTACCAGTGTGGAAATGATGTGACGTTGATTGCATTTTGTGCAAAAAGGCTAAAAATGAGTCATCCTGATGTTAACTTGCTGATAAACATACGAAATAGTTCATCCGGCCTCAGTCCGATACTGGGGCGTGTGGGGCATTTCATTACTGAAAATCCCGATTATGTGATGCGTCATACGATTTCTGAGCTGGCGGATTCCATCGAAACCAGTGAAGGCAGCATCACGCGTTTTTGCCGCGCCTTTGGGTTTAAAGGCTTTTCTGACTTCCGCACGGCGCTGGCAATGGAGCAGGGGGCTGCACGTCCTGACCAGGACAATCAGGATGAAATGTCGGCCGTGATGTCCAGCATCCGCGACAGCAATGCCATTATTGACAGTAAAGAGCTCCAGAGCGCGGCTGTCTGGCTTAACCAATTGGACCAGGTTGCGTTGTATGCCGTGGGGACCGCAGTGCCTGTCGCCCTGTTTTTACAGATGAACTTGCTGCGAATGGGGAAAGCGGCCAGTTTCATCGATCGCTTCTACCCGACCACCTTGCCGCTCTACGGTACCGAGCAGAAAACCGGCATCATCGTGGTGCATACCGAACAGGCTTCGGCCGATCTTTTGCAGATGCTGGCACAGGCAAAACACCAGGGGGTAGAAATCCTGTCAATTACCCGCGGTACTTTTACGCCTCTGGGCCGCCTTTCGGATAGAAATCTTCAGGCTGCGGTTGCGCTGAAAGGGGAAGGTGAATTTGGGTTTGCCGAGGTGGCTGGCTCGATGATGGTGGCCGATCGTCTGCTGCTCGCCCTGGAAGAGCAAGATGAGCGTTATGCCGCCTGTCGAAAATCACAGCAGAAAAGTATTTTCTCGATTGAGAGCGTCGCGAATAAGCTGTCTGAATACTTTATGTCTTAGGTGAGGATGCGAAGTCACGATGGAGTTGTTGCGTTTTACCCTTGCCCAGATAGAAGCTTTTGCCTGTGTTTGCGAGAGCGGCACGCTGACAAAAGCGGCCAGGAAGCTCAACAAGGACCGTACAACGGTCAGTGAGTTGCTGGAATATCTGGAACTCGATCTGGGCTACAAACTGTTTGATCGTGCCACTCGTCCTTTAACGCTGACACCGCAGGGACAATTACTTTACCGACAGGCGAGGCTCTTTTTGCATGAGGCAGAAGCCTTTTCTCGCGTCGCGAAGCAAATCCCTGACAGCATCGAAACGCAGCTCACGCTGTGTTATGACTTGTTCACGCCCAGGGCGCTCTTACTGCGCCTCGCCCGGCAGCTTGAAGCCCAGCAAATTCAGCTCAATATGATTGCCTGCGAGCGTGCTCAGGCCGAATGCTGGCTTGATGAAGGGAGTGCAGATATCGGCCTTTTTCAGGCCATCAACCGTTCGGTAAACGATCATCTTCACTGGCGGGCGGTAAGCAGTGTCTCGTTGGCTGTTTATGCCCAAAAAGGCTACTTCCCGAAACAACCCGTGTCATTACTGCATTTGGCTTCTCAACCTCAGCTCATGCCGTTTCACGATCTTTCGCCTTCGCTGGCAGGGCGGTTACAGATAGCGGACCGGCTCATTAACGTGAATGAAATCGCGTTACTGAAAGGGTTGCTTCAACAGGGAAGCGGCTGGGCTTTCTTGCCTGAGCATTTTGCGGCAGAGCGACTCAATGGTGTAGAGAGAGTGGACACTGAAATGGGCACAAGAGGATTGACGCACCCGCTGGTGGCGCTCTGGAAACCGGGAATGATCAGTGCGCCGGTACTGGCGTTGCTTCTGAATGCGATGGAGGAAGAAGGGTAAAAACAGCCTCCTGAGAGGCTGTAGACGAGCAGGCCAGTTAGTACATCACTTTGTGACCATACTGCTCAAGAATGCCTTTTACGCGCTCCATGGTCTCTTTCTTCGGCGGATGCACGCCATCGAGTTTGTACTCTTCGCCCATCGCCACCCATTTGTGTTTACCAAGCTCATGGTAGGGCAGGAGTTCGATTTTCTCGACGTTACCCATATCGCGGGTAAATTCACCAAGACGGTGCGCAGAGTCGTCATCGTCAGACCAGCCTGGCACCACTACGTAGCGGATCCAGACGTTAATGTTTTTGTTCGCCAGGTAGCGGCAAAATTCCAGAGTACGGTGATTCGACACGCCGACCAGATTCTGGTGGATGTCGTCGTTCATCTGCTTGAGATCGAGCATGACCAAATCGGTTACTTCCAGCAGTTCGTCAATCACCGGGTCGTAGCGACGGACAAACCCGTTGGTATCCAGACAGGTGTGGATGCCTTCTTTGCGGCAGGCGCGGAACCAGTCGCGGACAAATTCAGCCTGAAGAATGGCTTCACCGCCTGATGCCGTAACGCCGCCACCGGACGCATTCATAAAGTGGCGATAGGTCACCACTTCTTTCATAAGCTCTTCAACCGTAATCTCTTTGCCGCCGTGGGTGTCCCATGTATCGCGGTTGTGGCAATACAGGCAGCGCATCAGGCAGCCCTGGAAGAAGGTAATAAAGCGGATACCTGGGCCATCGACGGTGCCACAGGATTCAAAGGAGTGGATGCGACCAATTGCAGACATTGCGGTGTTTTCTCCAGATACGGCCCATCCGGGGCCAGTGTATGCACAGCTCAATACCGGCTGTGTTAAGTCTGTTTTGACAGAAACCCAATACCCGATAGTCGAAGTATAGATGGCTGGCAAAGCAGGCTGGGGTTGGAGAGTAGTTGTTAAAAAGGCCCCACTTGCGTGGAGCCTTTATTGTACGCTTTTTACAACGTATTTTCAGTCAAAACCACTTACATGGTCTGAGTGAAGGTACGAGTGATAACGTCCTGCTGCTGTTCTTTCGTCAGGGAGTTAAAACGTACTGCGTAACCAGAAACGCGGATGGTCAGCTGAGGATATTTCTCAGGATGTTCCATCGCATCAAGCAGCATTTCACGGTTCATGACGTTGACGTTCAGGTGCTGACCACCTTCGATAGTCGCTTCGTGGTGGAAGTAACCATCCATCAGACCCGCCAGGTTGGTTTTACGTACTTCGTCGTCTTTACCCAGTGCATTCGGCACGATAGAGAAGGTGTAAGAGATACCATCTTTAGCGTAAGCGAACGGCAGTTTAGCAACGGAAGTCAGAGAGGCAACAGCACCTTTCTGGTCACGACCGTGCATTGGGTTAGCACCTGGGCCGAATGGCGCGCCAGCACGACGACCGTCTGGGGTGTTACCGGTTTTCTTACCATAAACCACGTTAGAGGTGATGGTCAGAACAGACTGAGTCGGGATAGCGTTGCGGTAGGTAGTGAGTTTCTGAATTTTCTTCATGAAACGTTCTACCAGGTCAACCGCCATGTCATCAACGCGAGAATCGTTGTTACCAAACTGCGGGTATTCGCCTTCGATTTCGAAGTCGATAGCCAGACCGTCTTCGTCACGAATTGGTTTAACTTTCGCATATTTGATGGCAGACAGGGAGTCAGCAGCAACAGACAGACCTGCGATACCACATGCCATGGTGCGAACCACGTCACGGTCATGCAGAGCCATCAGAGAGGCTTCGTAGCTGTACTTGTCGTGCATGTAGTGAATCACGTTCAGTGCAGTGACGTACTGTTTAGCCAGCCAGTCCATGAAGTGATCCATGCGATCCATCACTTCGTCGAAGTTCAGCACATCGCCTTTGATTGGTTCAGACTTAGGACCAACCTGCATTTTCAGTTTTTCATCAACGCCGCCGTTGATAGCGTACAGCATGGTTTTCGCCAGGTTAGCGCGAGCACCGAAGAACTGCATTTGCTTACCAACAACCATTGGGCTTACGCAGCATGCGATAGCGTAGTCGTCGTTGTTGAAGTCCGGACGCATCAGGTCATCGTTCTCATACTGCAGAGAAGAGGTATCGATAGATACTTTAGCGGCGAATTTCTTGAAGTTCAGTGGCAGTTTTTCAGACCACAGAACGGTGATGTTTGGCTCCGGAGAAGGACCCATGGTGTACAGGGTGTTCAGGAAGCGGAAGCTGCTTTTGGACACCAGAGTACGGCCGTCAACGCCCATACCACCGATGGACTCAGTTGCCCAGATTGGGTCACCAGAGAACAGCTCATCGTACTCAGGAGTACGCAGGAAGCGAACCATACGCAGTTTCATGACCAGGTGGTCAATCATTTCCTGAGCGTCGGTTTCAGTGATTTTGCCTGCTTTCAGGTCACGTTCGATGTACGCATCCAGGAAGGTGGATACGCGACCGAAGGACATTGCTGCACCGTTCTGAGACTTAACCGCAGCCAGGTAGCCGAAGTAAGTCCACTGGATAGCTTCCTGAGCGTTAGTCGCTGGGCCAGAAATATCGCAGCCGTATTTCGCTGCCATTTCTTTGATTTGACCCAGAGCACGATACTGCTCGGAGATTTCTTCACGTAGACGGATAGTCGCTTCCAGGTTTACGCCGTTTTCCAGGTCAGACTGCAGGGAAACGAACTGAGCGTATTTGTCTTTCATCAGGAAGTCGATACCGTACAGCGCAACGCGACGGTAGTCACCGATGATACGACCACGGCCGTAAGCATCTGGCAGACCAGTCAGAACACCGGATTTACGGCAGTTCAGAATGTCTTTGGTGTAAACATCGAAAACGCCCTGGTTGTGGGTTTTACGATATTCAGTGAAGATTTTTTTCAGCATTGGGTCCAGCTCGCGATCGTACGCTTTGCAAGAACCTTCAACCATTTTGATACCACCGAACGGGATAATCGCACGTTTCAGTGGTTTTTCAGTTTGCAGACCAACAATTTTCTCGAGCGCTTTGTTGATGTAGCCAGCGTCGTGAGAAGTGATGGTAGAAGCAACGGAAGTGTCGAAATCAACTGGCGCGTGAGTGCGGTTTTCCAGTTTTACGCCTTCCATGACGTTATCCCACAGGACGGTGGTCGCGTCAGTAGCGCCAGCCAGGAAGGACTCATCGCCTTCATACGGGGTGTAGTTTTTCTGGATGAAGTCACGGACGTTGACTTCGTTCTGCCAGTCACCTTTGGCAAAACCTTCCCAGGCTGTGGCTAACTTTTCATTAAGTTCGGACATGTAACACCTACCTTCTTAAGTGGATTTCTTATTTACTGCCTGAAACAACCCTTAGTGCTGATCGTTGCCACGCAGGTAAATGACCCAGTACGTCAACCCAACCAGCAGACCACCGCCAATAATGTTCCCGATAGTGACCGGAATCAGGTTATCAGTGATGAAGTTCATGACAGTCAGGTGAGAGAAATTGTCCGGAGAAGACCCAATTGCTGTCCAGAATTCCGGGCTGGCGAAGTTGCGAACCACGATACCCATTGGGATCATAAACATGTTCGCAATACTGTGTTCGAAGCCGCTGGCGACGAACATCGCGACAGGCAGAACCATGATCATGGCTTTATCCATCAGGCTGCGGCCAGAGTAGCTCATCCACACAGCGAGACAGACCATCAGGTTTGCCAGGATACCGAGGCAGACGGCCTCAATAAACGTATGATGCATTTTGTGGTCAGCGGTTTGCAGGACGTTGAGTCCCCAGCCGCCGTTGGCGGTCATATATTCGCCGGAAAGCCACATCAGCAAAACAAAGAGCAGACAGCCTACCAGGTTACCAACATAGACGTTGAACCAGTTCTTCGCCAGTTGAAGCCAGGTGATTTTGCCACTTGCTTTTGCGACCACGATAAGCACCGTGGAGGTGAAAAGGTCTGCGCCGCAAATCACACACAGGATAAGGCCCAGTGAGAAGCAGATACCACCAATCAGCTTGGCAATACCAAACGGCATACCCGCAGTGCCTGTCGTGGACGTGATGTAGAAGACGAAGGCAATGGAGATGAAGACACCCGCAGTAATCGCCAGGAAAAAGGTTTTAAGCGGTTGTTTCGTTGCTTTATAGACACCCGCTTCCTCGGCCACTTTGGCCATCTCAGCTGGGAGTAAAAGATCAAAAGGGTTGTCAGCTTTCACACTAACTCTCTCTTTATTAAGTCGGCGACGAGATACTAACAAAGCATTATAGAAGAGAAATTGATATAGATCATATCTCGCCTGGCTTATAGGCCCGCAAAACGCGTGGTTTTTCAACGAATGCGGCGTAACTTTTTGATTATCAAAATAAAAATAAATTTTAAAATTTGCAAATCGAGTTGAATTTTTTCAGTAACCCCCTTTTTAACGGTTAATTAAAATGGAGTAATATGCATTAAAATTAACATTTTTGGTAAGCTACTAATAATAGTGTTTACGCATAATTAACTTAATTATTACAAAATAAAGTTGACGCCGGGGAAAATAAAAACGGGGCCCACTTTGTGGCCCCGTAATATAGCGCAGGCGAATAATTTCGCCATAAATTTATTGTGGTTTTACTGCTGGGCAGACCAGAAGTGAGCTTTTGCTCGTTGCAGCTTCTCGTAAGCTTTTAACAGGCTCTGGTGCGCCGGGAAGGCTTCCAGATCGCTGTCAACAGGCTGCAGACCGTAGAAAGCCTCTTCGCTGCTGAGGGCTGCGCTGGCTGCTTCAACCGCCTCTGCGCCGTACATACGAACAAAGGCGTTCAGATACTGCAGAGGCTGACGCTCTTCTTCCTGTGACAGCAGCAGCAGGGTTTGCAGACAACGGTAATAGTTAGCTCGCTCAGCACTGAACACGGACGCGTTGAATTCCATGGTCCATTCAGTCCAAATCAGGGCTTGTTCCAGATCGCCACCGGCCAGCGCCAGCATTGCTTTCAGCTCGCCAACGCGCAGGGTATACCAGCCATTGTCTTTTCCGGTCGCCATGCCCAGCAGTTCGCGGACGCGGGTGAAATCGTCCAGACCTTCGTCGTCCATCTGCTCAATCAGCGCCAGGTAATCTTCTTTTTCCCAGTCACTGTTCGGCAGAGAAAGAATAGTTTCACGCAGATGGCTGCCCATGTTGTTATTTGCCAGCCACAGGTCTTCGGCTGGATAAATATCAGACATGCCTGGCACCAGAATACGACAAGCGTAAACACTCAGGTGCTCGTAATCGGCAATATAAACTTCTTTATCTTCTGCCTTGAAAATAGCCATCAGGGTGGCGAATTCTTCTTCGGTGGTGCCGGAGAAATTCCAGTCAACAAACGGATAATCTGCATCCTGTTTGAACATATCCCAGGAGATCAGACCGCTGGAATCGATGAAGTGGGTTTCGAGGTTCGCGTGTTCAGCGACTTCTTCATCATCGAAGGTTGGCGGGGTGAAGACGTCGAGATCTTTCAGGCCACGGCCCTGCAGCAGTTCTGTAACGGTACGCTCCAATGCCACGCCAAAATCAGGATGCGCGCCGAAAGAGGCGAAACAGGTGCCGTTTGCCGGGTTGAACAGAACTACGCAGATGACCGGATAGTTGCCGCCGAGTGAACCGTCGTAGGCAAAAATAGGGAAACCTTCCGCTTCAAGCTTGGCGATGGATTCCACGACGCCTGGGTAACGTGCCATCACTTCAGCCGGGATCTCTGGCAGGCTGATGCTTTCTGCGATGATGCGGTTCTTGATATGACGTTCAAAAACTTCTGACAGACCCTGAACACGGGCTTCGTTTGCCGTGTTACCTGCGGACATCCCGTTGGACACGTACAGGTTACCCACGATATTCATCGGAATATAAATGGTCTCGCCATCTGACTGACGAGTGAAAGGCAGGCCGCAAACGCCGCGATCCTCATTCCCAGACTGAAGATCGACCAGCAGGCTCGCGGTCAGTTGATCGTCAGGATCGTAGAAAGCGCGCAAACGAGTATCGAGCAGGCCTTCCGGCACTTCGTCATCGTCTGTCAGTGGGAACCACTTTTCGTTCGGATAATGAACAAATGGGCCGTTAGCGATGGTTTCGCCCAGCCAGAAATCCGCGAAGAAATAGTTGGTGGACAGACGCTCAAAGTATTCACCCAGCGCAGAGGCCAGCGCCGCTTTTTTGGTGGCTCCCTTGCCGTTGGTGAAGCACAGAGCACACTCTTTATCGCGGATATGGACTGACCAGACGTTTGGCACCGGGTTTAACCAGGAAGCCTCTTCAATCTGGAAGCCGAGATCGTTCAGTTTCTGCTGGAATCGGGCGATGGAGTCTTCCAGGGCGGCGTCTTTGCCGGGAATAAATGTTTGAGTCATGACAGTCACTTTTATCGTACGGAAAGCGCGCAATGATACGGGTTTTGCGTGTCATTCGCTATCAATCCGGCACCGGGGGCGAAAATAAAAAGCCCGGCTACGCTTACAAAGATAACTCACTGTTAAGGCCTGTAAATGCAAGCATTCGATCTGCATCGTATGGCACTGGACAAAGTGCCAGTGGATTTTCTTGGCGAAGTGGCGCTGCGCAGCCTCTATACCTTTGTGCTGGTGTTTCTGTTCTTAAAAATCACCGGGCGTCGCGGCGTGCGGCAAATGTCGCTGTTTGAAGTCTTGATTATCCTCACGCTGGGGTCCGCTGCAGGCGATGTGGCCTTTTATGATGATGTGCCGATGTTGCCGGTTCTGGTGGTCTTCATCACGCTTGCTGGCTTATATCGGCTGGTGATGTGGGCGATGGCACACAGTGAAAAACTGGAAGATCTTCTGGAAGGCAAGCCCGTGGTTATCGTC
Source organism: Scandinavium sp. NPDC088450 (assembly GCF_044900545.1). Taxonomy (NCBI): domain Bacteria; kingdom Pseudomonadati; phylum Pseudomonadota; class Gammaproteobacteria; order Enterobacterales; family Enterobacteriaceae; genus Scandinavium; species Scandinavium sp. NPDC088450. The sequence continues at coordinate 36,019 of NZ_JBJDNI010000004.1, read as the reverse complement.
GAAGATGGGCAGTTGGCCTGGGAGAAGCTCCGCGCTGAAAACATGACTGAGTTTGAGTTCTTCATGGAACTCAGGCTGAACAGTATTGAACACTTGGGGCAGGTGAGGCTGGCGATTATGGAAACCAACGGTCAGGTGAGTCTCTATTATTTTGACGATGAAGAGACCAAACCCGGCCTTTCCATTCTTCCGGGCAAGCTCCTTGAACGGTTTACGACGGTGCCGGAAGAGAATGATTATGCCTGCACCTGTTGCAGCGCCATTGATCATTTGCAGGCTGGAGAGAGGAAGCTTTGTCCTCGTTGCGGACACCCGGAATGGTCAAAAGCGTGCAGGGCTAAACGGATCACCTGATAGCCAAATTGTCGGCTTTCTGCCGTCAAGCTGGCACATTCTGTTGTGTGAACCTCGCCACAATTTCTTCGCTGTGAGTATTTGCCATTGCGGGCTGTGTCACTGAATGGTAAAACCGATAGCCACAGGAATAACTTATGCCTGCGGGCTAATAACTTGTACAGCGTGGTGAGGGGAAATGACTCAGGTCTTTAATTTTAGTTCTGGTCCGGCAATGCTTCCGGCAGATGTTCTTAAACTGGCGCAACAGGAACTGTGCAACTGGCAGGGCCTGGGCACATCGGTAATGGAAATCAGCCACCGTGGCAAAGAGTTCATCCAGGTGGCAGAAGAAGCAGAAAAAGATTTCCGCGACCTGCTGAATATCCCTTCAAACTATAAAGTGCTGTTCTGCCATGGTGGCGGTCGCGGTCAATTTGCTGGCGTTCCACTTAACCTGCTGGGCGACAAAACCACCGCAGATTATGTCGACGCTGGCTACTGGGCGGCAAGCGCTGTTAAAGAAGCCAAAAAATACTGCGCACCGAACGTCATTGATGCCAAGGTGACGGTTGACGGTCTGCGTGCCGTGAAGCCAATGCGTGACTGGCAGCTTTCCGATAACGCGGCTTACCTGCATTATTGCCCGAACGAAACCATCGACGGCATTGCGATTGATGAGACGCCGAACTTTGGTCAAGACGTGGTTGTCACTGCCGATTTCTCTTCAACAATCCTTTCGAGCCCGATTGATGTGAGCCGCTTTGGTGTTATCTACGCGGGTGCGCAGAAAAACATCGGCCCGGCCGGGCTGACGCTGGTTATCGTTCGTGAAGACTTGCTGGGCAAAGCACACACTGCTTGTCCATCCATCCTTGATTACACCGTTCTCAACGAGAACGACTCCATGTTCAACACCCCGCCAACGTTTGCCTGGTACCTGGCAGGCCTGGTGTTCAAATGGCTGAAAGAGCAGGGCGGTGTGGCGGCGATGGACAAAATTAATCAGCAGAAAGCAGACCTGCTGTATGGCACCATCGATAACAGCGATTTCTACCGTAATGATGTGGCGAGTTCGAACCGCTCACGCATGAATATTCCTTTCCAGCTGGCAGACAGCGCGCTGGATAAGCTGTTCCTGGAAGAATCGTTCGCGGCTGGCTTGCACTCGTTGAAAGGCCACCGTGTTGTGGGTGGCATGCGTGCTTCTATCTATAACGCCATGCCGCTGGCAGGCGTTCAGGCACTCACGGACTTTATGAAAGAGTTCGAACGTCGCCACGGTTAATTGCCCAATGTTCATCCCCGTAGTCTGACTGCGGGGTTTTTTATTTTCTGTTGTTGAGAGTTAAGTTTCATGGAATCCCTGACGTTACAACCCATCGCGCGGGTGGATGGCACCATCAATTTACCTGGTTCTAAAAGTGTCTCTAACCGCGCCTTGTTGCTGGCGGCATTAGCCAATGGCACCACCACGCTGACCAACCTGCTGGACAGCGACGACGTGCGCCACATGCTCAATGCGCTGACTGCGTTAGGCGTTCAGTACACGCTTTCTGCCGATCGCACACGTTGTGAAGTGACCGGAAACGGTGGCCCGCTTAAGGCTGCTTCAGCACTGGAATTATTCCTTGGGAATGCCGGCACCGCGATGCGTCCACTGGCCGCCGCATTGTGCCTGGGCAGCAACGATATCGTCCTGACCGGCGAACCTCGAATGAAAGAGCGCCCGATTGGACATCTCGTTGACGCGCTTCGTCAGGGCGGCGCACAGATTGAGTATCTCGAGCAAGAAAACTACCCGCCGCTGCGCCTGAAAGGGGGTTTTGTTGGCGGTGAAGTCAGTGTAGACGGCAGCGTTTCCAGCCAGTTCCTGACAGCGTTATTAATGACAGCGCCACTGGCCGCGCAGGATACCGTTATCAGTATCAAAGGCGACCTGGTGTCGAAGCCTTACATCGACATTACCCTGCACCTGATGAACACGTTTGGGGTAAAAGTTGATAACCAGAATTATCAGCGTTTTGTGGTCAAAGGCGGGCAGCAGTACCAGTCTCCAGGCGCTTATCTGGTTGAAGGCGATGCGTCTTCTGCCTCTTACTTCCTTGCGGCTGGTGCCATTAAAGGCGGTACCGTGAAAGTCACCGGTATTGGCCGCAACAGCGTTCAGGGTGATATCCGCTTTGCTGATGTGCTGGAAAAAATGGGCGCTACGGTGACCTGGGGCGAAGATTTCATCGCCTGTACTCGTGGTGAACTGAACGCCATCGATATGGACATGAACCATATCCCTGATGCGGCAATGACCATCGCGACTGCCGCGCTGTTTGCGAAAGGCACCACCACGCTTCGCAACATCTACAACTGGCGTGTGAAAGAAACAGACCGCCTTTTCGCGATGGCGACCGAACTTCGCAAAGTCGGCGCTGAAGTGGAAGAGGGCGAAGATTACATTCGCGTCACTCCGCCTGCACACCTGACTTTCGCGGAAATTGGTACCTATAACGATCACCGCATGGCGATGTGTTTCTCGCTGGTGGCGTTATCCGACACGCCTGTCACCATCCTCGACCCGAAATGCACGGCGAAAACCTTCCCTGACTACTTCGAGCAATTAGCCCGAATCAGTACACCAGCCTGACCCTCTCTCGCCGACCTTGCGTCGGCGTTTTTTTGTCCGCTTTCTGACTTTTGACCGTGCATTTGCGGTGCTATCGTCCCTGCGCATTAAAAGATCACTTCATTGATTTTTACTCTCTTTATCAAAGGACGATATCATGGCGAAGAAACCTCTTCTGGTGGCAATGGCGTTGAGCGCCACGTTGCTGGCAGGCTGCCAACATACCGGCGGCATTAACACGGATTTGGCCGTAAGCTCGGGCTTATCTGCCTACAAAGCTGCCACGTTGAGTGATGCAGATGCGAAAGCCATCGCTGACAGTGGCTGTCAAGAAATGGACAGTCAGAATAAGATTGCACCGGCTTCAAGTCAGTACGCTAAGCGCCTTAAAACGATCGCCAAATCCCTGGGCGGCGATATTGATGGCACTAAAATCAACTACAAAGTTTATCTGACAAAGGACGTCAACGCGTGGGCAATGGCCAACGGCTGTGTTCGTGTATATAGCGGCCTGATGGACATGATGACCAATAATGAAGTTGAAGGCGTACTGGGTCACGAGTTGGGACATGTGTCGCTTGGACACAGCCGTAAAGCAATGCAAACAGCCTATGCGACCGTGGCTGCAAGGGATGCGGTATCCGCTACCAGTGGCGTCGCTTCTGTGCTGACGCAGTCGCAACTGGGCGACATTGCAGAAGGCGCGATTAACTCCGCCTTTTCCCGCAGCCAGGAGTCCGATGCGGATGATTTCTCTTACGATCTGCTGAAAAAACGCGGCATCACTACTCAAGGGCTGGTGGGCAGTTTCGATAAACTGGCCGCTTTGAGTGGTGCGGAGTCAAAATCGTTGTTTGATTCACATCCCCCTTCAACAGAACGTGCCCAGCATATTCGCGATCGCATCGCGACAGATAAGAAATAAATCAGGCCTTCCCGCCGGGCTGTTCATCACAGCCCGCTATAATTCCCCCATTATTCTTCTTGATCGCCGTACACGCGGTAATTTGAAAGCAGTATTAACGCTTCTCAGTAATGGCGCGTATAATGCGCGGCGTTTATGTAACTGACGCCTCTACTAAAGGAGAGAACGATGACGGCAATTGCCCCAGTAATCACCATTGACGGGCCAAGCGGTGCCGGGAAAGGCACTCTGTGCAAGGCAATGGCGGAAGCATTGCAGTGGCATCTGCTGGACTCAGGCGCGATTTATCGTGTGCTGGCCCTTGCGGCGTTACACCATCACGTTGATGTCACTTCAGAAGAGGCGCTGGTCCCATTGGCTGCTCATCTCGATGTTCGTTTCGTGTCAACTGACGGCAATCTTGAAGTGATTCTGGAAGGGGAAGACGTCAGCGGCGAAATCCGTACCCAGGAAGTGGCGAATGCGGCTTCTCAGGTTGCGGCCTTCCCACGTGTTCGCGAGGCTTTGTTGCGCCGCCAGCGCGCATTCCGTGAAGCTCCGGGCCTGATAGCAGATGGCCGTGACATGGGCACTGTCGTTTTCACAGACGCACCAGTCAAAATATTCCTTGATGCCTCGCCGGAAGAACGCGCACAGCGCCGTATGCTTCAGTTGCAGGAGAAGGGCTTTAGTGTTAACTTTGATCGCCTTTTGGCCGAGATCAAGGAACGAGACGATCGTGACCGCAACCGTGCGGTGGCCCCGTTAGTTCCGGCTGCTGATGCTTTAGTCCTGGATTCCACGCGATTAAGCATTGAGCAAGTGATTGAAAAAGCGCTACAATACGCGCGCCAAAAACTGGCTGCTGTCTGATTAAACGACAAGCGCCTCAGAATTTGTAGTACCCCCGCTGCAAGGGAATGTGAGCGGGTATGTGAAACAACCCCATCCGACAAGGTGTCAGGTGGACGTTAAATCTAACTTCGAAGATTAAACATGACTGAATCTTTTGCTCAACTATTTGAAGAATCTTTAAAAACAATCGAAACCCGTCCGGGTTCCATCGTTCGCGGCGTTGTTGTCTCTATCGACAAAGACGTTGTTCTGGTTGATGCGGGCCTGAAATCTGAATCTGCAATCCCTGCAGAGCAGTTCAAGAACGCAGCCGGCGAGCTGGAAATCCAGGTCGGTGACGAAGTTGACGTTGCACTGGACGCAGTGGAAGACGGCTTCGGCGAAACCCTGCTGTCCCGTGAGAAAGCTAAGCGTCACGAAGCTTGGATCACGCTGGAAAAAGCATACGAAGACGCTGAAACTGTTGTTGGTGTTATCAACGGCAAAGTTAAAGGTGGCTTCACTGTTGAGCTGAACGGTATTCGTGCGTTCCTGCCAGGTTCTCTGGTAGACGTTCGTCCAGTTCGCGATACTCTGCACCTCGAAGGCAAAGAACTCGAGTTCAAAGTTATCAAGCTGGACCAGAAGCGTAACAACGTTGTTGTTTCCCGCCGTGCTGTTATCGAATCTGAAAACAGCGCAGAACGTGATCAGCTGCTGGAAAACCTGCAGGAAGGCATGGAAGTTAAAGGTATCGTTAAGAACCTCACTGACTACGGTGCATTCGTTGATCTGGGCGGCGTAGACGGCCTGCTGCACATCACTGACATGGCCTGGAAACGCGTTAAGCACCCAAGCGAAATCGTGAACGTTGGCGACGAAATCACTGTTAAAGTGCTGAAGTTCGACCGCGAGCGTACCCGTGTTTCTCTGGGTCTGAAGCAGTTGGGCGAAGATCCATGGGTAGCTATCGCTAAGCGTTACCCAGAAGGGACCAAACTGACTGGTCGTGTGACCAACCTGACTGACTACGGCTGCTTCGTTGAAATCGAAGAAGGCGTTGAAGGCCTGGTACACGTTTCCGAAATGGACTGGACCAACAAAAACATCCACCCATCCAAAGTTGTTAACGTGGGTGATGTCGTGGAAGTGATGGTTCTGGACATCGACGAAGAACGTCGTCGTATCTCCCTGGGTCTGAAGCAGTGCAAAAACAACCCATGGCAGCAGTTCGCGGAAACCCACAACAAGGGCGACCGTGTTGAAGGTAAAATCAAGTCTATCACTGACTTCGGTATCTTCATCGGCCTGGACGGCGGCATCGACGGCCTGGTTCACCTGTCTGACATCTCCTGGAACGTTGCAGGCGAAGAAGCAGTTCGTGAATACAAGAAAGGCGACGAAATCGCAGCAGTTGTTCTGCAGGTTGACGCAGAGCGTGAGCGTATCTCCCTGGGCGTTAAACAGCTCGCAGAAGATCCGTTCAACAACTGGGTTGCTCTGAACAAGAAAGGCGCTATCGTTAACGGTAAAGTGACTGCAGTTGACGCGAAAGGCGCAACCGTAGAACTGGCTGACGGCGTTGAAGGTTACCTGCGTGCTTCTGAAGCATCCCGTGACCGCGTTGAAGATGCAACTCTGGTTCTGAGCGTAGGCGACGACGTTGAAGCTAAATTCACCGGTGTTGACCGTAAGAACCGTGCAATCAGCCTGTCTGTACGTGCTAAAGACGAAGCTGACGAGAAAGATGCTATCGCGACTGTTAACAACAAACAGGAAGAAGGCAACTTCTCTAACGCTATGGCTGAAGCATTCAAAGCAGCTAAAGGCGAGTAATCAAGTTACTCTTTACGAGTCACTTGACAGATTGCAGGATTCGTCCTGTAATCAATGACAAAGGGCGGCTACGGCCGCCCTTGTTCAAGCTGTCAGCTTACACTTTCCTTAATGGAAACCGGAGGAATCATGACCAAGTCAGAGCTCATCGAAAGACTTGCAACCCAGCAATCTCACATCCCTGCGAAAGCGGTTGAAGATGCTGTGAAAGAGATGCTGGAACATATGGCCTCTACGCTGGCCCAAGGCGAGCGCATTGAAATCCGCGGTTTCGGCAGCTTCTCTTTGCATTACCGTGCCCCACGTGTTGGGCGCAACCCAAAAACTGGCGATAAAGTCGAGCTGGAAGGTAAATACGTTCCGCACTTTAAGCCGGGTAAAGAACTGCGCGATCGCGCCAATATTTACGGTTGAGTTAGAGCGGTATCGCTGCGTAACTTGAACGAAAAAAAGCACCTGCGGGTGCTTTTTTTATGGCTGCGATACAGCGCAACGCGCACCCCCTTTACTGTTTATTTCGAGCTGACTCGCAGACTGAGTGAATCTCTTAAGCTCTCACAAAATTTCCCCTGAAAGACCCTCGCATTTCCTGCTTTTTACTGACGACAACCTGAAGCCTTGGCGTGACACTGCGGTGTCACAGGGAGATGTCGATGCGATTACCCACGTTAGCCTTTTGTACCCTCGTCGGTATGAGTCCACTGTTGTGGTTGCCAGAATTGCCGTCAATGCTGCACACCAGCGGTATGGCGATGATTGGCCTGGCATTATGTTTTCAGCGAGGCTATTTGAAAACGGCAGGGCTGGTGCTTTTGTTTTTCTGTTGGGGCGTCTTTTCTGCACTTCTTACGGTTTCACCAGCAAACACCCTGACGGGTAAGCCCATGCAGGTCGATTTATTGATAACTGGCACGGACGGGACAACAAAGCATGTCGCTAAATTAATCCGTATCAACGGCCACCGACAATTTCCGGCTGCTGGGATTGTGTTGTACGGACAGGAATTACCTGAAAAACCCTGTGTCGGCCAGCTCTGGCATATGATGTTGAGTGCGCGTGCTGTTCATGGTCAGCTCAATGACGGCATGTTCGACAGCCAGCGTCATGCCATGTCGCAACGATTGCCATTAACCGGGCGTTTTACCTCTGCGCAAATCATCGATGGACGGTGCAACTTGCGTTCCCGCATTGTGGAACCCCTGGCAGAAAGCATGGAAAAGTACCCCTGGCGTAGCGTGATGCTGGCTCTGGCTGTTGGGGAAAGATCTACCGTATCGGCAGAGATAAAAGCGCTGCTTCAGAAAACGGGAACGGCCCATTTGCTGGCAATCTCCGGCCTGCATATTTCGCTGATGGCTATGCTGGGTTGGGGGGTGATCCGAGGCGTACAGCGGGTTTTACCTTGTCGATGGATTGACTGGCGAATGCCGCTGTTTGGAGCGTTTATCGCCGCAGCACTTTACTCGTGGATCAGTGGCTTTCAGCCTCCGGCTCAACGAACGTTGATCGCTGCGGGATGCTGGTTACTGCTGAGGCTTAGCGGAAAACGCTGGCGTTCCTGGGAGGTCTGGGTGTGCTGCGTGGCGGCCATTTTGTTGATGGAGCCTCTGGCTATCCTGTCGCAAAGTCTATGGTTATCAGCATTTGCGGTGGCTGCCTTAATCTTCTGGTATCAGTGGGTACCGTGCCAGACGATATGCGGCAGCTCAATAGTGAATGCAGTCTGGAAGCTACTGCATTTGCAGTTGGGGCTGATGGCGCTACTGCTTCCCTTGCAAATTGCCAGCTTCCACGGACTGTCATGGACTTCAGTGCCAGCTAATATCCTTGCGGTTCCTTTGGTGACGTTATGCGTGATTCCTTTGCTGATGTTGGGAATGTTGATGCATTACGCAGGGGCAACAGCACTGAGTGATGTCATCTGGAGGCTGGCCGATCGCTTAGTAGCACTGCTGTTTTGGTTTTTGGATAAACTCCCTGACGGCTGGCTGGCGGTAGATTTTCGCTGGCAATATCTGGTGCTGCTTCCGTGGCTTGCCATCGTTTTTTACCGACTTAACGGTTGGCGAAACTGGCCCGCATTGGGCATAAGCTGCTGTGTCATTCTTGCTTATCCCTTGTGGAAAAAGCCATCACCCGGGAACTGGTCTTTGACGATGCTTGATGTGGGGCAAGGGCTATCGATGGTGATTGCCCGTAACGGCAAAGCGCTTTTGTACGATACCGGCCTTGCCTGGCCGGGCGGAGACAGCGCTCAGCAGCTCATCGTGCCGTGGTTGCGTTGGCACCATTTACAGCCACAAGGCATCATTCTTAGCCACGAGCATCTCGATCATCGCGGCGGATTGGACACCCTGCAGAAAACCTGGCCCACACTTTGGGTCAGAAGCCCACTGGGCTGGAAAGGCCATCAACCTTGTTTCAGGGGCGAAACCTGGCGCTGGCAACAACTCACCTTCAAGGTGATTTGGCCTTTAGTGGGCATACAGGAGACCGGGAACAATCACTCATGCGTGGTCAAAATTGATGACGGCCGTTATAGCGTTTTGCTGACGGGAGATATTGAATCACCAGCAGAATTATCAATGTTGAGCCATTACTGGCAGCATCTTCGGTCTACACTTGTTCAGGTGCCACATCATGGCAGTTCGACTTCCTCCTCGACGGCGCTGCTCAGTCGGGTGGAAGGCGAGGTGGCACTGGCCTCAGCGGCACGCTACAACGCATGGCATTTCCCTTCAGTGAAGGTGAAAAGCCGTTATCAAAAGCAAGGGTATCACTGGCTCGACACCCCGCATCAGGGGCAAATAACGGTTAACTTTTCGCCTGAAGGCTGGCAAATCCAGAGCTTACGCGATCAAATAATCCCCCGCTGGTATCATCAGTGGTTTGGCGATACCCGTGATAACGGGTAGAATGTGCGGCTATCTCAACATAAGCTGGTTTTTTGAATGCAGAACGACAAAGATCTCTCCACGTGGCAGACTTTCCGCCGACTTTGGCCAACGATTGCGCCTTTTAAAGCCGGACTGATTGTGTCTGGGGTTGCGTTAGTCCTTAACGCCGCCAGCGATACTTTTATGCTGTCGCTTCTCAAACCATTACTGGATGATGGTTTTGGTAAAACGGATCGCTCTGTGCTGCTGTGGATGCCGCTGGTCGTGATTGGCCTGATGATCCTGCGCGGTATCACCAGCTATATTTCGAGCTATTGCATTTCCTGGGTATCAGGCAAAGTGGTGATGACCATGCGCCGCCGCTTGTTTGGTCACATGATGGGCATGCCGGTCGCCTTCTTTGACAAACAGTCCACCGGTACGCTGCTGTCTCGTATCACTTACGATTCCGAGCAGGTTGCTTCTTCCTCTTCCAGTGCGCTGATTACCGTGGTGCGTGAAGGCGCGTCCATCATCGGCCTGTTTATTATGATGTTCTGGTACAGCTGGCAGCTGTCGCTGATCCTGATTGTGCTTGCGCCGATTGTCTCTTTTGCCATTCGTCTGGTGTCCAAGCGCTTCCGTAATATCAGTAAGAACATGCAAAACACGATGGGGCAGGTGACCACCAGTGCTGAGCAGATGTTGAAAGGCCACAAAGAAGTGCTGATGTTTGGTGGTCAGGCCGTCGAAACCAAGCGCTTTGACAAGGTTAGCAACAAGATGCGTCTGCAGGGCATGAAAATGGTGTCCGCGTCGTCCATCTCTGACCCAATTATTCAGCTCATTGCCTCACTGGCGCTGGCATTTGTCCTTTATGCTGCCAGCTTCCCAAGCGTCATGGATACCCTGACCGCCGGTACCATTACCGTCGTGTTCTCTTCCATGATTGCCCTGATGCGCCCGCTGAAATCTCTGACTAACGTCAACGCGCAGTTCCAGCGCGGGATGGCTGCTTGCCAGACGCTGTTTGCCATTCTTGATAGCGAGCAGGAAAAAGACGAAGGGACCCGCGTTGTTGAACGTGCAAAAGGTAACGTTGAATTCAACAACGTCACCTTTACCTATCCAGGCCGTGAAGTGCCAGCATTACGCGATATCAACCTGAGCATTCCAGAAGGCAAAACTGTAGCGCTGGTTGGGCGTTCAGGGTCTGGTAAGTCAACTATGGCAAGCCTGATTACTCGTTTCTATGACGTTGATTCCGGCGGCATTCTGCTTGATGGCCACGATATTCGTGAATATACCCTGGCCTCATTACGTGATCAGGTTGCTCTGGTTTCGCAAAACGTGCATCTGTTTAACGACACGGTGGCGAATAACATTGCCTACGCTCGTACGGATCTTTACAGCCGTGAAGATATCGAAAGAGCGGCCAAAATGGCGTACGCAATGGACTTCATCAATAAAATGGATCAGGGGCTGGATACGGTTATCGGCGAAAACGGCGTGCTGTTGTCCGGTGGTCAGCGTCAGCGTATTGCAATCGCACGTGCATTGCTGCGTGACAGCCCGATCCTGATCCTTGATGAAGCCACCTCAGCGCTGGATACCGAATCCGAACGTGCCATTCAGGCGGCGCTGGATGAATTGCAGAAAAACCGTACCTCACTGGTGATCGCCCACCGTCTGTCTACCATCGAAAAAGCCGACGAAATCGTGGTGGTGGAAGATGGGCGCATTGTTGAGCGCGGTAGCCACGAAGATCTGCTGGAACATCGCGGCGTTTACGCTCAGCTGCACAAGATGCAATTTGGGCAATGATCGCACGTATCTGGTCGGGGGAATCCCCGCTCTGGTTTCTGCTGTTACCGCTTTCCTGGCTGTATGGCCTGGTGAGCGGTGGTATCAGACTGAGCTACCGCCTGGGCATTAAAAAAGCCTGGCGGTCGCCGGTTCCGGTTGTTGTCGTCGGGAATCTCACTGCTGGCGGTAATGGTAAAACACCGGTCGCTATCTGGCTGGTGGAGCAACTCCAAAAGCAAGGGATCAAGGTCGGCGTAGTGTCTCGTGGTTACGGCGGCAAGGCGGAACACTATCCGTTGATTCTGACCAGTGAAACCACCACTGCACAAGCGGGTGATGAACCTGTTTTGATCTACCAACGTACGGGTGCGCCTGTTGCGGTTTCCCCTGAACGTAGTGACGCAGTCAAAGCGCTGCTGACTTCACATTCCCCTCAAATTATTATCACCGATGATGGCCTTCAGCATTATCGCCTGGCGCGTGATGTCGAAATCGTTGTCATTGATGGTGTTCGTCGTTTTGGCAATGGCTGGTGGCTTCCTGCGGGCCCGATGCGTGAACGCGCTTCTCGTTTGAAAAGTGTGGATGCCGTCATTGTAAATGGTGGCGTGCCGCGTGAAAGCGAAATCCCCATGCAGCTTCAGCCTGGTCTGGCCGTTAATCTGCTGACCGGTGAGAAACGTAATGTCGCTTCCTTGCCCAGCATCGTAGCCATGGCGGGTATCGGCCATCCTCCGCGCTTTTTTGCCACACTTGAACAGTGCGGCGCTCATCCGTTGAAGACTGTTGCACTTGCCGATCATCAGGCACTCACTGCCGCAAGCGTTGAGGCGCTGGCAGACGAAAATCACTCGCTGGTGATGACGGAAAAAGACGCCGTAAAATGCCGCAGTTTTGCACGAGATAACTGGTGGTATCTGCCAGTTGATGCTGTCTTTGACGACCAAAGAGCGTCACAGCTTATCCAACAATTGGTAAGTCTGACGCGGCGCTAGTCTACATGAGCGGCGTAGTGCAGGCTGACGGAGAACCTGAATGTCAGAACGGAAACTATCGCTATCGGCCGCTCGTTGTCTCCATCTTGCCGCTCAAGGGCTGCTCAAAAAGCCCCGTCGCCGCGCTCAAGCGAACGATGTTCTTTCGACCGTCCGGCAAATGTCACTGCTGCAAATCGATACTATCAATGTCGTGGCGCGTAGCCCTTATCTGGTACTGTTTAGCCGTCTTGGCAGTTATCCATCCCAATGGCTGGATGAGGCGTTAAGCCGAGGCGATCTCATGGAATACTGGGCTCATGAAGCCTGCTTTTTACCGCGAAGCGATTTTTCGCTGGTGCGCCATCGCATGCTTACGCCGCAGAATATGGGCTGGAAATACAAAGCAGAATGGATGGAAGAGCACGCGGCGGAGATAGAAGGGCTGATTGCGCACATCCAACAGAATGGCCCCGTACGTTCCTCTGATTTTGAGCACCCTCGCAAAGGGGCGAGCGGCTGGTGGGAATGGAAACCGCATAAACGCCATCTGGAAGGGTTGTTCACCGCCGGAAAAGTGATGGTTATCGGCCGCCATAACTTTCAGCGTATTTACGATTTAACCAGTCGGGTGATGCCGCTTTGGGATGATGAGCGCGATCTGCTAAAGCAGGATGAAGCTGAAGAGGTGATGTTACAAAACAGTGCCCGCAGCCTGGGGATATTCCGTCCGCAATGGCTGGCTGATTATTATCGCCTGCGCCAGCCTTCGCTTCCCGCATTGCTTGTGCGTTGGCAAGAAGAAGGGCTTGTGGTTCCCGTTGAAGTGGAAAGCCTTGGCGCTCTGTGGCTGCATACCGATTTGTTGCCTCTGGCAGAAGATGCCCTCAGCGGCAAACTCCGCGCGACGCACAGCGCGGTGTTATCTCCGTTTGATCCCGTCGTCTGGGATCGTAAACGCGCAGAGCAACTTTTTGATTTCAGTTACCGTCTTGAATGTTACACGCCCGCGCCAAAACGGCAGTACGGTTATTTCGTTTTGCCTCTGCTGCATCAGGGCAAACTGGTTGGCCGCATGGACAGTAAAATGCACCGTAAAACGGGTGTACTGGAAATTTTTGCTTTGTATTTACAGGACGGTGTGCGTGTCAGCGCCACGCTGGAAAAAGGCCTGCGTCAGGCCATAACAGACTTTGCAAGCTGGCAGGGCGCAAAACGGGTAGAAATACAGCATCGTCCCGCAGAACTTTTCGCCCAAACCCCAGTCGGCTGGGAAATTGACGTTGCCTGAACAGGCTCTGTGATATGCTTGACCGGATACTTTTTCGGTCCATCTGGAGGAATTATGGATCACCGCTTACTTGAAATCATCGCTTGTCCGGTTTGCAACGGGAAGCTCTATTACAGTCAGGATAAGCAAGAGCTTATCTGTAAACTCGACAGCCTGGCCTTCCCACTGCGTGACGGCATTCCTGTCCTGCTGGAAAATGAAGCCCGTCCATTGAGCACAGAAGAGAGCCATCCATGAGTTTTGTTGTCATTATTCCGGCGCGCTACGCCTCAACTCGTCTGCCGGGCAAACCGTTGCAGGACATCAACGGCAAACCGATGATTGTTCATGTGCTGGAAAGAGCGCGTGAATCCGGCGCTGACCGCATTATTATCGCCACAGATCACGATGAAGTGGCTCGTGCCGTTGAGGCCGCTGGTGGTGAAGTTTGCATGACCCGAGCCGATCATCAGTCGGGCACTGAGCGTCTGGCCGAAGTGGTGGAAAAGTGTGGTTTCAGTGATGACACGCTGATTGTGAACGTCCAGGGCGATGAACCGATGATCCCTCCGGCTATCATCCGTCAGGTGGCTGAAAACCTGGCCGCGAGCCAGTCTGGTATGGCTACGTTGGCAGTGCCGATTCACGATGCGGAAGAAGCTTTCAACCCCAATGCGGTGAAAGTAGTGATGGATGCCGAAGGGTACGCACTCTATTTCTCGCGCGCGACAATTCCCTGGGATCGTGATCGTTTCGCCCAAAGCCGCGACACCATTGGTGACACTTTGCTGCGTCACATCGGTATCTATGGCTATCGTGCTGGTTTCATTCGCCGTTACGTCAACTGGGCACCAAGTCCGCTGGAGCAAATCGAAATGCTCGAACAGCTGCGCGTGCTGTGGTACGGCGAAAAAATTCACGTCGCCGTGGCGAAAGAAGTGCCAGGCACTGGGGTTGATACGCCTGAAGACCTGGCTCGCGTACGCGCCGAACTGCGTTGATTTCTTCGACTCCTCCGCTCGGAGGGGTCGTCTTACCGCCTCGTTTCTCCTCGATTTTTTGCCACGCTTTTGATCTTGCCCGGTGACATCTCCCTCTGCGACGCTCATTATAAAAACAGTAGTCTTCACAGGGGTAACCGGAAATGGAACAACTGCGAGCTGAACTGAGCCACCTGCTGGGTGAAAAACTGAGTCGGGTGGAGTGCGTGAGTGAGAAAACGGACTCTTCACTGTGGTCACTGTACGATGCTCAGGGCCATCCGATGCCATTACTGGCAAGAAGTTTCACCACGCCGGGGCTTGCACAGCAACTGGCGTGGAAGATTTCAATGCTGGCGCGTAGCGGCACGGTACGAATGCCGGTGGTTTATGGCGTGATGACACATGAAGAGCATCCTGGCCCGGATGTCCTGCTGATCGAACGCTTACGTGGTGTGCCCGTTGAAGCGCCAGCCAGAACGCCGGAGCGCTGGGAACAGCTGAAAGATCAGATAGTCGAGGCGCTGCTGGCCTGGCATCGGCAGGACAGCAGCGGTTGCGTGGGTTTTGTTGACAGCACTCAGGAGAATCTGTGGCCGCTCTGGTATCGCCAGCGAATCGAAGTGCTGTGGGGAACGCTCAATTTATATGACAACACCGGACTGACAATGCAGGATAAACGGATTCTCTTCCGCACCCGCGAATGCCTGCCCGCGCTGTTTGAAGGCTTCAATGACAACTGCGTGCTCATCCACGGCAATTTCACCCTTCGTAGTATGCTCAAAGATCCTCGCAGCGATCAGTTGCTGGCGATGGTTGGCCCTGGCGTGATGCTCTGGGCTCCGCGTGAGTATGAACTCTTTCGCCTGGCTGATGGGGCGCTGTCTGAAGGGTTGATGTGGCACTATCTTCAGCGTGCGCCCGTTGCTGAAGCTTTTCTATGGCGACGCTGGCTTTATCTGTTGTGGGATGAAGTCGCCCAGCTTGTTAACACTGGGCGCTTCAACCGCAGCAACTTTGATTTAGCGGCGAAATCACTGCTCCCCTGGCTCGCCTGAACTGCCTTTTAACCACTGCCAGAGACGGCCCAGCGTTTCATAACCCACCCGGTCGCTGTGCATCAGCCAAACGGGTGAAGGCATCACTTTTTCCCAGGGTTGTAAGGGAGAGGTGATCGCCAATTGATTTGCAGGCGCAGGGAAAGGATGCAGGCCGACGTGCTGGAAGAAGATCATCGCTCGTGGCAGGTGAGAAGCCGAAGTGACCAGCAGGAACGGCGCATCGCCAATAGTCGCTTTAACCGCTGCAGCTTCCTCTTCGGTATCTTTTGGCATATCCAGAACGATGATGTCGCTACGAGGAACGCCCAGACTTTCCGCCACGCGCGCACCGGCTTCGCCCGTACTGACAGGATTTGTTTCAGCGGCGGCACCGGTAAAAATCATTTTTGCCCCGGGATTGGCCTGCCAAAGGCGAATACCTTCAGCCAGTCTGGGTAAACTATTGTTGATGAGGTTCGAACTTGGGGCCCATTCATCGTTCCAGGTATAACCCCCGCCGAGCACCACGACGTACTGCACTTGTTCGGTTCCTCGCCAGGTCGGGTATTTATCTTCGATAGGCTTTAACAAGCCATCAGCAACGGGCTGCAGGCTGAGTAACAGCAGCGCCAGCCAGCCAACGGTAAGACAAATCTTGCCGCTGCGCTGGAATCGGCTGAACCAGAGCAATCCCAGGCCCAGTGCCATTAAGAGCAGGAGTAACGGCAAAGGTAAAATCATGCCGCCAATATACTTCTTCAGCGTAAAAAGCATCCTTGTTGGTTCCTTTTTTAACCATCTGACAGGAGATCTGCAGGGATATTACACCAGATAGCTTCCCTCTCGCTGTGGGTATGACAAAATAGCGTCTTTGTGGCAATCAGGTGGAGTCCGGCGTGAAGGATCGCAATTTCGATGGTATCGCGGAACGCTTTTCGCGCAATATCTATGGCACCACCAAGGGCCAGCTTCGTCAGGCCATTCTGTGGCAGGATTTAGACCCTCTGTTGGCCACCTTCGGCGATAAACCGCTGCGCATTCTGGATGGTGGCGGTGGGGCCGGGCAAATGGCAATTCGGATGGCAGAGCGCGGGCATCATGTTACCCTATGTGATCTGTCAGCGGAGATGATAGCCCTGGCAAAACAGGCCGCCGATGAGAAAGGTGTGAGCCACAACATGCATTTTGTACAATGCCCGGTGCAGGACATTGCGCAGCATTTGGAAAGCCCGGTTGATCTGATATTGTGCCATGCAGTGCTCGAATGGGTCGGCGATCCGCAGACGGTGTTGCAGGCGCTGTGGTCGGTGCTGCGGGCAGACGGCGCGTTGTCGTTAATGTTCTACAATGCTAACGGTCTGCTGATGCATAACATGGTGGTGACCAACTTCGACTATGTCGCATTGGGCATGCCGAAAACCCGTAAGCGTAAGCTTTCGCCAGACTATCCACGCGATCCGCAGCAGGTTTACGCCTGGCTGGAAGAGGCGGGCTGGCAAATAACCGGCAAAACCGGTGTGCGGGTCTTTCATGATTATCTGCGTGAAAAACATAAGCAGCATGAGCGCTACGAGCAGCTGCTGGCATTAGAAACTCGCTATTGCCGTGAGGAACCCTGGGTGAGCCTGGGTCGCTATATTCATGTCACCGCGCGAAAACCGCAGGTAGATACAAGGACTAACGATGAGTGATTTTTCCCAGACAGTCCCCGAACTGGTTGCCTGGGCCAGAAAAAATGATTTTTCGATCTCGTTGCCGGTCGACAGACTGTCGTTCCTGATGGCCGTGGCGACGCTGAACGGCGAACGGCTTGAAGGCGAGCTTACCGAAGGTGAGCTGATTGACGCTTTCCGCCACGTCAGTGATGCGTTTGAGCAAACCAGCGAAACCATCAGCGTGCGCGCGAACAATGCGATCAACGATATGGTGCGTCAACGTCTGCTGAACCGCTTTACCAGCGAAATCACGGAAGGGAATGCTATCTACCGCCTGACGCCGCTTGGCATCGGGATAACCGACTATTACATTCGCCAGCGTGAATTTTCGACGCTGCGATTGTCTATGCAGCTGTCTATTGTCGGCGGCGAACTGAAGCGCGCTGCGGACGCGGCAGAAGAGGGCGGTGATGAGTTTCACTGGCACCGCAACGTTTATGCGCCGCTCAAGTACTCGGTCGCCGAGATTTTTGACAGTATCGATTTAACCCAGCGTCTGATGGACGAGCAGCAGCAAACGGTGAAAGATGACATCGCTCAGTTGCTGAATAAAGACTGGCGTGCGGCTATCTCAAGCTGTGAAATGCTGCTGTCTGAAACCTCAGGTACGCTGCGCGAACTGCAGGATACGCTGGAAGCGGCAGGCGACAAGCTCCAGGCAAACCTGTTGCGTATTCAGGATTCGACAATGACCCATGACGATCTGCACTTTGTCGATCGTCTGGTGTTCGACCTGCAAAGCAAGCTGGATCGTATTGTCAGTTGGGGACAGCAGGCCATCGATCTGTGGATCGGTTACGATCGCCACGTGCATAAATTTATCCGTACCGCGATCGACATGGATAAAAACCGCGTCTTTGCTCAACGTCTTCGCGTCTCCGTGCAGAACTATTTCGATGCGCCGTGGGCACTGACCTACGCCAATGCCGATCGCCTGTTCGACATGCGTGACGAAGAGATGGCGCTGAGCGAAGCCGAAGTGACCGGAGAACTTCCACCGGATCTGGAGTACGAAGAGTTTAATGAAATCCGCGAGCAGCTGGCGGCACTGATTGAAGCACAGCTCGTCATCTATAAAGATAAAGGACTGCCGTTGGATTTAGGCCTGGTGGTGCGCGAATATCTGGCGCAGTACCCACGTGCTCGTCATTTTGACGTGGCACGTATCGTGGTGGACCAGGCTGTCCGTCTGGGCGTTGCACAAGCAGATTTCACCGGACTGCCGCCGAAGTGGCAGCCGATTAATGATTACGGAGCCAAGGTACAGGCACATGTCATCGACAAATATTGAACACGTGATGCCAGTTAAACTGGCACAGGCCCTGGCCAACCCCTTATTTCCAGCGCTGGACAGCGCCTTGCGTTCTGGCCGTCACATTGGTCTGGACGAGCTGGATAACCACGCCTTTTTGATGGATTTTCAGGAATACCTGGAAGAGTTTTATACCCGCTATAACGTCGAGCTGATTCGTGCGCCGGAAGGTTTCTTCTATTTGCGCCCGCGTTCCACCACGCTTATTCCGCGTTCGGTGCTCTCCGAGCTGGATATGATGGTCGGTAAAATTCTTTGCTATCTGTACCTCAGCCCGGAACGTCTGGCGAATGAAGGGATCTTTACCCAGCAAGAACTGTATGACGAACTGCTAAGCCTGGCGGATGAAGGCAAGCTGCTGAAGCTGGTCAATAACCGCTCCACCGGCTCCGATCTCGACAGACAAAAGCTGCAGGAAAAAGTGCGTTCGTCCCTGAACCGCCTGCGCCGCCTTGGCATGGTGTGGTTTATGGGTCATGACAGCAGCAAATTCCGCATCACGGAATCGGTGTTTCGCTTTGGGGCGGACGTCCGCTCTGGCGACGACGCTCGCGAAGCGCAACTGCGTATGATCCGCGACGGTGAGGCAATGGCGATTGAAAATCATCTGCAACTCAATGACGAGAATGAAGACGCTCAGCCGGATATGGATAGCGGGGAGGAAGAGTAATGCTTGAACGCGGTAAGTTTCGTTCACTAACCCTGGTTAACTGGAACGGCTTCTTTGCCCGAACGTTTGATCTGGATGAACTGGTTACCACCTTGTCGGGCGGTAACGGGGCGGGTAAATCCACCACCATGGCGGCCTTCGTCACAGCGCTGATCCCCGATTTGACGCTGTTGCACTTCCGAAATACTACAGAAGCGGGCGCTACCAGTGGCTCACGCGATAAAGGCCTGCACGGTAAGCTGAAAGCGGGTGTCTGTTACTCGATGCTTGATGTGGTCAACTCCCGTCACCAGCGTGTGCTGGTGGGTGTTCGTCTGCAGCAGGTCGCTGGCCGTGACCGTAAAGTGGATATCAAACCGTTTGCGATTCAGGGCTTGCCGATGTCAGTGCAGCCAACGCAGCTGGTGACAGAAACGCTGAACGATCGTCAGGCTCGCGTGCTGAGCCTCCAAGAGCTGAAAGAGAAGCTCGATGAGATGGAAGGCGTGCAGTTCAAGCAATTTAACTCCATCACCGACTACCACTCTCTGATGTTTGATTTGGGCGTCGTGGCGCGTCGTCTGCGTTCTGCGTCTGACCGTAGCAAGTACTACCGCTTGATTGAAGCCTCGCTGTACGGCGGCATTTCCAGCGCGATCACCCGCTCGCTGCGCGACTACCTGCTGCCAGAAAACAGCGGGGTGCGTAAGGCGTTCCAGGATATGGAAGCCGCGTTGCGTGAAAACCGCATGACGCTGGAAGCCATTCGCGTCACCCAATCTGACCGTGACTTGTTCAAGCATCTGATTTCCGAAGCGACAGATTACGTGGCCGCCGACTACATGCGTCACTCCAACGAGCGTCGCGTGCATCTGGACAAAGCGCTCGAGTTCCGTCGTGAGCTGTACACTTCTCGCCAGCAGCTGGCTGCAGAGCAGTTTAAGCATGTCGATATGGCACGTGAACTGCAGGAACACAGTGGAGCGGAAGGCGATCTTGAGGCGGATTATCAGGCTGCAAGCGATCACCTGAACCTGGTGCAAACCGCGCTGCGTCAGCAGGAGAAAATCGAGCGCTATGAAGCGGATCTCGATGAGCTGCAAATCCGTCTGGAAGAACAAAACGAAGTCGTCGCGGAAGCCGCTGAGCAGCAGGAAGAAAACGAAGCCCGTGCTGAAGCAGCCGAGCTGGAAGTCGATGAGCTGAAAAGCCAACTGGCAGATTACCAGCAGGCGCTCGACGTACAGCAAACGCGTGCGATTCAGTACAGCCAGGCGTTACAGGCCTTACAACGTGCTAAAGAGCTTTGCCATCTGCCCGATCTGACGCCAGACAGCGCAGACGAGTGGCTGGAGACTTTCCAGGCGAAAGAGCAGGAAGCCACTGAAAAACTGCTGTCGCTGGAACAGAAAATGAGCGTGGCGCAAACGGCTCATAGCCAGTTTGAGCAAGCGTATCAGCTGGTGACTGCGATCAACGGCCCGGTTGCCCGTAGTGATGCATGGGATGTTGCCCGCGATTTATTGCGCGAAGGCGTCAATCATCGTCATCAGGCTGAACAAGCACAGTCGCTGCGCGGGCGTCTGAACGAACTCGAGCAACGTCTGCGCGAACAGCAGGACGGCGAACGCCTGCTGGCGGAATTCTGCAAGCGTCAGGGCAAGCATTACGATATCGATGAACTGGAGGATTTACACCAGGAGCTGGAAGAGCGCATTGCCGCGCTGTCCGATTCGGTATCGTCCGCGAGTGAACATCGCATGCAGCTGCGCCAGGAGCTGGAGCAACTGCAAGGGCGCACTCAGGCCTTGCTTCAGCGTGCACCTGTGTGGCTGGCGGCGCAAAGTAGCCTGACTCAGCTGTGTGAGCAGAGCGGCGAACAGTTTGAATCCAGCCAGGACGTCACCGAATATCTGCAGCAATTGCTGGAGCGTGAGCGTGAAGCCATTGTTGAACGAGACGAAGTGGGCACCCGCAAGCGGATCGTGGACGAAGAAATTGAGCGTCTCAGCCAACCTGGCGGTTCTGAAGATCAACGCCTGAATACGCTGGCGGAACGTTTCGGCGGTGTGCTGCTGTCTGAAATTTACGATGACGTCAGCCTGGACGATGCGCCTTACTTCTCTGCGCTTTATGGCCCGTCGCGTCATGCGATCGTGGTGCCAGATCTGTCGCAGATCGCCGAACAGCTTGAAGGGCTGGAAGATTGTCCGGAAGATCTCTATCTGATTGAAGGGGATCCGCAGTCTTTCGATGACAGCGTATTTACCGTCGATGAGCTGGAAAAAGCGGTGGTGGTCAAAGTCGCCGATCGTCAGTGGCGTTATTCCCGCTTCCCGTCAGTGCCGTTGTTTGGCCGTGCAGCGCGTGAAAACCGCATTGAAACGCTGCACGCCGAGCGTGAAACGCTGTCTGAGCGCTTCGCCACCCTGTCGTTCGATGTGCAGAAAACCCAACGTCTGCACCAGGCGTTCAGCCGCTTTATCGGCAGCCATCTGGCCGTAGCGTTTGAAGCCGACCCTGAAGCAGAAATTCGCAAACTCAATACCCGTCGCACAGAGCTGGAGCGTGCGCTGAGCAATCATGAAAATGATAATCAGCAGAGCCGCACCCAGTTTGAACAGGCGAAAGAGGGCGTAGCTCAGTTAAACCGCCTGCTGCCGCGCCTGAATTTGCTGGCAGATGAGACACTCGCCGATCGCGTCGATGAGATCCGGGAACGTCTGGATGAAGCGCAAGAAGCTGCGCGCTTTGTTCAACAGCACGGTAATCAGCTGGCAAAACTGGAGCCGATGGTCTCCGTGCTGCAAAGCGATCCGGAGCAGTTCGAACAGCTTAAAGAAGATTACGCTTACTCGCAGCAGGTTCAACGCGATGCCCGTCAGCAGGCCTTTGCGCTGACGGAAGTGGTTCAGCGCCGTGCTCACTTCGGTTACACCGATTCCGCGGACATGCTGAACGGCAATACCGATTTGAACGAAAAACTGCGCCAGCGTCTGGAGCAGGCAGAAACAGAACGTACTCGCGCTCGTGAAGCGTTGCGTAACCATGCCGCCCAGTTGAGCCAGTACAGTCAGGTGATGGCGTCGCTGAAGAGTTCCTTCGACACCAAGAAAGAACTGCTGACGGATTTGCACCGTGAACTGCAGGATATTGGCGTTCGTGCAGACAGCGGGGCGGAAGAGCGTGCGCGTTCCCGTCGCGATGAATTGCATACCCAGCTTTCCAATAACCGTAATCGTCGCAATCAGCTGGAAAAAGCGCTGACCTTCTGCGAAGCGGAGATGGATAACCTGACCCGTAAGCTGCGCAAACTGGAACGTGATTATCTGGAAATGCGCGAGCAGGTCGTCAGTGCGAAAGCGGGCTGGTGCGCGGTGATGCGTCTGGTGAAAGACAACAACGTCGAACGTCGTCTGCACCGTCGTGAACTGGCTTATCTCTCCGCCGATGATTTGCGTTCAATGTCGGATAAGGCATTGGGTGCGCTGCGTCTGGCGGTGGCGGATAACGAACATCTGCGCGATGTCCTGCGTATGTCCGAAGATCCTAAACGCCCGGAACGTAAAATTCAGTTCTTCGTGGCTGTTTATCAGCATCTGCGCGAACGTATCCGTCAGGATATTATTCGTACCGACGATCCGGTAGAAGCCATCGAGCAGATGGAAATCGAGCTGGGCCGTCTGACCGAAGAATTAACCGCCCGTGAACAGAAGCTGGCTATCAGCTCCCGCAGCGTGGCGAACATCATTCGGAAGACCATTCAGCGCGAACAGAACCGTATTCGTATGCTCAACCAGGGTTTGCAGAGCGTGTCGTTCGGGCAGGTGAACAGCGTACGTCTGAACGTGAATGTGCGTGAAACACACTCGACACTTTTGTCGGTGCTTTCAGAACAACACGAACAGCATCAGGACCTGTTTAACAGCAACCGCCTGACCTTCTCCGAAGCGCTGGCGAAACTGTATCAACGCCTGAATCCGCAAATTGACATGGGTCAGCGCACGCCGCAAACCATCGGTGAAGAGCTGCTGGACTACCGTAACTACCTGGAAATGGAAGTTGAGGTTAACCGTGGTTCGGATGGCTGGCTGCGTGCAGAATCGGGTGCGCTCTCAACCGGTGAAGCAATCGGAACGGGGATGTCCATTCTGGTGATGGTTGTCCAGAGCTGGGAAGACGAGTCTCGTCGCCTGCGCGGTAAAGACATTTCGCCTTGTCGACTGCTGTTCCTTGATGAAGCGGCGCGTCTTGATGCTCGCTCGATCGCCACGCTGTTTGAGCTCTGCGATCGTCTGGAAATGCAGCTCATCATCGCGGCGCCTGAAAACATCAGTCCGGAAAAAGGCACCACGTATAAACTGGTGCGTAAAGTGTTCCAGAATACTGAACACGTTCACGTGGTAGGATTGCGTGGATTTGCCGCTCAGCTCCCGGAAACACTGCCTGGAACGGCAGACGCTTCCTGACCGAAACGGCTTTTCTAAAAAGGGCACCTCAAAAGGGTGCCCTTTTTGTTATCCTGTTTTGCCTTCAAGGGGTGTATTAT
Organism: Scandinavium sp. NPDC088450; assembly: GCF_044900545.1. Lineage (NCBI taxonomy): Bacteria > Pseudomonadati > Pseudomonadota > Gammaproteobacteria > Enterobacterales > Enterobacteriaceae > Scandinavium > Scandinavium sp. NPDC088450. The sequence goes on along the minus strand of NZ_JBJDNI010000004.1, from coordinate 12,321 downwards.
CTTTAATCTTCTTTACATTTGGTCAGGCAAAAGTATTTTTGTCTTTATATACTGAGAGTAAGCCCCGGTGGGTGTGGGCAGTATAAACAAACAGGGGGCAAGGGATGTCACTGGATAACGTATATGGTCGTCGGCTGTCAGCGCTGAGTTTGAGCCTGATGCTGACATTTGCTCCACTGTTTAGCGTTCAGGCGGACGAGCCTGAACTTGTGCCAATAGACGGCTCAGCCACGCTGGGTGACGCCTCACAGGTTCTGACGCAGGTCGATGGATTGTCACCTGCTGTGTCAATGATGGCGGGGGTGCAACCCTTGCCCGAAGGTGCGGCTGCAAAAAGTCGGGCCGATATTCAATCCCTTCTTCCGGGCAATGCTTCTCCGGTTTATCTCAATCAACTGTCTGCGCTGTATGCCGCCAGAGAGATGAAGCCGATGTGGGAAAACCGCGATGCCGTTCAGGCTTTTCAGCAGCAACTGGCCGAAGTCGCTATTGCCGGTTTTCAGCCCCAGTTCACTCGTTGGGTCGAGTTACTGACTGACCCGGCGGTCAGCGGATTAGCCCGCGATGTGGTGCTCTCTGATGCGATGATGGGGTATTTGCAGTTTGTCAGCAGTATTCCTGTGCAGGGCAACCGCTGGCTCTATAGCGATAAACCTTACACGCTGGCAACGCCTCCGCTTTCCGTGATTAACCAATGGCAACTGGCGCTGGATAAAGGCGCTGCCGCTCAGTTTATCGCTGGGCTTGTGCCTCAGCATCCTCAATACGCTGCGATGCACCAGGCGTTGCTCGCGCAGTTGACGGATTCCCGTCCCTGGCCTCAGTTGACCAGCACCGTCAAACTCTCCCCGGGGCAGTGGAGTAAAGATGTTCCTGCTTTGCGTGAAATCTTACAGCGCACTGGCATGATGGACGGCGGTCCGGACATTGCGCTGCCTGGTGATTCACCGGTGGTCAGCCCTTCAGCTGTTAACGTTAAGAAGAAAAACAGCAGTACGGCACCTGCGGTGTATGACCGTCAACTGGTCGAGGCGGTGAAGCGCTTCCAGACCTGGCAAGGTCTGGGTGCTGATGGCGTTATCGGGCAATCGACAAGGGATTGGCTGAATGTCAGCCCAGCCCAGCGTGCGGGCGTGCTGGCACTGAATATTCAGCGTTTGCGCTTGTTGCCGGGCAAACTTTCGACCGGAATTATGGTTAACATTCCTGCCTATTCTCTGGTGTATTACCTGGATGGCAATCAAGTGCTGGCCTCACGCGTTATCGTCGGACGCCCTGATCGTAAAACACCGATGATGAGCAGTGCGCTGAATAACGTGGTGGTGAACCCGCCATGGAATGTGCCGCCAACACTTGCGCGCAAAGACATTCTGCCAAAGGTACAGAATGACCCGGGTTACCTGGAACAGCATGGCTATACCGTCATTCGTGGCTGGAACAGCAAAGAAACGATTAACCCTTATCATGTTGACTGGTCAACGATCACGGCGTCAAACCTGCCGTTCCGTTTCCAGCAGGCTCCCGGAGCGCGTAACTCTCTGGGGCGCTATAAATTCAACATGCCAAGTTCGGACGCTATCTACCTGCATGACACGCCGAACCATAACCTGTTCCAGAAAGAAACTCGCGCACTGAGTTCAGGATGCGTGCGCGTCAATAAAGCATCTGAACTGGCGAATATGTTGTTGCAGGATGCTGGCTGGAATGACTCACGGATTTCGGACGCTCTGAAGCAAGGTGATACGCGTTACGTCAATATTCGGCAAAATATTCCAGTGAATCTGTATTATCTGACGGCCTTTGTCGGCGCGGATGGCCGCCCGCAATATCGTACAGATATTTACAATTATGATCTCACAGCGCGATCTGGCGCACAAATTCTGCCAAAAGCGGAACAATTAATCAGGTAAATGAAGAAGTTCAGATAATTCAGGTGTCGTATGTAATAGTCAATTCGGGTTCATCTTGCTGTAGAGCCCGAATTGACTGGGGTTAGGGTGCCTTGACGTCAGCGCTTTTGGCAGTTAAGGTGCCCTTCGTGCGCCAGAAGTGCATAAATAACGACCATTTACTTGTAGACCTGATTATCATGGACAAATTTGACGCTAATCGCCGCAAATTGCTGGCGTTGGGTGGTGTTGCGCTCGGCGCAGCGGCCATCCTTCCGACGCCAGCATTTGCCACCCTCTCGACACCTCGCCCGCGTATTTTGACGCTCAATAACCTGCACACCGGTGAATCGCTCAAAGCGGAGTTTTTCGATGGCAGAGGCTATATTCAGGATGAATTAGCAAGACTTAACCATTTTTTCCGTGATTTCCGCGCGAATAAAATAAAGTCCATCGACCCAAAATTGTTTGACCATCTTTACCGCCTTCAGGGACTGTTGGGGACCAACAAGCCTGTGCAGCTGATCTCGGGTTATCGCTCGTTAGATACCAATGATGAATTGCGTGCACATAGCCGTGGTGTCGCGAAGCACAGCTACCACACCAAAGGCCAGGCGATGGATTTTCATATTGAAGGTGTTTCGTTAAGCAATATTCGCAAAGCCGCGTTATCTATGCGCGCAGGTGGTGTAGGATATTACCCACGTAGCAACTTTGTGCATATTGATACCGGTCCGGTAAGGACCTGGTAACGAAACAGGAGCAACATGAACTATCGTATTATTCCGGTTACGGCTTTCGCCCAGAATTGTTCGCTCATCTGGTGTGAGCAGACGAAGCTCGCCGCGCTGGTGGACCCGGGCGGTGACGCTGAGCGTATCAAACAGGAAGTCGCCGCAGCAGGCGTCACGCTGATGCAAATCCTGTTAACTCACGGTCATCTTGATCACGTGGGGGCCGCCGCTGAACTGGCCGCGCACTATGGCGTACCGGTTATCGGCCCGGAAAAAGAAGATGAGTTCTGGCTCACGGGGCTGCCGGCACAAAGCCGGATGTTCGGCCTCGAAGATTGTCAGCCTTTGACGCCAGACCGCTGGTTAGCGGAAGGTGATAGCGTAAGCGTGGGCAATATCAGCCTGCAAGTCTTACACTGTCCGGGGCATACGCCAGGTCATATCGTGTTTTTCGACAAAGCATCAGAGCTGTTGATTTCCGGCGATGTGATTTTCAAAGGTGGAGTAGGGCGCAGTGATTTCCCGCGTGGTGACCATGGGCAGCTTATCGATTCGATTAAGCGCAAATTGTTGCCGTTAGGGGATAACGTAAGCTTTATTCCAGGCCATGGCCCAATGTCGACGCTCGGTTATGAGCGGCTGCACAATCCTTTCCTGCAGGATGAAATGCCTGTCTGGTAAACAAGAACACATTAAAAAGGCCGCTATTGTCAGCGGCCTTTTCTTTATGGCTGGCTTACAGCACAGCCACAATCGCTTCGCACAGCGGTGCCATGTTGTCTGGCGTCATGCCCGCAACGTTAATACGCCCGGAAGCGACGGCGTAAACGCCAAACTCTTCACGCAGACGCAGAACCTGTTCTTTCGTCAGGCCGCTGAAGGAGAACATGCCATTCTGTTTGGTGATGAAGCTGAAATCGCGATCCGCCCCTTTCTCCGCCAGAGTGTTCACAAACAGCAGACGCATACGCTGGATGCGCTGGCGCATGTCGGTCAGTTCTTGTTCCCAGATAGCGCGCAGTGCGTCGTTGCTGAGGATTGTTGCCACAACGGAAGCACCGTGAGCCGGTGGGTTAGAGTAGTTGGCGCGAATGACAGACTTCATCTGGCTGAACGCACGGTCAGCGGTGTCTGCGTCTGCAGAGACCAAAGTGCAGGCACCGACACGTTCGTTATACAGACCGAAGTTTTTGGAGAAGGAGCTCGCCACCAGCAGCTCTTTATGTACGGCTGCGAACGCGCGCAGGCCTTCAGCATCTTCTTCCAGGCCGCGAGCAAAGCCCTGATAAGCGAAGTCGAACAGCGGCAGCCACCCTTTTTCAACAGACAGTTTGGCAAGCTGTTGCCACTGTTCAAGCGTAGGGTCGATACCGGTTGGGTTATGGCAGCAGCCATGGAACAGCACCACATCACCCGCTTGCGCTTCATTCAGGCTTGCTACCAGGCCATCAAAATCAAGCGCATGCGCTGCTGAGTCATAATAAGTGTATTCACGCACTTCCAGACCCGCAGAATTGAACACGCCTTTGTGGTTCGGCCAGCTAGGGTTGCTGACCCAGATGCGTTTTACATCCGTGTTTTTCGCCAGAAAATCCGCTGCAACGCGCAGAGCACCGGTGCCGCCTGGCGTCTGTGCGGTACGTGCACGTTTGTCACTCACAATCGCGCTGCCTTTTCCGAACAGCAGTTCCTGGGTGCAGCGACCGAATTCAGGAATACCATCAATGCCGAGATAGTTCTTGGTGGTTTCATTTTCCAGCAAATAAAGCTCAGCTTTTTTTACGCTGGTCAGGACCGGGGTTTTACCGGTCTCATCTTTGTAAACACCAATCCCGAGGTTGATTTTCCCGGGGCGGTCATCGGCACGAAACAGATCGGCCAGGCCCAGAATGGGGTCGGCAGGGGCAGCGGTTATGTTCTCAAACATGACGAGGTTCCATTGTGGTTACTGAGGGGAAATCCGTTATCAGGTTAACGGTAGATGGATGAAATGCCAACCGTTTGCGACAAAAAGGGTAAGGCTTTTTTAAAGTCGGAATTTTTTCCTGACGGACATAAAAAAACAGGGCCGAAGCCCTGTTTCTTAAGCATATAACAAAGTGGCGTAGCGATTAGAACTGGTAAACGATACCCACAGCTGCCTGGTCGTCAGTGGCGTTGCCAGAAGCTTTAGAGTAGTCGTTGTCGTTCAGCAGGTTGAATTTGTACGCTGCATAGACGTTCATGTTCTTGTTGAAGTAGTACCAGGTACCCACTTCAATGTATTTAACCAGGTCAGCATCGCCGCCGTTGAAGGTCCCTTTGGTTGAAGTACGAGCCAGCAGGTCTTTACCTTTGGACTGAACGTAACCAATGGATGGGCGCAGACCGAAGTCGAACTGGTACTGAACCACAGCTTCGATGTTCTGAGTTTTGTTCGCGAAGTTGCTGTCTGGCTCACGAGTCATGTTGTAAGTCTGAGCATACATCACAGCAGCGTAGACGTTGTTCGCGTCGTATTTGCTCGCGATAGACCATGCTTCAGCGCGGTCACCACCAGCACTTGCGGTACCAACCAGCACGCCACCAGGAGTGGTGAAGGTAGCTGGGTTAACCTGAGCGTCGGTACGGTCAGCAGTCTCGTAACCAGCCGCAACGCTGAAGCCTTCCAGGAATTCGTACTGAACGGAGGAGCTTACGCCGTCGCCGTTTGCTTTCGCGCCGTTACCCGCCAGGTTTACGCTGTTAACGCTGCCGTTGTCATTGTAGTCAACGTCGATTGGGCTGTTACGCTCGTTTTTACCCTGATACTGCAGGGCGAAGCTCAGGCCATCAACCAGACCGAAGAAGTTGTTGTTACGGTAGGTCAGAACGCCAGTGGTACGGCCGTTCATGAAGTTGTCGGTTGCAGCCCAGGAATCGCCGCCCCACTCAACCAGCATATCGGTGTAAGCCGCTACGTCGTAGATGGCACCGTAGTTACGACCGTAGTCGATAGAACCCGCATCACCAAACTTCAGACCAGCGAAAGCCAGACGAGTTTTGGTGCCCTGAGCGCCTTCAGCATTGGAAGCATCCAGGTTGTATTCCCACTGACCGTAACCAGTGATCTGGTCGTTGATCTGAGTTTCACCTTTGAAGCCGATACGGGCATAGGTGGTGTCATCGCTGGAAGTGTCACCGTTGGTGGTCCATACGTGTTCACCTACAGCTTTACCGTAAAAGTCCAATTTGTTGGCATTTTTGTTATAGATTTCTGCTGCGTTTGCCGCACCAGCTGCCAACAGGGCAGGGATAACCACTGCCAGGATATTGCGCTTCATCATTATTTATTACCCTCATTAGGTTTTTTATGGACACTTGCCACTGCCGCCAATAAGTTTCGTCAATAAAAATTTACGGAACTATTGATGAGAGTTTGGTGTCTTTCTGTGTCTGAGAGGCATATTTCCATTCATGACAACGTTTCGCTAGCCTGAAAGTGCTACAAATATCGTAAATAAGTTACAAAAAGAAATAATGTGTAAATAAATGTGTAAATTCGGGAACTTTGTGAAGCATCTCAAATTTCCTGAGTCACCGCTGAATTAATCAACAACTCCTTATCTATCTATATGAAAAGCTTATTATTAATTTAAATAACGTCTTTTCTTATCTAAGAATGCTTCTCATCTCGCTTTTTCTTATGCGCCAAAGTTAGCTTTTCGTGCGCGTTGCTGGTGCTCAGTTTGTATGCTAAGCGCTAAGGTAATCCTTAAGTGCAAGAGAAGTGTTGGTGAGATTTTGTGCGGAAGTATTTCAGGACACGGGGTGTAACATTTCGCTTAAGGGAAGGGGTTGATGTTTATGTTTGTAGAAATTAACTAACAAATTCTGACAAAGACAAAAAAAGCCAGCAGGAGAGCTGCTGGCTTTTTGTGTTTCTTAAATTAGAAACTGGCGTTACGTGGAGTACGTGGGAAAGGAATCACGTCACGAACGTTTTGCACGCCGGTCACGTAAGCAATCAGGCGTTCAAAACCAAGACCGAAACCGGAATGTGGCACAGTGCCATAGCGGCGCAGATCACGATACCAGCCATAGTCTTCTTTGTTGAGACCCATTTCAGCCAGACGAGCATCCAGCACATCCAGACGCTCTTCACGCTGAGAGCCGCCGATGATCTCACCAATACCCGGCGCCAGAACGTCCATTGCAGCAACGGTCTTGCCGTCATCGTTAAGGCGCATATAGAAGGCCTTAATGTCTTTCGGGTAGTTTTTCACGACCACTGGCGCTTTGAAGTGTTTCTCGGCCAGATAGCGTTCGTGCTCGGAAGAGAGGTCAACGCCCCAGAACACAGGGTTCTCGAAGGTCTGACCGCAGTTTTCCAGGATGGTGATCGCGTCGGTGTAGTCCACCTGGGCAAAATCGGCTTTCACGAATTGCTCAAGGCGGGTGATGGCTTCTTTATCAACACGCTCAGCAAAGAACTTCATGTCATCCGCACGCTCTGTGAGCACGGCATTGAAAGCATATTTGAGCATGGCTTCAGCCAGCGCGGCGTTGTCTTCCAGATCGGCGAAGGCCACTTCCGGCTCCAGCATCCAGAATTCCGCCAGATGGCGGCTGGTGTTGGAGTTTTCAGCACGGAACGTTGGGCCAAAGGTATACACCTTAGACAGCGCACAGGCATACGTTTCAGCGTTCAGCTGGCCAGAAACGGTCAGGAAAGATTCGCGACCAAAGAAGTCTTTGTCGTAATCAATTTTGCCCTGATCGTTGCGAGGCAGGTTTTCCAGATCCAGGGTGGAAACACGGAACATCTCACCAGCACCTTCGGTATCAGATGCGGTGATAAGTGGAGTGGAAACCCAGAAGAAGCCTTCTTCGTGGAAGAAGCGATGCAGCGCCTGAGCCAGTGTGTGGCGTACGCGAGCAACGGCACCGATCAGGTTGGTGCGCGGGCGCAGGTGAGCCACTTCACGCAGATACTCGATGCTGTGACGTTTAGCCGCCATCGGGTACGTATCAGGATCTTCAACCCAGCCGGTGACTTCAATGTTCGTCGCCTGAATTTCGAAGCTCTGACCCTGACCCTGAGAAGCCACCACTTTACCAGTGACAATAACGGAACAGCCCGTGGTCAGGCGCAGGACTTCCTGATTGTAATTCGGCAGAGAATTATTGATGACGGCCTGTACTGGATCAAAGCAGGAACCGTCATAGACGGCGAGGAAGGAAAAGCCAGCTTTAGAATCTCGACGGGTACGCACCCATCCGCGCACGGTGACTTCGCTGTCAACGGCTACGCGGCCCTGGAGTACGTCGGCTACAGGCACAACGCTCATAGTTATCTCTCTGTTAGTAGTCCGGAATAAGGTTTTCATTTCGCCCCCTCTATCAAGGGGGGACACCTATGTTACCTGTCATCTTTGTACTGACAAGAAAATTTCGCAGCGAGACGGGAAGAAAGCAGTAATTAGTAGCGACAAGGGAGCCGTGAAGGCTCCCTTTTGTCGTTTAGCTGGCCTTTTTGACCTGAGGCAGGTCGAAGGCTTTACGCAAAGCCCGCACGAAGGCTTTGTCATGGCAGATGGTTTTACCTGGGCTGTCGGAGAGTTTCGCCACCGGCTTGCCGTTACATTCCACCAGTTTGATAACGATATTCAGCGGTTTCACCTGCGGGATATCACACGTCAAACGCGTGCCAATACCAAAGCTCAGGTTCACTCGGGAAGAGAAGTGGCGATACAGCTCAACCGCCTTATTCAAATCCAGGTTATCGGAGAACACCAGCACTTTGCTCATCGGGTCGATACCCAGCTTCTTATAATGAGCAATGGCCTTTTCACCCCACTCAACCGGATCGCCGGAATCGTGGCGCAGGCCCTGATAACGCTCAGCAAACTCGGGGCCGAAATCACGCAGGAAGGCATCCATGGTGATGCAATCGGTTAACGCGATACCCAACTGATCCGGATATTCATCAAGCCATGCCGCTAACGCCACTCGCTGGCTGGTCGCCAGATCCGGGCTAATTTGCTGATGCGCCTGGAACCATTCGTGCGCCTGCGTGCCCATCGGTGTGAGTGACAGGCGACGCGCTAGATCGTAATTGCTGGTGCCTATAAACCATGGCTCCTGCTGCAAACGCTCAACGATAGCCTGCTGGACTTCACGCGAGAAACGACGGCGAGTACCGAAATCCATCAGACGGAAGCCGGACATGTCCATCCCAGCCGTTAACTGCGCGAAATCAGCCAGTTTGTGTTCAAGATGGTCAAGCGCAATCTGCACGCTGGCTTCCGGTGAACGGTAGCGATGCACCAGCTCGCTGATAACAGCTAACAGCGGGACTTCCCACATGATCACTTCACGCCACGGGCCTTCAAGGCGGATGTTCAGCTTGCCGTTGTCATTGGTGACCGTGACCTGCTGTGGGTTATAGCGAAACTCGCGAAGCCACTCGAGGTAGTCTTCTTTGAAGAAAGGCAGCCCGGACAGCCACTGGAACTCGTCGTCCTGGAGCCGGAGCGATTGCATCGCTTCGACTTGTTCACGAATGTCTTCGGCATAAATACCGAGCAAATCGTCACCGCGGCAGCGAAATTCTGCAGCCACTTGCACATCATAATAATGATGGAAAACGGCCTGCTGCATGTGCAGCTTATAAGCATCTGTATCCAGCAGAGTCTGCAGAACAGGGGAAGCGAATGGTGTCATGGTGCGCAATAGCATCCTCATAAAGGAGCGTTTAGTACAATAAACAACGGCTGAAACCGCAGGAGTATACCTTGTTTATCGATTTATTGAACCCCGATCACACCACAAGGGCGTAACCGGGTGAAGGGCAAATCGTGCCGCCTGTTATCAAAATGTAGCAATTTGCGTGTTTGCCACTGAAAAGATGAACATTCTGCGTAGCGTGAAGGTGACAACAGGAATAGACTGAGGACGATACTTTACAAAAGATGCTAAAGGTTTTTTATGACACAACAGCCCCAAGCCAAATACCGCCACGACTACCGTGCGCCGGAATACCTGATCAGCGATATCGACCTGACCTTTGACCTGGATGCCGCAAAAACCGTCGTGACTGCCGTGAGCCAGGTTTCGCGTCACGCTGCGTCTGCCACGCCACTGCGCCTCAATGGTGAAGAGTTAACGCTGGTTTCGCTTCACGTGAATGATCAGCCGTGGAGTGACTATAAAGAAGAAGACAATCAACTGGTGATTAACGGTCTGCCGGAGCGTTTTACGCTGCGCATCGTTAACGAAATCAGCCCAGCGGCAAACACTGCGCTGGAAGGGCTGTACCAGTCAGGCGAAGCGCTTTGCACTCAGTGCGAAGCCGAAGGGTTCCGCCACATCACCTGGTATCTTGATCGCCCGGATGTGCTGGCGCGTTTTACCACTAAAATCATCGCCGATAAAACCAAATATCCGTTCCTGCTTTCTAACGGCAACCGCGTAGGGCAGGGCGAACTGGAAAATGGCCGTCACTGGATGCAGTGGCAGGACCCGTTCCCAAAACCGTGCTACCTGTTTGCGCTGGTAGCCGGTGATTTCGATGTGTTGAGCGATACCTATACGACGCGTTCTGGCCGTGAAGTGGCACTGGAACTGTATGTCGATCGTGGCAACCTCGATCGTGCGCCATGGGCGATGACCTCGCTGAAAAATTCCATGAAGTGGGACGAAGATCGTTTCGGCCTCGAATACGATCTCGACATCTATATGATCGTCGCCGTCGATTTCTTCAACATGGGTGCGATGGAGAACAAAGGCCTCAACGTCTTTAACTCCAAATACGTGCTGGCGCGTACCGATACCGCGACTGACAAAGACTATCTCGACATTGAACGAGTGATTGGTCACGAATATTTCCACAACTGGACCGGGAACCGCGTGACCTGCCGCGACTGGTTCCAGTTGAGCCTGAAAGAAGGCCTGACCGTGTTCCGCGATCAGGAGTTCAGCTCCGACCTGGGGTCACGCGCGGTTAACCGCATCAGCAACGTGCGTACCATGCGCGGTATGCAGTTTGCGGAAGATGCGAGCCCAATGGCACACCCGATTCGCCCGGACATGGTTATCGAAATGAACAACTTCTACACCCTGACGGTGTATGAGAAGGGTTCAGAAGTGATCCGCATGCTGCACACGCTGCTGGGGGAAGAGAATTTCCAGAAAGGGATGCAGCTCTATTTCGAACGCCATGATGGCAGCGCCGCGACCTGCGACGATTTCGTGCAGGCGATGGAAGATGCGTCTAACGTCGATCTCTCCCATTTCCGCCGCTGGTACAGCCAATCCGGCACGCCGGTTGTGGCTGTTCATGACGATTACAACCCGGAAACCGAGCAGTACACGCTGACCATCAAGCAGCACACACCGCCAACGTCTGAACAGCAGGAAAAACAGCCGCTGCACATTCCGTTCGACATTGAACTGTATGACAACGAAGGCAAAGTGATCCCGCTGCAGAAAGGCGGCCATCCGGTGCATAACGTCCTGAACGTGACCCAGGCGGAGCAGACGTTTATCTTTGATAATGTCTATTTCCAGCCCGTGCCTTCTCTGCTGCGCGAGTTTTCTGCGCCAGTGAAGCTGGAATATAAATGGAGCGATCAGCAACTGACGTTCCTGATGCGTCACGCACGCAACGATTTCTCCCGTTGGGATGCGGCACAGAGCCTGCTGGCGACGTATATCAAGCTGAACGTCGCTCGTCATCAGCAGCATCAACCGCTTTCTCTGCCAGTTCACGTTGCCGATGCGTTCCGTGCGATCTTGCTGGATGAGAAAATTGATCCTGCTCTGGCGGCAGAAATTCTGACGCTGCCTTCAGTGAACGAAATCGCCGAGCTGTTTGAGACCATTGACCCGGTGGCGATTGCTACTGTGCGTGAAGCACTGACCCGCACGCTGGCCACTGAACTGGCTGATGAATTCCTTGCTGTGTACAACGCCAATAAACTCGACGCATACCGCGTAGAACATGCCGACATCGGCAAGCGTTCTCTGCGCAATACCTGCCTGCGTTATCTGGCGTTTGGCGATGTAGAGCTAGCGGACAAACTGGTGAGCCTGCAGTATCACAATGCGGATAACATGACCGATGCGCTGGCCGCTCTGGCCGCCGCCGTGGCTGCACAACTGCCGTGCCGTGATGCGCTGATGCAAGAGTATGACGACAAATGGCATCACGACGGTCTGGTGATGGATAAATGGTTTATCCTGCAATCCACCAGCCCGGCAGATAACGTGCTTGAAACCGTTCGTAGCCTGCTGAAACACCGTTCATTCACCTTGAGCAACCCGAACCGCATTCGTTCGCTGATTGGTGCTTTTGCGATGAGCAACCCGGCGGCGTTCCACGCGGAAGACGGCAGCGGTTATCAGTTCCTGGCAGAAATGCTGACTGAGCTTAACAGCCGTAACCCGCAGGTGGCGTCACGCTTGATTGAGCCGCTGATTCGCCTGAAGCGTTACGATGCGAAGCGTCAGGAGAAAATGCGTGCAGCGCTGGAACAGTTAAAAGGACTGGAGAATCTCTCTGGCGATCTGTTCGAGAAGATCAGTAAAGCGTTGGCGTAAGTCTCCGCATTTCCCCCTCTCCCTAACCCTCTCCCTCAGGGAGAGGGATCCCCAGTAATATGGTCATTCGCCTGTGACCATATTACTGTACTCTTTCCCTAATAATTTCAGCGCATTAACTATATTCATTCGCCTCA